>JBMYYK010000073.1:0-2238 GCA_049609325.1 Flavobacteriaceae bacterium | reverse complement strand
TGAAAAATCTTCTAAATAAATTTGGGTATCACAAACTGGAGGATCAACTACTACTGGTGCATTACATTTTATACTTCGCCAAACATGCTGCTCGCCATCATAAATATCCCAACACCATTTACCTGTACCAGGATCACTAACAAACACCATTAAACCATCGTCTCGCGTTGTTGAAGTTTCCACAGGAATAGCCGCTTGTTCAGCTTCCGTCACTACTGGCATGATGAACCCTCCTACTTTAGCTGTTGAATAATTGGCTGTTTCTAAATGCAATACTGCTGCTGAACTTGGTGTTGTTGTACCAATACCCACTTGCGCTAATGCTATATTAGTCACTAACAATAAAATACATATAATGTTTTTCATATCTATTTTATTGAACTTTAAAATTATCAAAACCTACATAATCACTTCCTCCATCACACTTGACAATAATTTCTACATGAAAATTTGTAACTCCATCTGGTATACCAACAGACACACTTCCATTCGAATCATCATTACAACCTGTACATAAATCTACTACTCCTTGACCTGTACCGTCGTGAAACACCTGATATCTGAAATAATCACCTGTAGCATTAAAAGCGTTTGAATCATAATCAAACGAAAATGTAGCCCCAGTAATTCCAGATACATCAATTTGATCAAATGTTAACACCCCTTCTCCCGTGGTTCCATTACCCTCATCATTTAAATCACGAACTCCAAAAAAGTTATCAGTTAAAACTAAATTAGAAAAATCAGTACCATCAGTTACATCATAATAACCATCGGTTCCATTTTGAAAATATGTTACATTAGAAGTATATGTCCACCCTGTATTCATATCAAAATCTTGATTAAATGACGCTGGTCCTGGCACAGGCATGCAATACATATCTACCCATGCAGTATCTGTTGCATTGTATATTTGCAAACAACGTGTTGTACCGTCAGATAAATATATCATCATACATCATCTGCCGCTGTTACTGGTATTAATGCGCGTTCTGCTAAATCGACTACTGGTGGCATGAATCCACCATGAGTTCCAGAACCATTTAACGATTCTAAATGTAATACTGATGCAGGACTAGGAGATGTTGTATTAACCCCTACTTGTGCAGATAAAAAACCACTAACAAATAGTAGCAAAAAAGCTATTTTTTTCATATTTTAAAGATGTGTATATTCGTAAAACCGCTGCAAATGTAGTTGATTTTATTGATTATTGAAAATATAATTATCAACATATCAAACTCTTAACCATAACTTTACATTAAAAATCACATAACACATTGAATACTAAAACTTACACTGTTACCGAAGCCAAACGAAAACTTGAACAGTATTGTGTGTATCAAGACCGATGCTATCAAGAAGTCATCAACAAACTCAAAAGTATGAACATGATTCCTGTTGTTATTGATGCTATTGTGACGCATTTAGTGGAACACAACTTTTTAAATGAAGAACGTTTTGCAAAGAGTTTTGCAAGAGGAAAATTTAATGTTAAGCATTGGGGGAAACAACGTATTACACGAGAATTAAAAGCTCGAAATATTTCTAGCTATAACATCAAGTCGGGGTTAAATGAGTTTTCTCAAGACGATTATTTAACTAAATTAGACACGATAGCTCTAAAAAAACTAGACACTATCCTAGAACCCAACAAGTATAAAAAACGAAAAAAACTAGCTGATTATTTATTGTATAGAGGTTGGGAATCGCATTTGGTTTATGACAAAATAAAGGAGTTAATTCCGTAATCAACTCCTTTATACTTTATCCCTATATAGTCGGTAATCGTTATTTGACTAACTTCCCTTTAGCTTTTGCTGCTTCGTTTCTCTCTATTTTATGCTCTGGTCTAGACCATTTTGGTTTTTCTCCTAAAGCTTCAAATTTAGAATCTTTTGCCTCTACAGTTTGTGGTTGTACCTTTTTTGTAAATGGTTTTTGCGGATTTAATCCTAACAACTTAAACATTTTCATGTCTTCATCTACATCAGGGTTTGGAGTAGTTAACAACTTATCACCTGCAAAAATAGAATTTGCTCCTGCAAAGAAACACATGGCTTGACCTTCTCTACTCATTTGAGTACGCCCAGCAGATAAACGCACTTGTGTTTCTGGCAATACAATTCTTGTTGTAGCAACCATACGTATCATATCCCAGATTTCAACTGGTTTCTGATCTTCTAACGGTGTACCCTCAACAGCCACTAATGCATTAATTGGTGTAGATTCTGGTTG
>JBMYYK010000072.1:0-2906 GCA_049609325.1 Flavobacteriaceae bacterium | reverse complement strand
GTCATCCAAGTTGGATAAGCAAAGAATAAAAATGCTCTTACTGTTAAAGCAGGGTTTAGAATATTCATTCCTGTTCCTCCAAACACCTCTTTACCAATAACAACTCCAAACACAACTGCTACTGCTAACATCCATAATGGTGTATCAACAGGAACAATTAAAGGAATTAACATTCCTGACACTAAGTATCCTTCTTCTACTTCATGACCTTTTATAATCGCAAAAATAAATTCTACTCCAAGACCAATTATATAAGATACTATTACTAATGGTAATATTTTAGAAGCACCTAATAGCAAGTTATCCATTGCCCAAAATTCTGGACTAAAGAACCCTGCTGATGCCGCTTGAATTTCTCCCGTAGCAAGGTAGTGCTGATAACCAGCATTAAACATACCGAATATTAAACATGGTACTAATGCCATGATTACTGTATTCATTGTACGCTTTAAGTCGTCCGCTACACGCACATGACTTCCAGAATGAGTCACCTCATTTGGCAAATACACAAACGTATGTAACGCATTAAAAGCAGGAGCCATCTTGGTTCCTTTATACTTTTCTTTTAAATTATGTAAATTACTTTTCAAGCTCATAGCGTTATCCTATTTCTTTATACATTAAGTCTAACCCTTCTCTAATGATTTGCTGATGCGGTTGTTTAGACACACAGATGAATTCCGTTAAAGCGAAATCTTCCGGAGCAACTTCATACATACCTAAAGCTTCCATTTCATCTAAATCTTTTACCATACAAGCTTTTAACATTTGTAACGGATACATATCTAAAGGAAATACTTCTTCATAAGACCCAGTTACAACAAATGCTCTGTGTTCACCGTTTGTATTTGTGTTCAAATCAAACTTTTTATTTGGCATCATCCATGAGAACGTCATCGCTCTTGATGTAGATACTTTATTAAACACAGGTTTATTCCAACCAAATAAGTCGTAATCATCTCCTTCAGGTATCACCGTAACAGTATTGTTATAGTACCCTAAGTATCCATCAGGATTTACCTTTGTTCCCGTTAACACATTACCACTAATCACACGGATGTTTTCTGTATGAACACCAGATGAATATACAAATGTTGCTACCTCAGCTCCTATTTTAGTTTTGTAGTACTTTGGCGCTTTAACTGAAGACCCCACTAAAGCAATAGTACGCTCTGCGTTAAATTTACCAGTTAACAACAACTCTCCTATAATTACTAAATCCTGAGGTGTTACTGTCCATACCACCTCTCCTTTATTTACAGGATCAATTTTATTAATCTGAGTACCAACATTACCTGACGGATGCGGACCAGAAACTTTATGCAACGTCACACCGTTTAAACCTGCTAAAGGAGAATTTGAATTCTTCCCTACAGAAACGTGAACTGCACCTTCTGTTAACTTTCCTAGAGCTGTAATTGCTGCTTGCAATTCTGCTTCTTTACCTGCTAACACATAATCATAATCAGCAGCTAAAGGCGCACTTGCATAAGCAGAAACAAATATAGCCTTTGGAGCAACTTCTGGATTTGCAATTATAGCATATGGACGCTGATTTATAAACGGCCAACAACCTGTAGTTAATAAATGTTTTTTAATAGTTTCAGCATCTGCAGTTTCTACATTTAAACTAGGTGCACTAGTATAACTTTGTTCTTTATCTGCGCTGATTTTAACGGTTAAAATTCGTCTTCTGTCTCCACGTACAATCTCAGAAACCTCACCACTAACTGGAGAAGCAAATTTCATAGCTTCATTGGCTTTATTATAGAACAACGCTTCACCAGCTTGTACTTTTTCACCAACTTTTTTAAGCATTTTTGGGATTATTCCATGAAAATCAGAAAGCTGAATTGCGTAAACATTACTTGCTATTGCTTGTACCGTGTCTTTTTCGGCCTCACCAACAAGTTTAATGTCAAACCCTTTTCGAATACGAATGTCTTTGGACATAATTGAGTAGATTTTCTAAAAAATTCGTGCCAAATTTACAATTTAATAGCCAAGTCTTAAAATTGTGTTAAGTCAAATTTTATTATTTATAATTTTTCTAAATAACAAATTTACCACACCTACAGAACGGTATGTATTTTGCTTATATTTACACCCAAACAAGATTTTTGTTATATGAAACGGTTTCATTTTACCATACTCCTATTTAGTTTAAACTTAAGTTTTAGTCAAGTTTTACACGAGGTTACCCCTCCTAAAAACATTAAAACCATTCAACTGAAAGAACTTACATCAGAAAGACAAGTTCCTTTAATTGAACTTGGAAAAACCTTACAATTTACATTTGACGACATAAACGGAGATGAAGCCGATTACTACTACAAAATAACACACTGTAATTTTGATTGGTCTGCATCTCAACTTATGAAAAGCGAATATTTAAACGGACTTGACGACCAGCATTTACAAGATTACGAAAACTCATACAACACCTTACAAATCTATTCTCATTACAGACTTCAAATACCAAACAGCAACGTACGCATTAAAAAAACCGGGAACTATTTTATAGAAATCTATGATGACAGCGATGAAATTGTATTCTCAAAGAAATTTATTGTGTTTCAGAACAAAACAACTGTAAAGACACAAATAAAACGCTCACGAGACTTAAACTTCATAAACAACAAACAAGTTGTTCAATTTTCAATCAAACCCCGTCAAGATTTTTTTGTAAACCCAAAAGAAACCATCAAAACATTAGTGTTTAAAAACAATAACATTAACGATTGTATTTCAAACCTAAAACCTCAATATACAATTGGCAATGAGCTCATGTATAGATACGATCAAGAAGCTTCGTTTTGGGCAGGAAATGAATATTTTAATTTTGACAACAAAAGTATTAGAGGTGGCAACATCAGCATTTACCGATTTGAATTAAACGACATTTA
>JBMYYK010000071.1:0-2938 GCA_049609325.1 Flavobacteriaceae bacterium | reverse complement strand
GGATTAATTGTTCAAGGGGTATCGGCATTACTGTTAGTAGCAGGATTGGCGTTACATATTGCTCCAGTAGGATTAATTGGTTTGGCACTTATCATTGTTCAAACGGCCTTTATGGGGATTACGGAAGAACATGCCTTAGGACATGCGTTTGAGGAAGCACTGCCATTCACGGGCTTGTTAGTAGTGTTTTTTGTTGTTGTAGCTATGATTCATGATCAACATTTATTTTCTCCGATTATTGCATGGGCTTTAAATCAAGATCCATCGTCACAACCAGCGTTATTCTATGTTGCAAACGGAGTACTTTCAGCAATTAGTGATAATGTGTTTGTGGCTACAGTATATATCGGTGAAGTACAGCAAGCGTTTCAGAATGGAGATATAACTAGAGAGCATTTTGAAAAATTAGCCATAGCTATCAATACAGGTACAAACTTACCAAGTGTGGCCACACCAAATGGTCAAGCAGCATTTTTGTTTTTACTAACATCATCTTTAGCACCATTAATCAATCTGTCTTACGGAAAAATGGTAAAAATGGCACTGCCGTATACTATAGTCTTAGGAGGTGTAGGTTATATAATGGTAAAAGTAATGTTGTAACTAAAATATATTAGAATACTCTTAAAAAAGCCACTAAGTATTTAGTGGCTTTTTTAATATACTTTTAAGAGTTATGATCATAAATTATGTTACTTTTAAATTTATTAATTAAATAAAAATTAAGCGAAACAATTTAAGAGTTGTATTTTCGTTTGTATACTATTAACATATAAAAAAAACACTATGTTGCTAACATTGCAAGACGTGGCTCAAGAGGCTGCAACAAATTTAGAAGGAGAAGTTGTAACTCAAAAAGAATTTTCTGTCATAAATTTAATTATGGAAGGCGGAATAGGAGGTCAAATAATAATTGGACTGTTATTCGTGCTTTTAGCAGTGGCGTTATACATCTATTTTGAGCGTTTGTTGGCTGTAAAATCTGGAGCAAAAGTCGATGAAAATTTCATGAATCAAATCAAAGACCATATCACAAGCGGAAATATTGAAGCAGCTAATTTGTTATGTGCACAAGATAACTCTCCTGTATCTGCATTGATTGCAAAAGGGATTTCACGTATAGGTAAACCATTAGAAGATATTCATACGGCAATTGAAAATGCTGGCCGATTAGAGATATATAAGTTAGAGAAAAACGTGAGTGTTTTAGCTACAATATCAGGAGTTGCACCTATGATTGGGTTTCTTGGTACGGTTGTTGGAATGATTATATCAATATTTGAAATTGCAAATTCAGGTGGTAATATAGATATTAAAACTTTGGCCGATGGTTTATATACGGCAATGACAACTACTGTAGCAGGGTTAATTGTAGGAATTGTAGCGTATATGGCGTATAACCATTTGGTGGTAAAAACAGATAAGATTATTTACACCATGGAAGCCAATTCTTTAGAGTTTTTTGATTTATTAAACGAACCTGCGTAAGAGACAAAATATGAATATTAGAGGTAGAAATAAAGTAACACCAGAATTCAATATGTCATCAATGACAGATATTGTGTTCTTGTTGTTAATATTCTTTATGATAGCATCAACATTAGTATCTACAAATGCGATAGATTTATTGTTGCCAAAATCTGGTGGAAAAACAGCACAATCAAAAAGTTTGTCGGTTAATATTACGAAGGATTTGGAATATTATGTTGATACGGAACGTGTGCCTAAAGAACAGTTAGAGCAATATATATTGAGTAAAATTGGTGATTTAGAAAAGCCTAGCATCGTATTACGATCTGATGAAACCGTGGAGTTGAAAGATTTTGTGTATGTAATGGATATTGCCAATAGGAATAAGATAAAATCGACTCTTGCAGTACGATCAAAATAATTAAATACAGTTGTTATGAAAAAAATACTTAAAGATGACAATGAAAAACGGGCAGCAATGCTAACGATATTGACGTTGTTCATTATATTTTTATGGATGTTTTTTCATGTGATTTTATCTGCTCCAAATCCGCCTGAAGAATACGGTATGGAGGTGAATTTTGGAACTACAGATATGGGGTCTGGTGATGATCAGCCTTTAGAAGAACTAAACACTCAACCTGTAGAAGAGGTTGTGCAAGATGAACCTGTAGAGGAAGTTGTAGAAGAAGTTACAGAACCAGTTGAAGAGGTGGTAGAGGAAGTTGCTGAAGAAGTTATTACTGAGGATACTACTGAAGAAGTACCAGTAGTCCCACCAGTGAAAGAACTGCCTAAAGAAGTGGTTCCTGTTGAAACGCATAAAGAGCAACCAAAAGAAGAACCAAAAGAAGAGCCAGCACCACCTAAGCCAGATAAAGCTACAGAAGATGCATTATCAAGTGTATTAAATGGACCTCCAGCTGAAGGGAAGTCAACAGGAAATGAAGGTGATGATAATGAAGGTGGAGATAAAGGACATGAAAACGGTGATCCGAACGCACCAGATTATTATACCAACCCAGGTAATGGCTCTGGAGGGAATTATGATTTAATAGGACGATTGCCTTTACGTCGTCCAATACCAGAATATCCGTGTAAAAAAGAAGGGCGTGTTGTTGTGTCTATTAAGGTTGACAGGTCTGGAAAGGTTATTTCTGCTACCCCTGGAGCAAAAGGGAGTACAACCACCGAGAGTTGCTTGCTGGCAGAAGCAAAAAAAGCTGCTATGAAAACCAAATGGCAAGCCGCCGCAAATGCTCCAGAAAAACAAATAGGTAAAATTATTTACAATTTCAGTTTACATTAAAATGACTTATCAAGAAACGTTAGATTGGCTATTCAATCAGTTTCCTTCATATCAAAAAAAAGGTGGATCGGCTTATAAAGCAGATTTGTCTAATATTACCAAATTGACTCAACACTTGGGTAATCCACATTTACAATTCAAAAGTATTCATGTAGGAGG
>JBMYYK010000070.1:0-2957 GCA_049609325.1 Flavobacteriaceae bacterium | reverse complement strand
CCTAAACCCATCATTGCAATTTGCAAAGCATCTGTTCCGTTGGCACACGGAATCACATGTTTTACCCCTAAATAGGTTTCCAGCTCTTGCTGAAATGCTTTAACTTCAGGACCGTTGATATATGCTGTAGAATCTAACACCTCTAATATTGAAGCGTTAACGTCGTCTTTTATGTGTTCATACTGACCTTTTAGGTCAACCATTTGAATTTTTTCCATCTTTTAGAAAATGATTAAAACCGTTCTAAACAACTATTAAAAATTGTTCTTTTACAATTTATTAATTTTTACCTTTAATAAACTCTAATTATAATTTGTATATTGTTCCTTTTGATTATATCAATACACATAAATAACCTAGAATGTGCGTAAAGATAATATATAGACCTGTAAATAAAAACGACAACGAAGGTTATTTGAAAATTTGACGCATTAGTTTAAGACCAGACACACTAAAATATTCAACTCAGAATTATTAAAACTAACACATGAAAAAAACAATTACCCTGATATTACTCCTATTTATTGGTATAGCAAATTCACAAACAACATTAATTCCAGATTCAAATTTTGAACAAGCACTAATTAATTCTGGAATAGACTCTGACGGAGTAATTAATGGGCAGGTATTAACTTCTGACGTCTCTAACTTAACAAATTTAAGTGTTCCTAGTTACAATATTTCTGACTTAACTGGTATTGAAGATTTTGTAAATCTTACTGATTTGGCTGCATTTAATAATAACATATCCTCTATAGATTTGAGTAATAATACTCAATTACGAGTTTTGTATATAGATACGAATAATTTAACAGCTATTGACTTAACAAACAACACACAATTGCAAACTGTATGGTTAGGTTACAATAATATTACAGCTATTGATATCACAAACCTTACAAACCTTTATACCTTTAAAATAGAACATAATGATTTAACGTCATTAGATCTTTCAAATAAGACTATTAATTTAGTAGAATGTGACAACAATCTAATCACCAACTTAAATGTTACAAATAGCGGCATTAGTGAATTAATATGTTATAATAACCGATTTACCACTCTTGATATTTCAAATACTGGTGTTGGAATATTAAATTGCTCCAATACAAACATTAGTACATTAAACACTACAGGAAAGAACTTTTACAGCTTAGATGTATCTAGTACTAATATAAGCTCACTTGACCTTTCTAGTTCTTCAAACTTACAAAGCCTTTTATGTTCATATACTAACATAACCTCACTTGATTTAAGTAACACCGGTGTATCCCTTGATTTAGTTGATTTTAACGGTTGTAATAGTTTAACAGAGATGAATGTAAAAAACGGATACAATACAAGCATATCCACTTTTAATGGGTATGGCACTCCAAACCTAAGTTGTATTGAAGTAGATGATGCTGCTTGGAGTACAACTAATTGGGTACAAGTTGATAGTGGAGTTACTTTCAGCGAAGACTGTTCAACATTGAGTACTAACGATTTAGTTATGGAAGATATGAAGTTTTATCCTAACCCAGTATCAACATCACTTAATGTAAATACCAAAGAAGATTTAAGTTATTCTATCATAGATATTACAGGTAAACAATTGAAGTCTGGAGAATTATCAAATGGGCTAAATAATATTGATTTATCTACTGTAAGCTCAGGTTTATTATTTATAAAAATAAATAACAGCGATAGTGTTGTACTTAAAAAAATATTGAAAAATTAAGTCTTGAATACGAAAAACTAAAGCTATAAAATCAATCTTATTTCTAGCATTATTTTCATTTAAGAACTGTATTTTAGCTTTAGAACTTTAGTTTTATATACTTTGATATTTATTTACACCTTTCTTACCCATATTGCAGGCTTTATTTTAAAAGGCATTGCCTTGTGTCATCCGAAAATAAAATTATTTATTGAGGGCAGAACACAGGTGTTTCAACTGTTAGAACAACACATTTCAAAACAAGACCACACAATTTGGGTGCATTGCGCTTCATTAGGAGAGTTTGAGCAAGGTCTACCAGTCATCGAACGTTTAAAAGACGCCTATCTTAAACATAAAATTGTGCTAACCTTTTTCTCGCCTTCGGGTTATGAGGTAAAAAAACATAGCGGTGTAGCAGATGTCATCACTTATTTGCCTTTAGACACCACAGCAAACGCAAAGAAATTTATTCGTCTAGTACATCCTGAGATGGTATTTTTTGTGAAATACGAATTCTGGCCGAATTATTTAGCCGAATTACAACAGCAACACATACAGACTTATTTGATTTCTGGAATATTCAGACCAAACCAATCGTTTTTTAAATGGTATGGCAAGTGGATGCGGAAATCTCTCAAAACATTCGATCATTTTTTTGTACAGAATGAGAATTCAAAACAACTGTTACACAGCATCAAGTTCACTAATGTCACTGTTAATGGTGATACCAGATTTGATAGAGTCTTAGAAATTTTATCACGAGACAATTCTTTAAATTATATTGAGCAATTTAAAAATGATACACTAACCATTGTCTATGGAAGTTCGTGGCCAGAAGATGAAGTCATCTATGTAAACGCCATAAACCATAGCGATCAAGTTAAACACATCATTGCACCCCATAACATCAACAAGTTACAACTAGAAAAACTACGTAACAGTATTACAAAACCAGTAGTTTTATATTCTGATATGACCGGAAAAAACCTTGCCGATTATGACGTTTTTATAATTGACACAGTTGGTTTGCTCACAAAAATATACAGCTATGCCGACATAGCTTATGTAGGTGGTGCATTCAAATCTGGTTTACACAACACGCTTGAACCAGCTGTTTTTGGTGTTCCGATTATCACGGGGCCTTTATTTGAAAAATTTCAAGAAGCTAAAGATTTAGTGCACTTAAAAGGAATTTTGGTAGTGCATTCAAAAAGCGAATACCAAACTACAATTGAAAACTTGATGAACTCAAAAC
>JBMYYK010000069.1:0-2999 GCA_049609325.1 Flavobacteriaceae bacterium | reverse complement strand
GTTTGACGCTTTTTTGTTTAAATTGATAAAAATTATAATTTAAAATATGGATTACGGTAAAGAATTTGAAAAATACGCAACTAAGCACCGCGGTATAAATAGCATGCATTATGACAAAATATTAAGCTCAATGTACCCTCAAGGCATGACTCCAAATATTGTTGAAGAACGCCAAATGAATGTTGCTATTTTTGATGTATTCTCTCGTTTAATGATGGATAGAATCATCTTTTTAGGCACCGGAATTAATGATCAAGTAGCTAATGTTGTGCAAGCACAATTACTGTTTTTAGAAAGTATTGACGCATCTAAAGACATTCAAATATACATTAACTCTCCTGGAGGTGGCGTATATGCAGGATTAGGAATTTATGACACTATGCAATTCATAAAACCAGATGTAGCTACAATTTGTACCGGTATGGCCGCGTCAATGGGAGCCGTATTACTATGCGCAGGTGCAGAAGGAAAACGTTCAGGATTAACACACTCTAGAGTTATGATTCACCAACCACTTGGAGGTGCACAAGGACAGGCTAGTGATATTGAAATTACTGCAAGAGAAATTTTGACCTTGAAAAAAGAATTATACGAAATCATTTCTAAGCACTCTGGTCAAGACTATGACAAAGTATATGCTGACTCTGATAGAGATTACTGGATGAGAGCAGACAGAGCAAAAGAATACGGAATGATTGATGAAATTTTAGTAAGATAACAATGGCGAAAGAAGAATTATCTTGTTCATTTTGCGGTAGAAAAAAACCAGAAACCAATTTATTAATTGCTGGTTTAGATGCGCATATTTGCGATAAATGTATTGAACAAGCACATGGTATTGTTTTAGAAGAATCTGCTGCAGATGAGAGTGACAACCTCTCTGCAGAACTAAGCTTAAGAAAACCTAAAGACATTAAAGAGTTTCTTGATCAATATATTATTGGACAAGATTACAGTAAAAAAGTCATGTCTGTAGCGGTTTACAATCACTACAAGAGACTTTTACAACCTTCAAGTGACGATGATATCGAAATACAAAAAAGTAACATCGTCATGGTTGGACAAACCGGTACAGGAAAAACATTAATGGCAAAAACCATTTCTAAAATGTTAAATGTACCTTTAGCCATTGTAGATGCAACTGTATTAACAGAAGCAGGTTATGTTGGTGAAGATGTTGAAACTATTTTAACACGTTTATTACAAGCTGCAGATTACAATTTAGAAAAAGCAGAAAAAGGAATTGTTTTTATTGATGAGATTGATAAAATTGCACGTAAAAGTGATAACCCATCAATAACAAGAGATGTTTCTGGTGAAGGTGTACAACAAGCCCTTTTAAAACTACTTGAAGGTACGGTTGTTAACGTTCCGCCAAAAGGTGGTAGAAAACACCCAGATCAAAAATTCATAGAAGTTAATACTGAAAACATCTTGTTTATTGCCGGGGGGGCTTTTGATGGGATAGAGCGAGTAATTACAAAACGCCTAAACATGCAGGCTGTTGGGTATAGCGCCTCTAAAGATGATGATAAAATTGACGAAGAAAACTTATTGCAATACATCATCCCAAAAGACCTAAAAGATTTCGGTTTAATTCCTGAAATCATCGGAAGACTTCCTGTGTTAACACACATGAATCCTTTAGACACAAAAACACTTAGAGCCATATTAACAGAACCTAAAAACGCCATCATCAAACAATATAAAAAATTGTTTGCTATGGATGATATAACTTTCGATATTACTGATGACGCACTAGAATTCATCGTTTCAAAAGCTATAGAGTACAAATTAGGAGCTAGAGGCTTAAGGTCTTTATGCGAATCTATTCTTACAGATGCCATGTTTGAACTGCCAAGTTCTGATGACAAAGAATTGATTGTTAACAAAACCTATTCTGAAAAGAAATTAACAAAATCTAAATTAAGCAAGCTCAAAGCAGTTTCTTAATTTATAATAACTCAATTAAATGCCATTACTTGTAAATATTTATATGACCTAGTAATGGCATTTATTTTATGACACGCAACAATCCCATAGGTATTTTTGACTCCGGTATTGGAGGAGTTTCTATTTGGAAAGAAATCCACCAATTACTTCCAAATGAGCATTGCATTTATCTCGCAGATAGCAAACACGCCCCATATGGTCAAAAAAGCAAACAGGAGATCATTGACCTTTGTATAAAAAACACCGAGTTATTAATTGACAAAGGGTGTAAACTCATTGTTGTGGCATGTAATACCGCTACAACCAATGCCATAAAGTATTTAAGAGCTAATTATGATGTTTCATTTATTGGTATTGAACCCGCAATAAAACCTGCTGCATTACACACCAAAACCAAGTCTATTGGTATTCTTGCTACAAAAGGCACTTTAAGCAGCGAGCTTTTTCATAGCACATCCGAATTATATACTGAAAACATTTCCATTACTGAACAAATTGGAAAAGGTTTAGTTGAGCTCATTGAAACTGGACAAATTCACTCCAACGACATGAGTAAGCTACTTCAAGAATACTTAACACCTATGGTGGCAAATAACATTGACTATTTAGTATTAGGATGCACACACTATCCTTTTTTAATAGATCAAATTAAAGCGATTCTTCCCAAAAACATTACAATTGTTGACTCTGGAAAAGCAGTAGCTACACAAGTTAAAGTGGTGCTTGACGAGAATAACCTTTTAAACAACACATTAACAAAAAGTAAGCACTCCTTTTATTCCAATGCTGACATATCTGTATTAACCGCCTTTATAAAAGATAACAGATATTTAGTGTCTCAGATGAATTTTTAAAACATCATATTTATACAAAACAAAAAAGCCACGTATTACGTGGCTTTTTTGTTTTGTATTGTAAGTAAAGAAATACTACTCCGCGACAATTACAAACTCTATACGCCTGTTTAGCTCATGTTCTTCATCAGTACAATCTTTACCTTCACAATCAATAATTGGTTGTGATTCTCCATACCCTTCAGAAATTAA
>JBMYYK010000068.1:0-3031 GCA_049609325.1 Flavobacteriaceae bacterium | reverse complement strand
ACAGTTGCTGTAAAAATTAGCGATAAATTTAGTATTGGTGGTGGTCCTATTTATGTTAATGGTTCTGTAAATTTTAACAAAAACTTAAACAGAACATTAAGTGAACCTAACGGAGATAGAGCCAACGCTACAGTTGAACAAAAAGGGATTTCTGCTTGGGGATACACTTTAGGATTTATGATTAAACCAATTGAAAAATTAAACATTGGTTTCAACTACCGCTCAAAAGTTATCATGCAAGCTGAAAATGGTGATGCCGATTTTGAAAATGTACCAGACTCAGCACCAGGTGATTTTTCTGACGGCTCTTTCAATGCAGAATTGCCTTTGCCTGCCGAAGTAACTGTAGGACTTTCTTACAAATTCTGTGATAAATTTTTATTCGCATTTGACTACAACTTCACACAATGGAGTGAATACGAAGCTTTAGTCGTTGAATTTGATAACTCCGCAGGAACATCTGTAAGCCCAAGAAACTACAAAGACTCTGATACTTTCCGTTTCGGACTACAATACGAAGCTACTTCAAAAATCACTACAAGAGCAGGTATTTATTTTGATGAATCTCCTGTACAAGACGGGTATTTCGCACCAGAAACACCTCGTAACGATTCTGTAGGATATACAGCTGGTTTATCTTATAAAGTAAACGATAAGTTGTCTATTGACGCTTCTTTCCTTTACTTACAATTTGATGAAATTGACAATTCTTATGACTACTACCAAGAAAATGGACAAAACGTACCATTTGGAGGGACGTACAAATCATCAGTATTTGCTCCAGGTATTGGAGTATCATATAAATTATAAGAATTTTAAATCACGACATTATGAAAAACATAAAATATATAGCACTAATGGCCATAGGTTTAGTTGCCTGTGAGCCTGAATTAGACAACTCAATTGAAGATTCTGGAACATACTCATCCGGAACAGCTGATTTTAGTAAATTTGTTACTGTAGGAAACTCGCTTACCGCTGGTTATGCAGATGGAACTGTATATTTACAAGGCCAAAAAAATTCATACCCAAACATACTAGCTTCTAAGTTTAGTTTTGCTGGCGGTGGAACTTTCAAACAACCTTTAGTAAATGATAATTTAGGAGGACTTGTTGCTGGGCCTGTTCAAATTACAGATACCAGATTGGTATTGAGCGGTGATCCTTTAGCTCCAACAAATATACCTGGTACACCAACTACTGATGCAACTGATGTAAAAACAGGACCATTTAACAATGTAGGTGTTCCTGGAGCTAAATCATTCCATTTGTTATCAAACACATACGGAGAAGCTTCTGGAATTTTAACAGGTACAGCAAACCCTTACTTTGTAAGAATGGCTTCAAGCCCATCAGCTACCATGATTGGTGATGCAGTTGCTCAAAGCCCTACATTTTTCTCATTATGGATTGGTAACAATGACATACTATCATTTGCTACTTCTGGTGGTGTAGGTGTTGACCAAACAGGAAACCTAAACCCTGCAACTTACGGAAGCAATGATATTACTGACCCAACATTATTTCACGGGACTTATGACATTTTATTAAATGGAGGTAATGGCTTTACTGGTTTAACCGAAAACGGAGCAAAAGGTGTGGTAATGAACTTACCTAGTGTAACATCAATTCCTTACTTTACAACCGTACCATACAATCCAATACCAATGGATGCACCAACAGCTGGCGGAGCAAATGCAGCTTATGCACCATATAACGGCGGATTAGCTATGGCTGCCGGCGGATCATTAATCACTGCTACTGAAATGCAGCAACGCACAATTACTTTTGCTGCAGGACAAAACCCAGTAGTCATTGAAGACGAAAGTTTAACCGACTTAACAGCAATGGGACTACCTTCTATAAGAATGGCTACAGCTAACGACTTTATAGTACTACCATCTAGTTCAGTAATTGGTACTTTAGCTGTCCCTGGCGACCCAACAACTGTAATTGGTGTAGGCGTTCCTTTAAATGACAGTCAAGCATTAACCGAAAACGAAGCTGGTATGATTGCTGCCGCACAGGCCGCTTACAATAACTCTATTGCAATGTTAGCAGCAGCTAATGATGATGTGATTTTAGTAGATGTAAAATCAGCCTTAGAGCAATTAGCTAACGGAGGAATTTCATATAACGGAGGAATGATTACTGACACATATGCTACAGGAGGAGGATTCTCTTTAGATGGAGTTCATCCAACCGCAAGAGGATACGCTGTAATATCTAACATCATTATTGATGCTATAGAAGATAACTTTGGCGCTAATCTTCCAAAAGCTGATCCTGGAACATACCCAACAGTATATATAGACTAAGCATAATTAGTATAAACTATAAAAGCGTTGACAAATTGTCAACGCTTTTTTTTATGGCATAATTTTAGCATTCAACAACCATAAATACAAAACATGAATTATATTTTAAAAATATTACTAAGTGCCATAGCTGTTTTTGTTCTGTCAAATATAGTACCTGGTATATCAATTGAAAACTACACAACTGCAATACTTGTAGCAATAGTTTTAGGGCTATTAAACACATTAATACGCCCACTTTTAATATTTTTCACCATTCCTTTAACTATTATAACCCTAGGGTTATTTTTGCTTGTTATTAATGCAGCAATGGTACTTTTATCAGATTATTTTATTAACGGATTTAATGTCTCAGGATTATTTCCCGCTATACTATTTAGTATTTTATTATCGCTTACACAATCAATATTTTACAAGCTACTTGACAACACTAAAAAAACACACTGAAATTCAACAAATTAAAAAATTTGCAAGCTTA
This sequence comes from Flavobacteriaceae bacterium, assembly GCA_049609325.1. Taxonomy (GTDB): domain Bacteria; phylum Bacteroidota; class Bacteroidia; order Flavobacteriales; family Flavobacteriaceae. Next base: position 235 of record JBMYYK010000068.1, on the reverse strand, counting down.
TAAAATTGTGCTATTTTTGCACCCAATTTTTTAGCTATTTTAAATAGATTAACATGAACATTACAAGAGAAAACATTGACGCACTTAATGCAGTTGTTACAATAGCAATTGAGAAGAACGATTATAATGAAAAAGTAGAAAAAGTGCTTACAGATTACCGCAAGCAAGCTAATATACCTGGTTTCCGTAAAGGTCATGTACCAATGGGAATGGTTAAAAAACAATACGGTAAAGC
>JBMYYK010000067.1:0-3312 GCA_049609325.1 Flavobacteriaceae bacterium | reverse complement strand
GTGTGATATAATACCGAAGGTTCTTCGTTTTGAAATTTCGTCTTGTAAACTCATTGTATGCGTATATTAAGGAATGCAAATGTAATTATTTCCATGTTGTGTTGTAGTATGGCGAAATGTTTATTTTATAGTAGGGTAAAATAAAATGCTAATATTTTTATATTTTTGCTCGTATGACAGAAGAGCAAGTAATTTTAGTGAATGAAAACGATGAACAAATTGGGTTAATGCCTAAAATGGAAGCCCATGAAAAAGCATTGTTACATCGTGCATTTTCAGTGTTTGTATTTAACGATAATAATGAGTTAATGTTACAACAGCGCGCATTGGATAAATACCATTCACCAGGATTATGGACCAATACATGTTGTAGCCATCAACGTGAGGGGGAAAGTAATTTAGACGCTGGTAAACGTCGTTTGTTTGAAGAAATGGGGTTTGTTACTGAGCTTAAAGAAACCACATCATTTATATATAAGGCGCCATTTGATAATGGTTTAACCGAGCATGAATTGGATCATATCATGATTGGGACATATAATGATAATCCAAAGCCCAATAAAGATGAAGTTAATGCTTGGAAATGGATGGCGTTAGAAGATGTAAAACACAGTGTAAAAGAACAACCGGACTTATATACTGAATGGTTTAAAATAATTTTTGATAAGTTTTACACGTATTTAAAACACGACTAATGGCAGTAACTGTAAGTAGAAAAGCACATTTTAATGCAGCGCATCGTTTGCATAATGCCAATTGGTCTGATGAAAAAAACAAAACTGTATTTGGCCTATGTAATAATCCTAATTATCACGGTCATAACTACGAGCTTATAGTAAGTTTAACAGGTGATGTTGATGCAGATACCGGATTTGTGTATGATATGAAGCTCTTGAAAGATATCATTTATGAAAAGGTTGAAAAGCACCTAGATCATAAAAACTTAAATCTTGACATAGCCTACTTTAACACAGTAAATCCAACTGCGGAAAATATTGTAATGTATATCTGGAATATATTACGTCAGGAATTTCCTGAATACTTAAAATTAGAAGTGACACTTTATGAGTCGCCAAGAAACTTTGTAACCTACTCAAAATAATTATGGTCAACTGGTATCCAATAAAATTCGCACCAATTCTCAAAGAGAAAATTTGGGGAGGGACTAAACTTAATACGGTTTTAGGTAAAGTGTCAGATCAAGAAAATATTGGAGAAAGTTGGGAGATATCTTCAGTAAAAAACAATGAGTCTATTGTTGTAAATGGTGAGTTTAGTGGTAAAACCCTAAAAGAACTTATTAAAAAGTATAAATATGAATTGGTAGGGAATGTAGTTTATAAAACATTTAAGAACAATTTTCCTTTATTAATTAAGTTTATTGATGCCAAAACTGATTTGTCGGTACAACTGCACCCCAATGATATTTTAGCTAAAAAACGCCATAACTCTTTTGGGAAAACAGAAATGTGGTACATCATGCAAGCTGAAGAGTCATCACGATTAATTTTAGGTTTTAATAATGGTGTTACACCATCAGATTATAAACACCATTTGGAAGCCAAAACATTGCCAAGTATATTAAATGAGGTGCCAGTAAATGAAGGTGATACATTTTTTATCCCTACAGGTACAATTCATGCCATAGGTAAAGGGGTGATGTTGGCGGAAATTCAGCAAACATCAGACATTACTTATAGAGTATATGACTGGGACAGAAAACAAGCTAATGGAAAGTCAAGAACCTTACATAAGCGAGAAGCTTTAGAAGCAATTAATTTCGGGTTTAAAGGAGAAAAAATGGTGTATGATACAGTTGAGAATAAATCAAACCCATTAGTGTCGTGCAATTATTTTACGACCAATTACTTACATATTACTTCAAATAAAGAAATTAATAATAAGGATAAAGATTCATTTGTTATTTACATGTGTATTGAGGGTGAGGCTGTATTGAATGGTTATGAGTTTGAAGAAACCATTAAGTTTGGTGAAACCATACTTATTCCAGCATCCTTAAAACAATTTGATGTTATAACAGAAAATGTAAAACTTTTAGAAGTTTTTATATAACCCTAACAGGTTTATGATTACTTTTGCATCAGCTAAAAAAATATAATTATGGCAAGTATTAAGAATTTAAAGAAAGATGTAAACTTCGTTTTTGGAGATATTATTGAAGCAGTTTATGTTTGGCAATTAACAAATCCAGAAAAAGATGTAGCAGCATCTGAAGCAATTATTGATGAAGCAATTGTAGCTTTTGATGAGTCTATGGAGCAAATTAACGCGAAAGGTATTGAAAATAAGAAAGTTCACTTTTCAAATTTAAAACAGTCAATAGAATCAAAGGGTCGCGCTTTAATTGACAAAATAAATAAGTTGTAAAAAAAATAAAAAAGTGTTTGCAAATATAAAAATCAAAGTTATATTTGCACTCGCAATGCCGATGTAGCTCAGCTGGCTAGAGCAGCTGATTTGTAATCAGCAGGTCGGAGGTTCGAGTCCTCTCATCGGCTCCAAAACACTAATCTTTCGATTAGTGTTTTTTTTTACCCTTCTATGAAGGTCTAAATTTGTAATTTTATTCAGGAACTTGTAGTTTTGAGTATTAATAAATATTGAGTTATGGCAAATTTAAATGTATACGACTGGAAATCACAACTACTAAATGATGACAGAGCAATAGTTTTAGATGTAAGAACATCTGATGAATTTCAGGAGGCTGCTGTGCCTAATGCAATAAATGTAGATGTTAAGCAACCACAAAAGTTTCTTGACCAAATTAATCAGCTTGATAAAACACACAATTTTTACGTCTACTGTCAGTCAGGCGGAAGAAGTACAGAAGCCTGTGCGGTGTTAAATTTATTATGTGATATACATACCACCTATAATCTTGAAGGGGGCTTTAATGCATGGGCAACAGAAATGGTAACCGTAAATAATTAATCATGAAGAGTTGTATTATAACATTTATATGTCTGATTTTATCTTGTGCACAGGACACAACAATAAAAGTTGAATTGCTTGCCCCTTTAGCATTTGAAGAGAAAATATCAGAAGATAATGTGCAATTAGTTGATGTAAGAACCCCAGAAGAATGGCAAGACGGTATTATTAATCATGCAAAAACCATTAACTATTTTGATGATAGCTTTAAGATGCAGCTGAAAGAACTTGATAAAACTAAGCCTGTAGCCGTATACTGTAAGAGTGGAGGTAGAAGTGGTAAAACAGCAAAACTGTTATCAGAACTTGGTTTTAAAGAAATTTACGATTTAAAAGGAGGGTATTTAAATTGGATAACAT
>JBMYYK010000066.1:0-3416 GCA_049609325.1 Flavobacteriaceae bacterium | reverse complement strand
GTCCTTTTATATCGGAGTGTGTATGGTTATCTGTATGAGTGTTCAGAATATTAACATTTTGTATAGGATGCAAGTTTTGATCTGTGATTACTCCAGTAAGTGTTTGGCCATACATTGTGCTGAAAAGCGCAAAACAACAGACAATTAACAATTGGTTTAAGCCCATAGGTGCGTTTTGTTAGGATTTGGAGTTATACGTCGTTAGTAGTAGTTTGATGTTACAGATGAATGTGGTTTTGTGAAAAATTATTCTGGTGCTATTCAGAATAACCCACTCAAGAATATTCAATGTTTATAACGTTCTGTGCGGAAATAAATGAAGTGGTAAAAACAATCTGTGTTGCCGAATGTTTTTATTAAAGTTTGTTTAGCAAATCCCAAAGTACAACACCACAAGTTACTGAAATGTTTAAGGAGTGTTTTGTGCCTAACTGTGGTATTTCAATACAAGTATCTGAAGCTGTAACAACATCTTGTTGTACACCTTTCACTTCATTACCCATAACGATAGCTGTTTTTTGCCCTGATTTTGGAGTAAAATCATTTAGCATTATGGCGTTATCGGCTTGTTCAATACTAGCCACATATACACCATCTTTTTGTAGTTGTTTTACTACGCTTAGCGTATCTTTTTGGTATTCCCATTCAACAGAATCAGTCGCGCCTAATGCAGTGCGTTGTATGTCTTTATTTGGAGGTGTAGCTGTAATACCACACAGGTATATTTTTTCTATTAAAAAGGCGTCACTTGATCTGAATACAGAACCAACATTATTAGAACTTCTAACATTATCAAGTATAACAATGATTGGTGTTTTTTCTGCAGACTTAAACTCTGTTATAGATTTTCTGTTTAACTCACTGTTTTTTAACTTTCTCAAAGCGCTATTTTTTTTAGATACTGCAAAAATCAATAAAATATGTCACAAAAAAAAGCACTCGTTAAAGTGCTTTTTATTTTTTATACTTTAGGTTACTTACTTAGCAACTGTAGCTACAGGCTTTTTTAATGTAACCTTTTTTGCATTAGGGTTAGCTAATACTTTTCCTTTAATTTTTACAATTTTAGTTGGAAAATTCACCGCATTAGAGGTTACAGTAATACTTTTAGAGAAAGGCTGGTTAGCTCTTTTAGTATCATACTTCACCTTCATAACAGCAGTTTTTCCTGGTAAAATTGGCTCTGTCGGTTTAGTTGGTACTGTACACCCGCATGACCCTTTAGTTTTGGTAATGATTAATGGGGCATCACCTGTGTTTTTAATAACAAACTCACGTACTCCATTTGAGGCATACTCTACTTCGCCGTAATCAATAACCTCTTGCTCAAACTCTATTTGAGCGCCTTTTGTTTCTTGAGCATTTACGCTAATGAATGTTACTAATGCAAATACAAATGTGACTAATTTTTTCATGATAATTTTATGGTTTTTATGTAATGTTGATTGTTTCAATAACAATGCCAAAATAGGCAAGCTTCCCAAAAATACTAATTCTTGTAAGATTTCAAAATATAATTACCTTAATTTCATTAAATTCGCACATCATAATTTAAACGCAAATCCATTGGCAACGAAAGCAAAAAAAGTTACTCCGTTAATGAAACAATACAATAGCATTAAGGCGAAGTACCCTGATGCCATGTTGCTGTTTCGTGTAGGTGATTTTTATGAAACTTTTGGAGAAGATGCTATTAAAGCGGCTCAGGTTTTAGGGATCACATTAACCTACAGAAACAATGGCGATGCTAAATTAGAACTGGCCGGATTTCCGCATCATTCTGTAAATACTTATTTGCCTAAATTGGTAAAAGCTGGTATGCGCGTGGCTATTTGTGATCAGTTGGAAGATCCTAAGCAAACTAAAAAAATTGTTAAGCGAGGTGTTACAGAGCTTGTAACTCCAGGTGTGGCACTTAATGATGAAGTGTTAAGTTCAAAAACAAACAATTTTTTATGTGCGATACATTTTGGTAAAAAGCAAATTGGAATTTCGTTATTAGATGTGTCTACAGGAGAGTTTTTATTAGCTCAAGGAAATTCAGAGTATATTGATAAGCTCCTTCAAAATTTTAACCCTAGTGAAGTGCTTGTGCCTAAACACAAGAAACTTCAGTTTTCAGAACTCTTTGATAATGACTTTCATGTATTCTATTTAGAAGATTGGATTTATAAACACGACTATGCTAATGAGACATTAACCAATCATTTTAAAACCAATTCGTTAAAAGGGTTTGGAGTTGAGCATCTTGATGAAGGTGTTGTTGCAGCAGGAGCCATATTGTACTATTTATCAGAAACTCAGCACAACAAACTCGAGCATATTACCTCTGTAAATAGAATAACAGAAGATGCTTATGTTTGGATGGATCGATTTACAGTTAGAAATTTAGAACTGTACGGATCACAGTCTGTCAATGCAGTTACATTATTGGATGTTATTGATAAAACAATTTCTCCTATGGGCGGGCGTTTATTAAAGCGTTGGCTAGCCTTACCCTTGAAGGATATTAATCGCATACAACAGCGTCATCAAGTGGTGTCTTATTTATTAGAGCATACGGATGTTTTTGATAGCATACGGAATTACACCAAGCAAATTGGCGATTTAGAACGTCTGATTTCAAAAGTAGCTACACAAAGGGTGAGTCCTCGAGAGGTGATTCAGTTAAAAAACTCATTAGAAGCTATCGTGCCCATAAAGAGTCTAACGTCTAATACAGATAATGAGGCTTTAAAAACAATTAGCGATAATTTAAATGATTGTGAAGTATTGCGATCAAAAATTAAAGACACCTTAAATGAAGATGCGCCAGTAAACATTGCAAAAGGTAAAGCAATAGCGTCGGGATTTTCTCAAGAGTTAGATGAATACAGGTCTTTAGCGTATTCTGGAAAAGATTATCTTGATAGAATGTTAGAACGTGAAACGGAGGCAACAGGCATCAGTTCATTAAAAATAGCGTCTAATAATGTTTTTGGCTACTATATAGAAGTTAGAAATACACATAAAGATAAAGTGCCAGCGTCATGGATTAGAAAACAAACTTTGGTAAATGCAGAGCGTTATATTACTGAAGAATTGAAAGAATATGAAGCAAAAATTCTTGGAGCAGAAGAAAAAATTGGCGCTTTAGAACAACAGTTGTTTTCAGATTTGGTTCATTGGATGGCCAGTTACATTAAATCTGTTCAGCAGAATGCTAGTTTAATTGCTCAAATAGATTGTTTATGTTCATTTGCTGAGTTGGCAAAGAGCAATAATTATGTGCAACCTGTAGTTGATGAGTCATTTGAATTAGACATTAAAAATGGTCGTCATCCGGTTATAGAAAAGCAATTGCCATTAGGAGAGCACTATATTGCTAATGATGTGTATTTAGACAATGTTTCTCAACAAATTATAATGATTACTGG
>JBMYYK010000065.1:0-3842 GCA_049609325.1 Flavobacteriaceae bacterium | reverse complement strand
GCATACCCCCAAACAACTAACCCTAAAGTTGTAAATAGTATAACAAATCTAATTACTTTAGATTTTAAGGTTGTTTTTCCTTTTATAAATGATAATAGCACAAAAAATAGTGTGGCAATTACCCCAGTTATAATACCACCTCTTGAAAATGTTACTAAACCTCTATATGCTATTAATGCTAGTAAAACTAGTTCTACATAAAATAACAGTCCTCGTGACTTACTTAAAATTAATCTTGAAATAACAATAAATATTCCTGCTCCTAATATGGTTGCAACCTGATTAGGTCCAAACCCTCCTGATGTTGTAAAGTTAGAATCAGTACCTGTAACTACATCTTTTACACTAGGAGCATATAAAAATAAATATACCGTCAATGATACAATTGGTAATAGCATATAAAACAATACTTCTACCAACTTATTTAAAGGTATTTTTTTTTTATAAACATACACTCCAACCATACCTAATGATATGGGGCCTCCTAGGTTAAAGGCTATCATTTTTCTTACCTCTTCATCATAATTGTATTCAGTAAACACTATTCCTAGTAACAACAATGCTATGTATATAATATATATTTTGCCTTTTGCTTTAACGGGTTCATATAGTAAGCCCATTCCTATAAATAGTATCAACAAATACTTATGTAACTCATAAAACAAAAGTCCTTTTGTCATTCTAAAAAACACATCACTTGTTGCTATATATGCACATGCAACTAGGGTAGCATACAGTTTATCTTTAGATTTAATCATAAACAGCATAAACCAAGCTATCATACACATATTAATTATGATGGCGCTTGGTTTAAAAACAAATACAACAACTCCTATTACTGCGTGTAATAACAATTGATAGAGTTTTGTTTTATGTGCTATTGAAAATATCATAAGCTTGCGTTAATTACATAAAACTTTACGCAATAATATTTCTTGATAATATGCATACGTAAATTTATTAGCTTTCTGGTAATTCTCATTAATTATACGGTAAAATTCTTCGGTCTTAAGCTTTAAGGCTTCATTAATTACTTTATACAATTTGTCTTGAGTTAAAGGGTGTATCAAATACCCATTTTTTTGGTGTTTAACATACTGTCCAATACATGAAATATCAGAAACTATAGGAATTGTACCATAATTCATAGCTTCTCCAATAACTTTAGGAAAGCCTTCACTTTTAGAAGGCAGTACAATAAAATGTGATAATTTATAAATAGATTTTATAGCATCTTTAGGTAAAAAACCATGTACAATTACTTCAAAATCAAGAGAGGTTACCTCTTGCCTTACCCAAGATTCTAGCGCTCCTCCTCCAACAATATGTAAACTACAAATCTTATCACTATTTATATTTTTAAGTGCTTTTATCAACAACTTAATTCCCTTATTTTCGTCTAAATTACCAATAAAACAAAAATTAAACTTTTCTGGAAACTGTTTTTCGGAAATATATTTTTTTCCTTCTTCCCTTTCTAAAGCTGTTAAACATGGATTTTCAAATGAATAAACATGTCTTTTTTGATTTGGCCAGCTACCATTTACAGTAACCTTTACATTTTTGGGAACAATAGTCAAAAATTTTCTTTGAACTTTATAAAACCATGAAGCCTCTCCTATCCAATTACCTGCGTATTTAAACCAAAATTGTTTCTTTAGGAAAAACCAACTTAAAAAATATGCGATTACTGACGGATTTGATGGTGCTCTAACATGTATTACTTCCGAAGAAAAAATGTGTTGGAGGATTGTGCAGAAATATAGCGGATAGCACCAAATTATCATCAACTTTGCCCAAAATGTTTTACCTCCAGAAGATGGTAATGGTATAATTTTAATTCTTTCATCAGAAATTTTTACAAACGATTGATTTTTGGGTTTGTTAAAACCTATCCAAGTAATTTCATCAACAAAAGTAAAATTTTCTAACTCTTTAACTACTGGCCCAAAAGCATGTTGTATATCTTTTTCTACACACATTGCTGTGTCAGAAATAACAACTAATTTCTTTACAGGTTTTGATATACTTTCAGGCATTCTTGGAAATAATTTTCTTCTGAAAAATTTTGACGAAAGATACTATTAATTTTAGGACTGTAAGAATCTTTATTCTCCAATATTAACGCAATACGATCTTTCCATGCATCCACCTCAACACTTGTCATCACAAAGTCTGATAATTCAGGTTGTATTTGCTTAGCAACTTGCCCTGTATCATACATTACAAAAGGTAAATTAACCGATAAATACTCAATGGCCACCAAAGGGCCTGTCTCAGATTGTGCTGTATGAATTGCCATATCATATTTTAAAAGCTCAGACCTCGTTTCTGTAACATTGGTTTTTATAGTTAATCTATTTGGTATGTCAAGCTGTGTGGCTAAGTTTAAAATGCGTTTATAATAAGCTGAATCAACAACTGCCCCAATTATAGTGAGGATATAGTTTTCTGGTAAACTAGCTAATAATGATAAGGCAAACTCATATTTTTTTTGAGGTCTGAAATTACCTACCATTACTATTTTTTTACACCTAGGTGATAATTGTTTTTTTTCTTGTATTGCCGAGGCTCTAACTATATTACTTAATAAAGTACCAGAATTATTATTAACTAAACCATTATACCAATTCACTAATTCTGCACTAACACCAATGTAAGCGTTTATTTTTTTTAGTTGAGTTTTTAACAGAAAATCTATATTAGTATCGGAAGCTATTTTTCCATAATGATCATGAAAAACAATTTTAAAAGGTCTTAATGGCTTAGGTAAAAACAACAATAATCCTACATAACGCATCACTTGCCTGCAATGCACATGAATGATATCATGGCGTTTTAAGTGCTTATACAATGTTAACAATGTAAAAGGATTGTATTTATTACGTCTGTTTAAATATATTACCTCAACACCGTTATTCAATTGTGTCTCTAGCACAGCAGAAGATAACAAACAAAGTACAGTAACATCCTGCATATGCTCATGCATAATATTTGTTAAGTCTACTAAAACCTTTTCTGCACCACCAACTTCTAATTGATCTATGATTTGTAATATTTTCAATATAATCTTCTTAATTAATACACTTGCTATAGATTTGCTTTAAATACTCAAAGTTAGATTCCCATGTATAATTTTCACTCACTTTTTGCTGTGCATGATACCTCAATTTGAGATACATCTCATCATCAATTGATACCAAATTATTTAAAATTTTCACCAAACCATCTTCTTCTGCGGCTTTAAAAACTAAACCATCTTCATCATGATCTACAACACATGTCATACCTTCAACATCAGAACATATTGGCACTACACCCATATACATGCCCTCCAATAGTTTTGTTGGTATGTACAACTGAGCCCCTAATGTATTTAGCCGTGGTATAATTAAAAACTCATGCTCTGGTAACTTAGCCATCATATCTTTATATGGCAATTGTCCTAAATAAGTAACATTATCACGAGTTGAAGCAAGCATTTCCACCTCTTTTGTATATTTTCCAAAGCCCGCGAAAACAAACTCAATATGGCTAAATTTATTCTTTGTAATCACATCAATTAAAAACGGAATACCATTTAATTCATCAAATAAACCAAAACACAGTATTTTAATTAACGATGATTTTTTAGGTGATTTTGGTTTTTCTCGTTTAGCAACAACAATAGCATTTGGCACAACATTAATTTTCTGTTCAGACACACTAAATTCTTTAGTTATAAACTCTTTACTTTGCAATGTTTGTGCTATTATAGTATCCGCTTTTTTAAAGGCATATTTTTGCAATTGATATTGTACTCTATTTGCTAAAAATTGCTTGAAAGGCTTATTTACTTTTGG
>JBMYYK010000064.1:0-4348 GCA_049609325.1 Flavobacteriaceae bacterium | reverse complement strand
TCTGACTGTTAATCAGAGGGTCCTTGGTTCGAGTCCAAGAGGGGGAGCAAGACTAGACAAGCCATCATTTTTGATGGCTTTCTTGTTTTTAATAAGATAGGTGTGGCTTATATATCAACAACACTACACTACTATTATCCTACAAATAAGGGGTACTCACAACAAAATCATGAATATATTTTGTAAAAAAGATTGGGTTGCCTATTTTGTGACTTTACAATTTAACCTACTACGCCCACGTTGAAAAAAAATATAGTATATATAGCTGTTGCTCTTATTCTGATATTGAGTAGTTTTATTTTAAGCGATAAAACAACATCTTTAGAAGAAGCACAACCTGTATTGCCTGAAACCACTGTTGAAACCGTAGAACAAACAAGTCCGGTAGTAGAGTGGTTTTCTGAAAAATACCGAAAGAATGTAGGTAACAAATTAGACGCCTTACTAAAACGCATCAATAAACGTCATGATTTCCATGGCGCACTATTAGTGGCTAAGAATGGTAAAGTGCTATACAATAATCAAATAGGGTATAAGGATTTTAAAACCAATGAACCATTAGATGAAAATGCGGTGTTTCAGTTGGCTTCTGTGAGCAAACAATTTACAGCCGCAGCAATTATGATATTGCATGAAAGAGGGCAACTCAAACTCACAGATACAGTAAATGCCTATTTTCCAGACTTCCCTTATAAAAACATCACCATCAAGCAACTGCTTAATCATACAGCTGGTTTGCCAAAGTATTTTTGGGTAGCTGAACATGAATGGCAACAACCAAAAGCTCCTAGCAATAGTGAAATGATGGCTTTGTTAGAAGACACTAACGTGCAACGTTACTTTAAACCAGGGTATAATTTTGACTATTCTAATACGGGGTATTTTGTGTTGGCATCAATAGTAGAGCAAGTTACAGGAAGCTCATTTAGTAATTTTGTGCACACACATATTTTTGAGCCTTTAGACATGACTGATTCTTATGTGTATAGTTATGAAAACGATTCGATACCGAGCAATCAATTAGATGGTTATAGGTTATATCGTAGATGGCGCCATCAGAAAATAGGATATACCGTAAATGATGCCGTTGTAGGCGATAAAAATGTGTACTCAACTACAGAAGATCTGTTTAAATGGGTGCTAGGCTTAAATAATGAAAAATTATTTTCTAAAGAAACCCTACAATTGATGTATACCCCTGGCGAGACGGTTTCAGGTAGAAAAGTACCTTACGGATTTGGCTTTAGAATTTGTAATGATAACAATGAAAATAGAATATACCACCACGGAAAATGGAATGGTTTTAGAACTGGCCTAACCCAGTATATAGATGACGATTTAGTTGTGATTGTTCTAGAACATACCAGTTATGAGGGTATTGCAGCTTTAAATAAAAAAGTAAAAAATATTGTACTGAATAACTTCAAATTATAATCAGTACAAGGCATAAAAAAAACCTCTACTTTAGACTGTTAAAAAATAGGAGTTTCCAAACCTATAAGTCGTATAGAGGTTGCCGCCAAGTGATTTAATGCAGCTAAACACCTTACTATAGGTGGTAGTGTACTACCAAAATATAGCAGTTTCCTAAGCTATAACCGTATAAAATGTTTTTGCGCTTTTTGGGATGGAAGTATAAAAATATCATATAAAATTAAGAATATGGTTAAAAAAACGATAAAATTTTAAAGTATTTTTGGGTTAATGTTGCTGAAAATTAGATAATATTTGTAATTATAATAGTTTTTTTTGACGCGTAAAATAGCAGTGATATGAGTATACAAACAGTTTCTGGGCAAATAGTAGATGTGGTTTCAAAACGTATGTTTAGTGGAACATTGCATATAGAACACGGCAAAATTTCAAAAATTGTTGAAGAAGACGTTGCCGAGCAACATTATATCATTCCAGGGTTTATTGATGCACATGTGCATGTGGAAAGCTCTATGTTAATCCCTTCAGAATTTGCACGTTTGGCGGTATGCCATGGTACGGTGGCTACCATTTCTGATCCGCATGAAATAGGAAACGTACTTGGAGTTGAGGGCGTAAAATACATGATTGCTAACGGACAAAAAACACCGTTTAAGTTTCATTTCGGCGCACCATCATGTGTGCCAGCTACCGAATTTGAAACCGCTGGCGCAGAAATTTCTGCTGATGATGTAAAAACTCTCTTAGCCTTACCTGAGATTCATTACTTAACGGAAATGATGAATTTCCCTGGGGTGTTATATGACGATCCTGTGGTGTTAGCAAAACTACAAGCCGCAAAAGATGTTGGCAAACCTATTGATGGTCATGCGCCAGGATTAATGGGTAAAGAGGTGGAAAAATATTGTAATGCAGGAATTACCACAGACCATGAATGCTTTACAAAGTCCGAAGCTTTAGAGAAGTTGAAATTCGGCATGAAAATTCTGATTAGAGAAGGAAGTGCCGCCAAAAATTTTGACGAGTTGATTTCTTTATTAGATGAATATCCTGACAAAATTATGTTTTGTTCTGATGATAAACACCCGAATGATTTGGTTGATGGTCATATCAACACCCTAGTCAAACGAGCTGTTGCCAAAGGTTGTGATGTGATGCATGTGTTAAGAGCAACATCATATAACATCATCAAACACTACAATATGAACGTGGGTTTGTTACAAGAAAATGATCCTGCAGATTTTTGTATTGTAGATGATTTAATAAATTTTAAGGTCAAACAAACTTATATAGATGGCATTTTGGTTGCTGAAAATAATAAAACACTAATCCCATCAGTTCAAGAAGAATTGGTAAATAATTTCAACTGTTCACCAATTACCGCCAATCAAATAACAGTTGCCGCTACTACAAAAAACATCAAAGTTATTGAGGTTGAAGATGGGCAGTTGGTAACTAAAAAAGGTACAGCTCAATTAACGACTGTCAAAGGTTATTTAGAAAGTGATATCAGACAAGATGTGTTAAAAATAGTTGTTGTTAACAGGTATAATAACGCGCCGCCTGCAATAGCATTTGTGAAAAATTTCGGATTGAAGCAAGGGGCTTTAGCCTCATGTGTAGCCCATGACAGCCATAACATTATTGCGGTTGGAGTAAGTGACGCTGATATTGTAAAGGCCATTAACTTAGTAGTAAAACACAAAGGTGGAATATCCTTAACAAATGGCGCAGAAGAATTGGTTTTACCATTACCCGTTGCAGGAATCATGTCTGAAAAAGATGGTTATGATGTCGCTAAGGCATATGAAAAACTTGATGCACGTTCAAAAGAATTGGGGGTGACACTACAAGCACCTTATATGACCATGTCTTTCTGTGCGCTATTGGTAATACCAGAACTTAAATTAAGCGATAAAGGCTTGTTTGATGGTAACAAATTTGAGTTTACACAATTACAAGACTAAACTTCGTTATATCTAAAACAGCTGGTTATATGATCATTCACCATACCAGTAGCTTGCATGTGCGCATAAATTACAGTAGAACCTACAAATTTAAAACCTCGCTTTTTTAAAGCCTTAGAAATAGTGTCTGATAATTCTGTAGTAGCAGGAACCTCATCTAAAGTTTGAAAAGCATTAGTAATTGGTTTTCCGTTAGTAAAACTCCAGATGTAATCTGAAAAACTCCCAAACTCCTTCTGCACGTCTATGAATACTTGTGCATTAGTAATGGCGGCTTTAATTTTCAATTTATTGCGAATAATTCCAACATTCTGTAAAAGTTCATCATATTTATGTTCATCATACTTAGCGACTTTGTTATAGTCAAAAAAGTCAAAAGCTTTTCTAAAGTTTTCGCGTTTTTTTAAAATTGTAATCCAACTCAACCCAGCTTGAAATGTTTCTAAAATGAGAAATTCAAATAATTGTTGGTCATCATATACTGGAACACCCCATTCTAAATCGTGGTATTGTTCATATAATTCATTGCCTTCGCACCAACCACAGCGTATTTTATCCATAATGTTCAAACTGATAAAAATCAGTATTTGTGTTTGAGTTAATTGATATCTTTGAGTTAAAGATACAAAAGTAAGGAGGACTATTTTTTGTCGTCTAAGCATTTGTTCAAAAAAAATATTGATTATGATGACTTATTCTAAATACCGCGTGTTAGTTGAAACTCTTGTTAAGGAAGGTAAATCTACAGGAGATATACAATCTGAAGATTTGGCTAATTATTCATTTCTGAATAATAAACGGATGGAGCGTTTAGATAAAAAAGCTGTTGTGCCGGAAGAATATATTGAAACAATACAGCAATACAATCGTCCGGTAGAATGGATTGTTTTGACAGAAAGCTGGTGTGGTGATGCTGCGCAAATATTGCCATATATTAATAAAGTAGC
>JBMYYK010000063.1:0-4525 GCA_049609325.1 Flavobacteriaceae bacterium | reverse complement strand
ACTTTAAAACGTTTCTTGGCACTAGATTTGGTTTTCATTTTAGGCATAATTCCTAAGGTTTTAATTATCTCGCTTTATTTTAAATCAGTTTTAAAAACTGTTATTTACTTTTTTTTGGCGATAAGAACATCGTCATACGTTTACCTTCTAACTTAGGCATTTGTTCTACTTTACCATACTCTTCTAATTCTTGAGCTAATCTTAATAATAATATTTGCCCTTGATCTTTATAGATGATAGATCGTCCTTTAAAAAATACGTATGCTTTTAGTTTAGCACCTTCGCCTAAAAACTTAATGGCATGTTTCTTTTTAAATTCATAATCATGATCATCTGTTTGAGGACCAAAACGAATTTCTTTAATCACAACTTTTGTTGCTTTAGCTTTAAGTGCTTTTTCTCTTTTTTTCTGTTCATAAAGGAATTTTTTGTATTCCATTATTTTACAAACAGGAGGGTCTGCTTTAGGAGAAATCTCTACTAAATCTAATTCTAATTCGTTAGCCAATTCTAATGCCTTTCTAGTTGGGTATACACCAACTTCAACATTATCACCAACTAATCTAACCTCAGGAACTCTGATACGCTCATTAATTCTGTGCGGATCTTGCTTAATTTCCCTTGCAGGTCTTCTCGATTTTCTTCTACGTATTGCTATGACTCAAAAATTTTAATTAAACTATAAATTCTTTTAATGTACTCTTTATTTCTTGTTGCATCAATTCAGAAAATGCTTCAATAGTCATACTTCCTAAATCGTCACCACCATGCTTTCTTACAGATACTGTGCCATTTGCGGCTTCTTGCTCACCTATAATTAGCATATACGGTATTTTGTTCACTTCTGCGTCGCGGATTTTCTTTCCCATAGTTTCATTTCGATGGTCCACGAGGGCGCGAATTTCGTTATTTTCTAGTGAATTTAAAACTTTTTCTGCATATTTTTCATATTTTTCACTAATAGATAACACAATTGCTTGCTCTGGCATTAACCATAACGGGAAATTTCCACCTGTGTGTTCTAACAAAATAGCTATAAAGCGTTCCATACTTCCAAATGGAGCTCTATGTATCATGATAGGGCGGTGTTGCTTATCATCTGAACCTTTATAAGTCAAATCAAAACGTTCAGGTAAATTGTAATCTACTTGAATGGTACCTAACTGCCAAGTTCGTCCTAAGGCATCTTTAACCATAAAATCAAGTTTCGGCCCGTAAAATGCGGCTTCACCTTGCTCAATAACGTAATTTAATCCTTTGTCTTTTGCAGCACTAATAATGGCGTTTTCAGCTTTTTCCCAGTTCTCTGTAGATCCAATATATTTCTCTGGTTTGTTCATGTCTCTTACAGAAACTTGTGCTGTAAAGTCTTCAAACCCTAATGATCCAAATACATAAAGTACTAAATCAATAACATTTTTAAATTCTTGATCTAATTGGTCTGGTGTACAGAAAATATGAGCATCATCTTGAGTAAATCCTCTTACACGTGTTAAACCGTGTAGCTCTCCACTCTGTTCATATCTATATACCGTACCAAATTCGGCATAACGTTTTGGTAGCTCTTTATAACTGAATGGTTTGGTGTTGTATACTTCGCAGTGATGCGGACAATTCATTGGTTTTAATAAAAACTCTTCATCTTCTTTAGGAGTTGTTATTGGTTGAAAACTGTCTTCACCATATTTGGCATAATGCCCAGAGGTTTCATACAGTTCTTTCTGACCAATATGTGGAGTCATGACCATTTCATACCCCGCTTTTTTCTGCGCTTTTTTCAAAAAGTTTTCTAAGCGCTCACGTAAAGCAGCACCTTTTGGTAGCCAAAGCGGTAAGCCTTGTCCAACTCGTTTTGAGAAGGTAAATAATTCTAATTCTTTCCCTAATTTTCTGTGGTCACGTTGTTTAGCTTTTTCTAAAAGCTCTAAATATTCTTTGAGTTCTTTTTGCTTAGGGAATGAGATACCATATAAACGTGTTAATTGTTTATTGTTTTCATCACCACGCCAGTATGCTCCGGCAAGACTCAGTATTTTAACAGCCTTTACAATACCTGTGTTTGGTATGTGACCACCTCTACATAAATCTGTAAAAGTATCATGGTCACAGAATGTAATTGTACCGTCTTCAAGGTTTTCAATTAACTCAACTTTATATGTGTTGTTTAAAGACTTATAATAGTCTAAAGCATCAGCTTTTGTAGTAGAACGCATTTTATAGTCGTGTTTTCCACGAGCAATCTCTAACATCCTAGCTTCAATTTTTGGGAAATCTTTATCCGTTAAAGTGTCGTCACCAAAATCAATATCATAATAAAATCCACGTTCAATAGATGGTCCTATAGTTAATAAAGCATTCGGGAACAAGTCTTTTACAGCTTGTGCCATAATATGTGATGTAGAATGCCAAAACGCCTGTTTACCTTCCGCATCTTTCCATGTATATAAAACTAAATCACCATTAGAAGTTAGTGGAGTAGTGGTTTCAATGGTTTCTGTGTTGAATTGTGCAGATATAACATTTCTTGCAAAGCCTTCGCTAATATTCTTAGCAACATCCATTGGAGTGACACCACTCTCAAATTCTCTAATACTACCGTCTGGTAAAGTAATTTGAATCATAAATTTAGTTTTCAAAAATTAAATAATTTACAAAGATAGAATCTCTAAGTTACACATACAATACTTCTGTTGTGTTTTTTAAATGTATTTTTGAATACAAATAAATAGATTATCGGTATTTTGTGTACCGTATTTGTGACAGATATGTATGTGAGTTTTAGTAATTTTTATGATGATGTATGGGCTGGTAAAGAGTATCATCCCTTTGGTATGCTGCTACCTAACAGGCATGGTAGTAGTGATGGCTATCGTTATGGATTTCAAGGACAAGAAAAAGATGATGAAATAAAAGGTATTGTTAACTCGTATGACTTCGGAGCAAGGATGTTAGATTCGAGAGTTGGAAGATGGTTTACAAAAGATAAATTAGAGTCATCTTATCCAAGTCATAGTACATATAATTTTGTTCTTAATAATCCAATATATTTAGTTGCCCCAGACGGAAATGCTCCTTACGATTGGTATAAAAATAAACTTAGTCATTATGTATATGATGAAAATATTAAATCACAAAAGGATTTGAACGACAGAGGTATAGGTGGGACTTATAAAGGCGAAACAGTTATGTTAGACCGTTATAGAGGAAATGAAGGATTAAATAGATATCAATTAAATGCAGATGGAAGTGTTTGGGATAATAACCAAGCATGGGACAATAACTTCGGTGAAATTTCAATAGGAAAGTCTGGTGTCAAAATTATTAACGAATATACTGTGTCAGAGAAATGGAATAATAATGCTGTAAAGAAGTTAGAGAATGCTTCAATGAGCTTAGACAAATATAAAGCAACTAAGTATTTCAACTCATTTAATTCTGGAGCTACATATAGCCCAGCAATAAATAAATATTCTTTGTCAGCTGAATTTGGAGCTTATAGTAACAGCGAACATACATTTGGAGGATATTATAAAATAACCTTTAACGTAGTGGCAAAAATAAGTACTTCGGATGGAATAAATATATTTAATTATTTACCAACACAAAGTGTTTCACCATTTCTACAAGTAAACACTAATAAATCGTTTAAATCTGGTTTGATTAATATAGAAACAAGTACAAAACAATCTAGTGAGATGTCTTCACCAGTACCATATTCACCTATTAATATTTATGCTAAAAAAGATACTAATGTTGAAAATGGAAGTAGTAATATTTCCTATGGGGCTAATGCTGGTAAGAGTAAAAAACCTAAGGTTGGTACGAAGATATCTAAATCAATTACGATAAGCGGTTCTAGTAAAGAAATTAATACACAATTATAATTATGAAATACATATCAATTTTATTCATCGCAACTATTTTTGTATTTGGATGTAATAATAAAATAGAGCAAATCAATAGTGATACCGACTTAAAAAAAGCCGATAGTTTAAGTCGAATGTTTTATGATAGAGTTAAAAAAAAGGATTATTTACACTTGATAAAAATGTTTAAGGACAAAGAAAATATAAATCAGTTAACTAATTTATTTAAATTTAAAGACTCTACGTTAGGTAGCATAAAAAATATTAGCTACGAAACTGCCTATTCGAAAAAAGTTATAAAAAAAGATAGTGTTATTATTGATTATTTTATATCGACAAAAGTCATCTTAATAATGGAAGTAAAGCTGATGAAGACTTAGAATTTGAAAAATTAACTTATTATAATTTCAATATTACTAATTTTGGTCACGACTTAAATTAATAATAAATACAGAATTCAATTAAGGTGTGCTATATGGTACATCTTTTTTTGCTTTTAGCATCATCTACTCGTAGGTATAAACGTGTGTTAGATGGGCTTATAATGGGTGTGGGTAGCGTGTATGGATTGCTAGTAATGATGACTGAGGTTGGGTATTTTCAGAGTCTAATCATCTCATTGTTAAGTAATGGTAATTTTTTTCAAAAATAACTTCATA
>JBMYYK010000062.1:0-4610 GCA_049609325.1 Flavobacteriaceae bacterium | reverse complement strand
CCGTATTCACTTTCTACATATATTTTCTGGTCATGAGCTTCAATAATATGTTTCACTATTGACAACCCTAAACCAGACCCACCTTCATCTCTAGACCCACTATTACTCACCCTATAAAAACGCTCAAATAAACGAGGTAAGTGCTCCTGCTGAATACCCTGCCCATTATCTGTTACTCTAACAATAACTCTGTCAGAATTTAACCGCTCTACACTTATTTCAGTAGTTCCATTTTCCTGACCGTACTTAATTGAGTTTACAATCAAATTGGTTACTACTTGCCTTATTTTTTCTTTGTCTGCTTTAACAAAAATTGGTGTACGGTATGTTTTATCAAACACTAATGATATGCCTTTTGCTTGCGCCTTTATTTCAAATAATTC
Source organism: Flavobacteriaceae bacterium (assembly GCA_049609325.1). Classification (GTDB taxonomy): domain Bacteria; phylum Bacteroidota; class Bacteroidia; order Flavobacteriales; family Flavobacteriaceae. Next base: position 4,227 of record JBMYYK010000062.1, on the reverse strand, counting down.
AAAAACATCTTCTATCATTTTTACGATGTTGAACTCTTCAATACTTAAGCTTAAATTTCCAATTTCAAGCTTGGTAATTAAATCCAAATCATCTACAATGTATATCAGACGTTCAACACCTTTACTTGCTCTATCTAGATATTTATCACGTACATTTTCATCTTCAAGAGCACCATCTATTAAGGTGAGTATATAACTCTGCACAGTAAACAGTGGCGTTTTTAACTCATGAGCAATATTCCCCATAAACTCTTTACGGTACTCATCTCTAATTTGAAGAGTTTCAATTTTCAGCTTGTTGTTTGCTGCAACTTTTTTCACATCGCTTGTCAGTGTTCTAATATCTGTGGTCACAGCCTCTTGGTGCAACACTGTCTTATCAAGCAACGACACATCTTCGTAGGTTTTTTTGATCAACCTATATATAAATTTTTCCGATCGATATTGAATTACTATGACACTACAAAAAAATGCTAATACTATAAACCCTACAGCTTTAAGAGTAAATATTTCACTTTGAAAAAACACAAGCATAAGCACTGCTATCATTAGTGTGATTACTAAAGATGAGTATAATGCAAATCTGTATGTTTTTTTAATTTTTACCACTAGCTAACCACAAATTTATACCCTACACCTTTTACGGTTTTAAAAGAATCATCTCCTACTTTTTCGCGCAATTTTCTAATATGTACATCTATGGTACGACCACCAACAACAACTTCATTTCCCCAAACAGTGTTTAAAATTTCATCACGTGTAAATACTCTTCCAGGTTTTGAAGCAAGCAATGATAGTAACTCAAATTCTTTTCTCGGTAAAGTCAACTCTTCACCTTCTTTAACCACTTTGTATTCATCTCTATTAATAACTAAATCACCTAAACTTAGTGTTGTAGATTCTTCATTTTTAACAGTGGTTCTACGTAATAAACTTTTTACTTTACTTAGTAATACTTTAGGTTTTACCGGCTTAGTTATATAATCATCAGCTCCTGCATCAAATCCAGCAACTTGAGAATAGTCTTCACTTCTAGCTGTTAGAAAAGTAATTATTGTATTTGAGAGTTCTGGGATTTTCCTAATCTGCTCACATGCTTCAACACCGTCCATTTTTGGCATCATAACATCTAATATGATTAGACTTGGTAATTCCTTTTTTGCAACCTCAATAGCTTCTAAACCATTAGAAGCTGTAAACACTTGATAGCCTCCTGCAGACAAGTTATAACCAACTATTTCTAAAATATCTGGCTCATCATCAACCAACAACACTTTTATCACATCAGTACTCATGTATCTCTTTATTATTTTGATCTGAACCAAAGGTACTATATAAATCAAACTTATAAAACCAATCGCCACAAGATAACATTCTGGTAACACTACTTAACTTTTACGAAACATTGAAAAAACCTCTATGTGTTACTTTAACGTTAAAATATACATATGAGCTATAAATTGCTTTCAAACCCGTTATTTTTTCGTAATTTTGCAACAACGGTTTACTAACAATTTAAATAACATATTATGAAAAAAATCTACTTTTTTTTAGTTGCCATGGTGGTAACTTCTTTGTCTTATGGGCAAGGCTCTGAGTCTTTTGCAAACTCAAACGCCACAGGGTCTTATGCAGACAATAATTTTGTTGGCGACAATGGTGTAACTTGGACTTATGTTCATTCAAGAAACGCTAATAACGATGCTAACGGATCAGGAATCACATTACCTGCATTAATGCTTAGACGAAATACTGAACCAAGTTCTGTAACATCTAGTGCTGTAGCTGGAGGTATCGGTGATTTTTCTGTAAATTTATACAAAGGATTTACAGGAGGTGGTGACAGACAAGTTGAACTTTTTGTTAACGGTGTTTCACAAGGTACTTCAACACCATTTGATGATAATGCTGAACACACTTTTTCTGTTACTGGAATAAATATTGGTGGTAATGTTACTATAGAAATACGAAACATTACAGGTAAACAAGTTATTGTTGACAATATTTCTTGGACTGGATACGCAGGACCAGCTACACCAAGCATAAACATTACTTCTCCTGCCGACACGTCAACTGTGCTTACTGGTGACGTAAATGTTTCGCTAGCAGTAAACAACTTTATAGTTGACGCTGTAAATGATGGTAATGGAGGGCACATTCATTATACAGTTGATGGAGGATCAACAGTAATGAAATATGATACAAATGACATTATGTTAACAGGATTATCTGCAGGTGCACATACTGTAGTGGCTACATTAGTTGACGATACACACAATCCAATTCCTGGGCCAGTTAGTGCAACAGTTAACTTCACGGTACAATCTTATACTCAAGTTGCAGACATTAGTGCCCTAAGAGCTGGGACACTTAATGACTATTACGAATTAACTGGTGAAGCGCTTATCACATATCAACAAGGGTATAGAAATCAAAAGTTTATTGAGGATGCAACTGGTGCTATTTTAATTGATGACAATGCCAATGTAGTTCAAACTTCATACAACCGCGGCGATGGGTTATCAGGTTTAAGAGGGCAGTTAACAACTTATGGAGGAATGATGCAATTTGTGCCTAGTGTAGACCCAGGCGCAGCAAGCTCTACTGGTGGTGGTATTACGCCACAAGTTGTAACGTTAGCTGACTTGACAGCTATGCCAGAAAACTATGAGTCTGAATTAGTAACTGTAGTTGCTGTTAATATGGATAATACTACTCCAAACTTCTCAGGAGGATCAGAACACCAAATGACTCAAGGAGTTGACAACTTCATGTTCAGATCTACATTTTACTCTGCAGATTACGCCAGTGATGGTGCTGAAGTACCAACTACATCAGCAAGCATAACAGGTATAATAAACGAACGTACTGGAAATGCATATTTCTTAACCGCTAGAGACGCAAATGACTTTAGCGTTGCCTTATCTGTTGCTGATAACACAATTGACGGGTTTAGTATTTACCCTAACCCATCTAACACGGGGTTAATAAGAGTAACTACTGCTGCTAACCAAAGCAAACATGTTCAAATTTTTGACATGTTAGGTAAAAAAGTAATTGACAAAAACACAATTTCAGAAATTAACATTTCTGCGTTACGTGCTGGAATTTATATTGTAAAAGTTACAGAAAACAATGTTTCTGCTACAAAAAGATTAGTTGTAAAATAAGCTAATTCACAATCTTTTATCAAAAGCGCTCTATAAAATGGAGCGCTTTTTTTATTTTTGATACTATGCGTTATGTATTACTCATTATTAGTTTCATCTTTAGTATTTTAACCTTTGGTCAAAATACCACTCTTGCAGACGCCTATTTTAATGACGGCGAGTATAATAAAGCCATTACTGAATACAGTAAAATAATTGACAAACAACCCTACAGAACAGATATATTTATTAAAAAAATAAAATGTTATCAGGAGTTGGAGCAATTTAATCTTGCTGAAAAAGACTTGTTGAAAAAAATCAACACAAAAAATAGTCCACCAGAACTTTATGTTGAGTTGGGGTATAATTACTCTTTTAAAAAAGACCTTGCTAACAGCGCATCTTGTTACAACAAAGCCTTAACTATTATTGAGAGCAATCCAATTCATGCAAGAGCTATTGGACGAGCTTTTGAAAAATACAATCTCCTAGACGAAGCAGAGAAAGCTTATACTACAGCTAGCAATCTGAACGACAATTTAAATTTTGATTTTCACCTTGCCAATATTTACGGGCAACAAAATAAGTTTGAGTACATGTTTAACAGTTACCTAAGCGTGATGAAAAAAAGTACATCAGCAACAAACACTGTACAAAACTTAATGTCAAAATTTCTGACTGACAACCCTAACAATTCAAACAACCGTTTACTTAAGAAGGTCTTACTAAAAAACCTACAACAAACACCAGATGTTTTTTGGAACGAGCAATTGAGTTGGTTGTTTGTGCAACAAAATGAATTTAAAAAAGCATTTATTCAAGAAAAAGCAATTTATAAAAGAGGTGAAGAATCATTACAACGGTTATTTGAGCTTGGTGTACTTGCGCAACAACAACATAAATTAGTTGATGCACAATACATCTTTGAATATATTAAAACTCAACCCTTAGAGATAAATACGCGTATTAGCGTCATATCTTTTTTACTAAATATGAAACAAAAAACTAGTGAAAAAGACAACTATACTGCTATTGAACAAGACTATAAAGTTGCCCTAGACAGTTTTGGCATCAACAA
>JBMYYK010000061.1:0-4851 GCA_049609325.1 Flavobacteriaceae bacterium | reverse complement strand
AAACACATACCACAAAAAAAGCAGCTCAAAAATGAACTGCTCTGGTAATGGTGGATGTTATATTCTTTAATGATATCTAGTTAATCGTTAAATAATGCTTTTATTATAGTGTGCAGGCCTTTCATTGTAAGTAATATGGCTGTAATACAACATATACCAGCTATGCTTAAGGTTAAATAATTACGTAACTGAAAACCTAAATGCAATAAAAAAGGCCCTAAGAACATAAATAGTGATGCTATAGCTAAATATTTGATGCCTTTTGCTAGTAGTTGTTTATTTGTTCTCATTATTATAAAAAATTGTAGCTTTTCTAACAGAACCATGCTTTAATAAAAGTTGTTGAGCATAATCATAATTAATATTCAACGTTGTCATAAGCATTTTTGTACCTCGATCTACGAGTTTGTTGTTTGACAATTGCATATCAACCATTTTATTGCCTTTAACTTTTCCTAATTGAATCATAACACAGGTTGAAATCATGTTTAACACAAGTTTCTGTGCTGTACCAGCTTTCATACGAGAACTACCAGTTACAAATTCTGGGCCAACTACAACTTCAATAGGGTACTGAGCAGTTTGCGCTAAAGGACTCCCAGGATTACATGTAATACAACCTGTAGTAATATTATTAGTGTTACATTGTTTTAATCCACCAATAACGTATGGTGTAGTTCCTGATGCGGCAATACCTATAACAACATCGTTTTCAGTAATGTTTTTATCTGATAAATCTTTCCAAGCTTGTTCTGTGTCATCTTCTGCATTTTCTACGGCTTTACGAATGGCAGCATCGCCCCCAGCAATTAAACCAACAACTACATTATCATCAACTCCAAAAGTAGGAGGGCATTCTGAGGCATCAACAATTCCTAAGCGACCACTAGTTCCGGCACCAATATAGAAAAGACGGCCGCCAAGTTGCATTTTAGCAACAATTATAGCAACTAACTTTTCTATGTTAGGAATTACTTTTTCAACAGCATTAGGTACTGTTTTATCCTCATTATTTATATTGACTAATACTTCTGTAATAGTCATTTGCTCTAAATGATTGTAGTTGGAGTCTTGCTCAGTAATTTTGGTAAAGCTCATAAGTTTTATTGTATGGTATAATCAAGTACATCAACTTCAGATAATCTAAAATAACCTAAAGGAAAGTTACTTGAGTTTGTTTGGTTTATGCAATTTCCTCTAACTGTTGTTGGTTGTGTACCAAATGGGCCACCACCTTCACCGGCTTGTTCTGTTAAAATTGACATATAGTTGTAAAAACGTTCAGACACGCCATAGTTTTTAATATTAACCACATCACCAGTTTCAAGATCTTCATGCGTATAAAATCCGAATATTTGATTTCCATCTGAAAATTCATCATCGTATACTTCTAAATCTGGAATGTCAGTAATATTAGTATTTAGAAACTCAAATAAGTAATAATTGTCTTCATTAGCAGGATCATTATAATACACTTTTAATTCAATTTGGTCTCCTAAAAATCCACCTTCATCTTCTTGTTCAATAGAATCGATATCCACAACTGGCGTTAATGTTTCAGTAGCGGTATAAATTTCTCCTGAATAAGAAATTGTTAACGTATAAGTTTCATTAAGAATAGGAGTGAAGTTTGTGTTTTTGTAAATTCCTGTGCTATTATCTTCAATAAAATTGTATGTGTTACTGTTTGTGTCAGTAACGGTAACAATAGCACCATTTGCAGGTGGAATCTCAGAATCATAATATGGTGCTGTAAGTGATAGTTTTATCTCTTGTTCATTACCCAGAGTTCCTTTTTCCCAGTTAATAGATGCTTCAATGACTAATTTTGGTTCTGTGGTGTTTAGGTCAATATCAACCACGTCTTCACAAGATGTAAAAGCGGTTAATATGTATATAAATAGTATGATGTGTTTTTTCATGTCTTAGAATTTAAAATTATAAGATACTGACGGTATAGCGCCAAATATTGCTAATCTTAGAGCTTCATTATTCCCTGAGGTTTCGTTTTCTCTAAAGCTTATAGAAGCCGCATTTTTACGGTTATAGATGTTGTAAACTCCAAATACCCATTCTCCTTTCCAACGTTTGCTAGAGTTTGGTTTTGGTGTAAATGTTGCAGAGACATCTAAACGATGGTATACAGGTAATCTGCTAGAGTTTCTTGCTTCGTAATTAGGAATGTTTATGCCGTTGTATTCGTACTGTCCGTTTGGATAGGTGGTAGGCTGACCTGTTTGAAAGATAAAATTACTGTTTAAAGTCCATTTTTTATTCAGTTCATAGCTTGTGGTAAATGATATATCATGAGTTTTATCATATGGTGTGTTGTACCATTGTCCATTATTTATACCAGTTTCATTGGCTGTACGTCCTTCAGTTTTTTGTTCAGATTTAGAAAGTGTATAGGCTAACCATCCTTTAAAACGGCCTTCTGTTTTCTTTAATAATAACTCTAAACCGTATGCCCTTGATTTACCATTTAATATTACCTGTTCAATATCATTGTTAGCAATTAAATCGGCGCCATCAACATAATCAATTCTATTTTTTATGGTTTTATAGAAGGTTTCAATTTCTAATGAATACGCATCATCTTTAAATGTTCTGAAATAGCCTAAAGCAACCTGATCTAACAGCTGTGGTTTGATGTATTTTCCACTTGGTGTCCAAATATCTAATGGTGTTGGTGAACTTGTGTTTGATAATAAATGTAAGTATTGTGACATTCTGTTATAGCTTGTTTTAACAGAAGATCTGTCATTAAGTTGATAGGCTAATGAAAATCGAGGTTCAAAATTGTTAAATGATGTAATAACGTCGCTTTTACTATATGTTTCTACGCCAATAGGATTGGCGCTTTCATAAATTTGTAACTCATCATTAAACAAAATAGGGTTGTCGTTGGCGTATACGCTTAGTTCATCTTGCCCTAATCTTAAAAATGAGCTAAATCTCATTCCGTAACTAGCAGTTATTTTTTTTGATATTTTGTGCTCGGCATCAAGGTAAATAGCATTTTCAAAGGCATATTTATCAATTAATTTATAGGGATTTATACCCGAAGTATCAGATGTTGGTTCAATTTTACCAGGATTGAAGCTGTAGTAAATACTATTTAGACCATAAGTCAATTTTAATTTGTTATTCAAATAGTGTTTGAAATCGTATTTTAAATTGAAATTTTGAATACCAGATTTCCATTTAAACTCTACAAAGTTTAAGTCTAAATTATAATCGTAATCAGAATATATCAAAGATAGGTTAGAGAATAGTTTTGTTGAAAATAAATGGTTCCATCTAAAATTAACTACTGCATTACCATAGGAATTTGTAAAACTATCTGATAATTGAAATACATCTCTACCAAAATATCCTGATAAATACACATTGTTATTAGGATTAATTTTATAACTTAACTTTGTGTTTAAGTCGTAAAAATACGCTTTGCTATCAAGGTCAAACATTGGCATAAATAAATGAGCATAGCTACTTCTACCACCTAATAAAAAGGATCCTTTATCTTTTTTTATAGGACCTTCTGCTAGTAATCTGCTTGATACGAGACCAATACCTCCATTAAGATGAAATTCTTTTTTATTCCCTTCTTTCTGATAAATGTCTAAGACGGAAGACACACGTCCACCATATTTCGCAGGAATACCTCCTTTATACAGTTTGATATCTTTTATGGCGTCTGGATTAAATACAGAAAAGAATCCGAATAGGTGAGATGAGTTATAAATAGTAGCTTCATCAAGCAGTATTAAGTTTTGATCAGCAGCCCCACCACGAACGTTAAAACCAGAAGAACCTTCACCAGCATTTGTAACACCAGGTAATAATGTAATCGATTTTATGACATCAACTTCTCCTAACACAACGGGCATTTGTTTGATGGTTTTAATGGCAAGCGTATTGACACTCATTTGTGGTTTTCTCAAGTTGATTTTCTCAACATTTTTGGTAATAACTACATCATCAAGAGTTTCTGTAGACTCTTGTAATGAATGATTTAATGTGATGTTTTTATCAAGGTTGATAGTTTGAGATACCGAAGTGTAACCTAAATAACTGATTTGAACGTTGTAATTTCCTTTAGGTAGAGTGATAGAGTAAAACCCATACTCATTAGTTGTTGTTCCTGTTTGTAGTTCAGGTATGATAATGTTAACACCAATTAAAGTTTCGTTATTGGCAGTATCGTCAATGACACCACTAAGTGTGAATTTTTCCTGTGCTATTGCCTGTAAAGAAAGTAATAAGCTTAGTATAAATAGTAGCTTAAATGATTTTATCATATATGGAAGTAAAAATAATAAAAGCTTCTAAAATATTAGAAGCTTTTATGTTTGTAATAGTTATAAAGATACTGTTTTATTTAATACTATTTAAAATAGTGTTAAACGTAGTGCTTGGGCGCATTGCTGTTGCTACTAAGCTTTCGGTAGGAGCGTAGTATGCTTCAATATTTACTGCAGACCCTTGTGCTGAATTTAATTCATTTACAATTGTTGCCTCATTAGCTTGTAATTCTTGTGCAATAGGCGTAAAGCTCTGTTTTAAAGTTTGATTTTTGTCTTGATTAGCAAGTGCTTCTGCCCAATATAAAGCTAAATAGAAATGACTTCCTCTATTATCGAGTTCACCAACTTTACGAGAAGGTGAGCGTTTGTTATCTAAGAATTTATCAGTAGCATCATCTAAGGCTTCAGCTAAAACAAGCGCATTTTCATTATTGAATGTATTACCAAAGTGCTCTAAAGACACGGCTAAAGCTAAAAATTCACCTAAAGAATCCCAACGTAAGTGGTTTTCTTTAACAAACTGTTGCACGTGTTTAGGGGCAGA
>JBMYYK010000060.1:0-5013 GCA_049609325.1 Flavobacteriaceae bacterium | reverse complement strand
AATGAGTTTACAAGACGAAATTTCAAAACGAAGAACCTTCGGTATTATATCACACCCTGATGCTGGTAAAACCACTTTAACAGAAAAACTCTTACTGTTTGGTGGAGCCATTCAAGAGGCTGGAGCCGTAAAGTCAAACAAAGTCAAAAAAGGCGCAACCTCTGACTTTATGGAAATTGAGCGTCAGCGTGGAATTTCTGTTGCAACTTCTGTATTAGCATTTATTTATAAGGATAAAAAAATTAACATTCTCGATACACCTGGGCATAAAGATTTTGCCGAAGATACCTTTAGAACTTTAACAGCTGTAGACAGTGTTATAGTCGTAATCGATGTTGCAAAAGGGGTTGAGGAACAAACCGAAAAACTTGTTGAAGTTTGTAGAATGCGTAATATTCCTATGATTGTTTTTATCAACAAAATGGATCGTGAAGGAAAAGACGCATTTGACCTGCTTGATGAAGTTGAGCAAAAATTAGGTTTACGTGTTACGCCGTTGAGTTTCCCTATTGGTATGGGGTATAACTTTAAAGGTATTTACAACCTTTGGGAGAAAAATATCAACTTGTTTTCTGAAGAAAGCAAACAACATATCACTGATACAATTTCTTTTGAAGATGTCAATCACCCAGATCTTGAAAATCATATTGGTGAAGATGCTGCTGAAACTTTACGTGAAGAGTTAGAATTAGTACACGAAGTATATCCTAACTTTAATCAAGAAGAATATTTAAATGGTGAGCTTCAACCCGTATTTTTTGGTTCGGCTTTAAATAATTTTGGTGTTCGTGAGTTGTTAGATTGTTTCATCAATATTGCACCAGACCCAAGACCAAAGCAATCAGATACCAGAGACGTGAAACCAGACGAAAATAAATTCTCTGGCTTTGTCTTTAAAATTCATGCCAATATGGATCCTAAACACCGTGACCGTTTAGCATTTATAAAAATTGTTTCTGGTATGTTCAAGCGTAATACACAGTATTTACACGTTAGGAATAATAAAAAAGTGAAGTTTTCAAGTCCGAACGCCTTTTTTGCTGATAAAAAAGAAATTGTTGACATTTCATATCCTGGTGACATTGTTGGTGTTCACGATACTGGTAATTTTAAAATTGGAGACACTCTAACTGAAGGTGAGGTAATGAACTATAAAGGAATTCCTAGTTTCTCTCCTGAGCACTTTAGATATATTAATAATGCTGATCCTTTAAAATCTAAACAACTTTATAAAGGAATTGACCAATTAATGGATGAGGGGGTTGCTCAGCTATTTACTTTAGAAATGAATGGTAGAAAAGTTATTGGTACTGTAGGAGCCTTACAATATGAAGTGATTCAATACCGTTTAGAACATGAATATGGCGCAAAATGTACTTATGAAAATTTAAATGTGCATAAAGCGTGCTGGGTAGATCCTGAAGATGATACCAATGACGAATACAAAGAATTTAAGCGCGTGAAGCAAAAATTTTTGGCAAAAGATAAAAGCGGACAATTAGTCTTTTTAGCAGATTCTATGTTTAGTTTACAAATGACTCAACAAAAATACCCATCAGTAAAACTCCACTTTACCAGTGAGTTTTAGTCGCGGGGCGACAGCCAAGGATTAGTTCACGTCATTCTGAACTTGTTTCGGAATCTCATTATATTAATAAAAAAACCGCAAATTTTTCAATTTGCGGTTTTTTTATTTATGCTTCACCAGTAGGCCCAAAATTCATTGGGATTGGTGGTTGTTCAAAATCTTTAATTTCACCATGAGCAGATTCAAACCTATTGACATTATCAGCTAATGCTTTTAATAATCGTTTGGCATGTTGTGGTGTCAAAATAACTCTCGACTTCACTTTGCTCTTTGGCACACCAGGCATGATGCTTACAAAATCCACAACAAACTCAGAAACAGAGTGGTTAATGATTGCTAAATTGGAATAAGTTCCTTCAGCAACATCAGCATCTAATTCAATATTTATTTGCTGTCCTTTTTGAGTATTGTCATCAGCCATGGTTAACTAAGATTTTCTTCAACATTTGTCATTTGTTCATACTCTTCCTTAGATCCTACAATAATTTTTTCATAGTTTCTCATACCAGTTCCGGCAGGAATTCTATGTCCAACTATTACATTTTCCTTTAATCCTTCTAAGGTATCAACTTTACCAGCCACTGCTGCTTCGTTTAATACTTTAGTTGTTTCCTGGAATGATGCTGCAGAAATGAATGATTTTGTTTGTAATGATGCTCTTGTAATACCTTGTAAAATTGGCGTTGCCGTTGCTGGCACTGCTTCTCTAGCTACTACTAAAGCTTTATCATTTCGTCTTAAGTTAGAGTTTTCATCTCTTAATTGTCTTGCAGTTACAATTTGTCCTGCTTTCAATTCTTCTGAATCTCCTACTTCTTCAACCACTTTCATTCCGAAAATCGCATCATTTTCTCTGATAAAATCAGATTTATGAATCAACTGGTTTTCTAAGAAAATAGTATCACCAGAATCTTGTATCTGAACCTTACGCATCATCTGTCTAACAACAACCTCAAAGTGTTTGTCGTTAATTTTTACTCCTTGTAAACGGTACACTTCTTGTACTTCATTTACTAAGTATTGTTGTACAGCTGATGGTCCTTTAATTGCTAAAATATCTTTTGGCGTAATAGATCCGTCAGATAACGCCATACCCGCTTTTACGAAATCGTTTTCTTGAACTAAGATTTGGTTAGCTAACTTTACTAAGTATTTCTTAACTTCTCCTAATTTAGACTCAACGATAATCTCACGATTACCACGTTTAATTTTTCCGAATGAAACCACTCCATCAATTTCAGATACTACAGCTGGGTTAGATGGGTTACGTGCTTCAAACAATTCTGTAATACGTGGTAAACCTCCTGTAATATCACCCGCTTTAGATGACTTACGTGGAATTTTCACTAATACTTTACCTGCTTGAATTTTTTCACCATCATTTATCATTAAGTGAGCTCCAACTGGTAAGTTGTATGAACGTAATACTTCATCTCCTTTACCTAAAATAATTAATGTAGGAATGATTTTCTTATTTCTAGATTCAGAAATTACTTTCTCTTGGTATCCAGTTTGTTCATCAACTTCTACTTGGTAAGTTACACCTTGTTCGATGTTTTCAAACTTAATTTTCCCTGAGAATTCAGAAACGATTCCTCCGTTAAATGGATCCCATTGACAGATGACTTCGTCTTTCTTTAATAATTGTTTATCAGCTACAAAAATATGTGCTCCATAAGGAATGTTATTTGTTGCTAAAACAATACCTGTATTCTTATCTACTAATTTTACTTCTGCAGTACGAGAAATTACGATATCAACTTCGTTTCCTTCGTTATCTTCTCCTTTAACCGTACGTAATTCATCGATTTCTGCAATTCCATCAAACTTCGCTTTTAAGCTGTTTTCTTCAGAAATATTTCCTGCAGTACCTCCAAGGTGGAACGTACGTAATGTTAACTGTGTACCAGGCTCTCCAATAGATTGCGCTGCTACAACTCCTACTGCCTCACCACGCTGAACCATTTTACCTGTTGCTAAGTTACGTCCGTAACATTTAGCACAAATACCTCTTGTAGCCTCACAAGTTAATGCTGATCTTACAGCAACAGTATCAATTGGTGCGTTGTTAATTTCGTCAACTAAATCTTCAGTAATTTGCTCTCCACTTGCAACGATAATATTACCAGTTGCTGGGTTAACTACGTCATGTAAAGCAATTCTACCTAAAACACGTTCACCTAACGGCTCAACAATTTCTTCGTTTTTCTTTAATGCTGTTACATCTAAACCACGTAATGTTCCACAATCTTCTGTGTTTACAATAACATCTTGAGATACATCTACTAAACGACGTGTTAAGTAACCAGCATCGGCCGTTTTTAATGCCGTATCAGCAAGACCTTTACGGGCACCGTGCGTAGAGATAAAGTATTCAAGAATTGAAAGACCTTCCTTAAAGTTAGAAAGAATTGGGTTTTCAATAATTGCTCCAGATCCATCGGCAGATTTTTTAGGTTTTGCCATTAATCCACGCATACCTGTTAACTGACGAATTTGTTCTTTAGAACCCCTCGCACCAGAGTCAAGCATCATGTATACCGAGTTGAACCCTTGCTGATCTTCAGAAATATTCTTCATAGATAATTCTGTTAATGCAGCATTTGTAGATGTCCAGATATCAATAACCTGGTTATAACGCTCGTTATTTGTTATAAGTCCCATGTTATAGTTACCCATAATACCATCAACTTGAGCGTTGGCATCAGCAACCATTTTAGTTTTCTCTTCAGGGATAATGATATCTCCTAATGAGAATGATAATCCACCTTTAAAGGCAAAACCATACCCCATATCCTTGATTCTATCTAAGAAATCTGCAGTTTCAGGAACACTTGTTGCTTTTAAAATATTATGGATAATATCTCTTAACGCTTTTTTAGTTAATACTTCGTTGATATATCCTGCAGCTTCAGGAACAACTTCGTTAAATAATACTCTACCTACAGTAGTGTCAATTATTTTATAAACTAACTCACCATTCTCGTTAAAATCTTTAGTTCTAACTTTAATAGAGGCGTTAATATTTGCTCGCTTTTCATTATAAGCAATAGTAACTTCTTCTGGCGAATAGAACGTTAATCCTTCTCCTTTTATTTCTAATTCAGGAGTTGACTTACGTAACTTCGTCATATAATATAATCCAAGAACCATATCCTGAGATGGTACAGTAACTGGTTGCCCGTTTGCTGGGTTTAAGATATTATGTGACGCTAACATTAACATTTGAGCTTCCAAAATTGCTTCTGGACCTAATGGTAAATGCACTGCCATTTGATCCCCATCAAAATCGGCGTTAAATGCCGTACATACTAATGGGTGTAATTGAATTGCTTTTCCTTCAATTAATTTTGGTTGAAAAGCTTGTATACCTAAACGGTGAAGCGTAGGTGCACGGTTCAATAGTACTGGGTGTCCTTTAATGA
>JBMYYK010000059.1:0-5400 GCA_049609325.1 Flavobacteriaceae bacterium | reverse complement strand
TCTAAAATTGGTTTCCAAGCAAATTTACGCATTAATACGATTAATATTAATAAGATGATGGCTTGCATGAAAAACAACCCTGGTGAAAAATCATTTAATAACTGATCCATTTGATATCTATTTAAATCTTGATACTACTTGTTTATTCTTTGTTCAATCTAAAAACATACTCTGCAACCAACCGTTGCAGAGTAGTGTCTCTTGTTTCTCTCTGGATTATTTTCCTAAGATTAAAGCACCGAAAGCTAATCCTTCTAATAATGCTCCAATAATAATCATTGCAGTTTGAATTTTTCCAGCTGCCTCAGGTTGACGAGCAATACCTTCCATTGCTTTTCCTCCGATTTGACCTAATCCAATTCCTCCACCGATTACGATTAATCCAGCTCCAATTAAATTGTACATAACTAATTGATTTATATATTAAACAAATTTATACTCTTTAAAATTTCTCTTTTCAAAGAAACACCTCTTAGAGGATTTTTTAATGATGTTCGTGTTCTTCAACAGCCATACCAATAAACAACGATGATAACATCGTGAAGATAAAGGCTTGTAAAAACGCTACTAATATTTCAATTACCATAATGAATAATGACAACACTAATGACATTCCTGTTGACGCAACAGGTCCGAAAGCTTCTTTCATTATTATCGTTAACGCAATTAAACTCATTACAACAAAGTGACCTGCTGTAATGTTTGCAAATAAACGCACTAGTAACGAGAATGGCTTAATAACCACAAACCCTACTAATTCTATAACCGCTAATACTGGGCGTAATATTACTGGTACTCCTGGCATCCATAATGTATGCGCCCAAAAATCTTTACTACCACTAAACATGTAAATTACCATTGTGAAAATTGCCAAACATGCTGTTACAGCAATCTGTCCTGTTACATTAAATCCTAATGGTGTTAATCCTAATAAGTTTAATATCCAAATAAAGAAAAACACTGTTAATAGGAACCCCATGAACTTTCTGTATTTCTTTTCTCCAATATTCGGACGTGCTATTTCATCTCTTACATAAATTACTAATGGCTCTAAAACTCTTGCAAATCCTGTTGGAATTGCACCTTTTTTATACCCTCTAGCTAATGATGAAAATGCTAATAACATTAATAACCCTGTCAACAACATTCCTAACACAGACTTTGTAATAGAAAAATCTAACACTTTAGCTGCATTAGTTGCGTGGTGATGTTCATCAAACATTACTGCAGTTTCTCCAGCGTTTAACTCGTAAATTTTACTGTGTATTTTTGTTAACTTCACACCATCTTGCTCAACAATAACATGTCCAGCATCGTCATGATGAAATTCTGAAGACATAAATGTTCTTAATCCATTTGTTGTCCAAACAATCACTGGTAAAGGAAAACTTACATGTGTCCCTGATTTATTATCTGTATATAAGTGAAAATCGTGTGAGTCTTTTAAGTGATGCTCAATATAAGCTTTTATCTCTTCTTTTGTATCTACTGGATTACCAGGTGTTCCACCCGCAAAAGAAGTCATTGTAAATAACGTTACTACAAACGTTAATAAAAATTTGATAGATTTTTGTGCCATCATCATACCTTAATGCTATATAAAATTTATGCTCTCTAAATTTCGGTGCAAAGGTACACAATAAATCAAAACTACAAACGCTTTTTTGATTTTGTTTATCTGCAATGCGTCTAACATGTGGTGGTGCTTATGAAAAAACACATGCACGCACTTTAAAAAACCGATTAATACGTCTTTCCGTTTAACAATTTCGCAATGGCTATTGACTCAATTAAAATAAATAAGAAAAAAGGGATTATTAACGACAAGCGTTGAAACAATTCTAAACTTCCTTCTGAAAACACGGCGTTTTGAAACAGTATTACAAAACTCCCTATTTTTAAAAACACACAAGCCAAAAACCCATATCCTGCTTGGCTAGGCAATTTTTCTGCAAGCACTTCAATAGCTGTATAAATTAACACTGAAGCCACTACATTAAACAAGTATACCCTAAATAATGAATACGGCAAATATAAATCATGACTGTTTAAGTAATAATCATGACTAACAAATACACCTAAAAATGCAACACAGGCTATTAAAACATATATGATAATTCTTTTAATCATTTTGATTGGTGATTTTTATAACTTGATGAATAACCGAAAACATTGCTCCGAAAACAGCTACTAACGTACATATTTTGGTATACAATTCGTTGTCATTAGGAAATTTCCCATCGAGCCATTCTCCTAAAACACTTCCTAAATAAATTGTACCTCCCATCTGAAAGGCAATTCCGGTGAATCTGACGTATTTATTAAGCGGTTTTTTCTTCAACAGAATTCGCATTTAACGTTTTAACTCCTGCCCCCATACTACATGTAGCATTAAATAGTGCTCCTGGCTCAACGGTTAACTTGTTAATAAACACATCGCCTTCAACTTGTGATGTACTTCTTAACGTCAGCATATTTTTTACATTTAACTTTCCTTTAAACACACCTTCAAAATCAGCGTTAGAACAGCTTAACGTTCCGTTTAACACGCCTGTTTCTCCCAGCACTACTTTGCCGGACGTGGTCACATCACCTTCTACTTCTCCATCAATTCTCAAGCCAGCTTCTGAAACTATTGTTCCTACTATTTTTGTGCCTTGAACAATTCTATTTTGTTGTCCGCTAGATGATGTGGTTGTTTTAATTTTTTTCTTTTGATCTGAAAACATACTTACTTTGGGGTTTGAGCGTTTTGAAATTCAGTTAACTTTTTATGCACCTGTATAACCTTATAATTCTCTGAAGTAGGAATTACAAAGGTTTGACCTGGTGAATATTTCTTTTTATTTTCTTCTAAAAATGAATGGAAATTTGCAGCAACTTCTTTTGTGATAAATCCGTGAACCACTACAAATGTATGCGCTCGATTATAATAATCTACAGACACACTTAAATGAGATTTTCTTGTATCTTTTAAAGCTTGTTCAACACCTGTTTTAACTACCTCAATTGCTTCTGGATTTTTGTCAAGCACATACACCAACTTATAGCTTTTTCCTGACAAATTACTTTTTAGCTTTTGCTTAGACATTGCTGCTATTGAAGATGCTAATAGTTGTTGAGCACCTTTACCTTCTTCTGAATTAGGATAATTTAACGCCACATAACTCACTTGCTTTCTGTAGGCTTCAAAACCATCAATTCTCCCTAACACAATAGCTTTTAAAAGCTCATACTTAGGCAACATGACATCACCATCAAATTGTGTGATGTATTTATCTAACTCAGCAGCTACACTTTCATAGTCTTGAGCTTCATATTTTTTATATAAGCGCTCATATATAGCCTCTGGACTCCCTTCTGCAAATGACAATGCTGCATCTGGGTTTCTTAAGATTTCAGCATAACGTGATGTTGGATATTCCGTAAGAATCTCTTGTTTTACAACATCTTTCTTACTGCTATTCATCTCAGTATAAATTTTATACAACTGGTATTTAGCAGGCAGCTCTAAACGTTCACCTGGGTTAAAACTGCACAACTTCTCTAATCGGTTGCTAGCTAACTCATATTCTTTAAACTTTTGCTTATAGATTAACCCTAATTGGTAGTATGCAAAATTGCGCTTATCAACTATACTATCACGCTGTTTGGGTGCTGTAGGCAATTGTGATAGATAGTACTCTACAGTATAAATTTCATCTACGTTTTGGTTATCATCTGTTGTGCCTGTGACTAATGATGTATCATCACTATCAACCACTACAATACCCTTATCACTTCTGCGCCAATTGTCTTCTAAAGTTCTATCTCCCCATACTTTTCTAAACTCAACTTTACCATACGCAACTGTGGTTGGGTTATAAAAATAAAACACAGAGCCTTTTCCTTTCTTACCTTTGCTCCCTAAAGCCGTTCCTGCTGTATTTGCTGACGCCAACAACTTTTCAGACTCTTTAACTTTTTTTAACGAGTCTTTAGTTTTTAAGGCCGCAATATGCTTGGTAAAATACGCTGTGCGTTCATCTTCAGTATAGTTCAAAATTCTCAAGATACTATCATTGCGCTTTGCTAAATCTTCATACGTTATAACATCCTCTAAATTGTCACGTTTCTTTTTAAACTGCCTAAATTCTTTGCTTTTAGGTTTCAGCTTGGTCATAGTACTATCATAATACGCTCCTGCCGCTTTATAATTAGTAGCATCGAACTGAAATTCTGCCAGTGTACGATAGTTTAATGACTGCAAATAATCATCTGAAGTCGAATTCTTTATAGATTTATTATAGTACTGAATTGCCAATGAATCTGATGTGACATTTTGATGATACACCGCCATCAAATTGTATATTTTATCTAAATACGGCCTGTACTCTCTATTTTCTGACAGCTTCGTTAAGTACTCAGAATACTCTAATTTATTCCCGTTTTCAAAATCAAAATTACGCGCTTTAGCTACTTGAGCATTTACATAATACACCCATAAAGTTTTACGTTTCAGCGCTATTATTTCGTCAAATGCAATATTAGCGCTATCCTTATAACCTAACTTACTGTATAATTGTCCTTTTATATACCCTAAACGCCCTCTGACTTCTTTATTTTTAGTATACGATACCGCTACTTTTACTGATGCTAAAGCGCTATCTAAATGTTTGTTGTTAATATATGCCTGGGCTAACATGGCGTTGGCATCAGATTTATCTTGATCATTTAAATCATTTTGCTCAAGCAATCGTTTTAAATTAGCAATAGCCAGCTCCGTATTTTCTAGTCTGATATTAACTTTTTCGCGCCAAATTTTAGCGTGATTAATTTTGTCACTTGTAGGGTGTTTGTACAAAATATAATTGAAAGCCTCCAAAGCCGGCACAAAGCGCTGGTCAAAATACCTCGCTTTACCTAACAATAGATAGGCTTCATCTGTTTGCGGATTTTTTTCTTTTCCACGGATATTCATACCATGCTTCTGAATGGCTTTTACAGCCTTTTCTTCAGCACGTTGAAAATCGGCATTTTTATTTGTTCCCGGAAGAAAAATCTCTTCATCAACACGCATGCGCTCAACTGGAAGTATATGCCAATAATCATCTTGAAAAGTTTCAATTAATCCGTTTTTACCAGACTCATAAGCTAAATTACCATTATACAACACGTTATATTTTGTTGACATGGCATGAAATGACCTGTTAAGAAACTTATCCTTCTTGCGAGAGCAACTAACTAATGCTACAACTAGAAAAAGGACTGCAATACTATGACTTGGTGTTTTACTCAAAATCTGATGTTTTTACTCTAAATACATAACTAAAACTCAACGGCTTTAGTATCTACTAAGTTGTAAAAATACGTTTTTGTTTGAAAAACTGCGATTAAATCATAAAAAGATGGTGTAATTAT
>JBMYYK010000058.1:0-5440 GCA_049609325.1 Flavobacteriaceae bacterium | reverse complement strand
TTTTCAGTCATCAGTTATCGGGTAATTAAAATTGCAGTGCTTAATAAAATAGACACTATAGATAGAATTGTAACGGCATTTCCTACAAACCCTGCAGATTTTACTTTAGGGTTATTAGGATGCACAACGATCACGTCATTTTGTTGCACGTAATAGTACTCGTTATTAAACCAATCGGTTTTAGTCATGTCTATATGACCAATTTCACGTACTCCGTCTTGTTGACGGATGACCATTACATCATGACGTTGCCCGTTAATGGTTAAATCGCCAGCATAGCCTAAGGCTTGTGGTAGTGTGATATTTTGTTCGGTAAAGTTATATGTTCCTGGTAGATTGACTTCTCCTAAAATAGTGACTTTAGCGTTTACAATACGGGCATGTACTACAGCATCTTTAATATGACCGCCAGTACTCAAGAGTTCAACGATATGCGCTTCTACATCTTTAGTTGTCATTCCTTTTACATTGATAGTCCCTAATACTGGAAAAGTAATTTCACCATTAGCCGTTACTAAATAGCCTTGCAGCTTCAAGGCTTCAGCTGTGGTTGGAGCAACCCCATTAGAAGGAAAAGTATTATACGGCATTGCTATTTCAGGAATAGCAGCACTCACTTCAATTTTTAAAATATCATTTACCATGATTCGGGCATCATGATGCTCTAAAGTTTCAAAAGCATAGTTGTCTTGAAAATAGACGATATCCTTTTTACTAGCACAAGATTGCAGTAAAAATAGCGCTATGACAAAGACTAAGAAGTGTTGATTCATAAATACTGGGTTTTACACTTTATAAAAGTGTTTCAATTTTCTGCGAATATACAATTTTTAAAGCACTATTAAAACATCACCTCTATAACTTGAAACGACATTGTTTAACAGGACCTTACTATTTTTTTTGAAAAGGTTGCTTAGGTTTTAATACTTTAACTTTTTTGTTTTTTATTGTTACCAAAAACGGACTTAGCGCGAGAAGAATGGCATAAATTAATACCACAAGCAATTGCCAGTGAATGTTTAAACTACGTGTTGCAAAAGTTACACACACCACACTTGCACCAAACACAGCAACTATAACAGTAATTTGCCAGTGCTTAAACCCTAAGGTTAGTAAACGGTGATGGATATGATTTTTATCGGCCGCAAAAGGACTTTGTCCCTTAAAGAAACGTACTAAAAAGACTCTTAGCGTATCAATAAGCGGAAAACTCAAGATAGCCAATACTAATATCGGCGCATTAGCCATATGATATATCGGGTTGGCTGCCTGTTCTTTTAAAAAGCTTACGCCTTGAAAGGCTATCAAAAACCCTATCAGCATAGATCCAGTATCTCCCATAAATATTTTGCGTTTATTGGAAAAATTGTAATATAAAAAAGAACATAATACCCCTATCAACGCCAAGGAAATAAGTGCTAAACTCTGCTCTCCATTAAATATAAAAAAGACTGTAAAAAACACACTTACTGATAAACCTATACTACCTGCTAGCCCGTCAACCCCATCAATCAAATTATATGCGTTAATAATCAGCACAAATACAAACAGGGTAAACAGCACAGAAACCCAGTAAGGCAGTGTATAAACACCAAAGAGCCCAAAAAAGCTACTAATACGTACTCCAGAAACAAGAATGATATGAAGTGCCGCTATGAGTTGTACTACTAATTTTTTGCGCGGTGAAACCACTAGCAAATCGTCTTCCACACCTATAAAGAACAACAGAATTAAGGAGCCTAATAAACTTATAAGTTGTAATGAAGGTATTGCAAAACCTAAAAAGCTAAGCGCAACACAGAACCCAATAAATACACCAACACCTCCTAAAGTTGGCACACGTTTTTGGTGCACACTACGTTCGTCTGGCACATCCATCAATTGTTTGCGATGCGCGATATAAATAATAACAGGGTACGCATAAAATGAAACAATAGCAGCCATGCAAAAAGCAGCTAACGCCAATATAGGAAAAGGAACTTTTAACAAACTAGCAACAATATTAAAATCTTGAATCATCATCAAATATTTACATCTAGATTAAGACGAACTACGACTTAGTAATACGCCTGCAGACTATTCACACTAAAACCACATGAACACCCTGTTAAAAAGTGCAAATATATAGCTAATTCTGTTAAATTACTTTATATCAAACGCATACTTCTTAATATTTTTTTTCTATCAATACAATACGCGCTTAAAAGTCAAAAATAAAACAACAATGATAATATGTTTTACGGAATACCGTAATGACTAATTTTTATTTACAGAGAGATTGCTTCACTGCGTTCGCAATGACACTTAATAACATTTATTCTTTACAGATTTCAAATAAGTACACTGTACACATCCTGGAACACAATCAACTACCATGGCATACCTGAGTATTGTAGTTTCAATTATTTAAGCAGTAAAAAATCGTTATCAATCCTATCACTAATCTTTTTAGGGATTTCATGTTCATCTGCAAGGCCAACCCATTTAGACGTCAAGGCTTGGATGTTTTCAATAATACCTATTGGATTTTTAATTGAAAATTCTTCAGCAATAGTAAGGATATCTTTAATTGTTATTGAAGTACGCTTTCCATTAATAGACAATGCTCTTGAGGTTGATTTAAACGTAAATAATGGATTTAGCGCATAGGTTAAATCATAAGCAGGGCCTAAATTCCAACTGTTACTTTCTTTATTGTATATGAAACTGTGGTTCTTTAAATGGTCATCTACATTTCTAAAAACGAGATTGAACACCATACGCTTGAACAATTGCTGTAAATCTTTATGAGGTGCTTCTAGGGCTACGGCAAGCCTAAACACATTTTCATAGGAAGAGTTTTCTGGTTGACTTTTAAAGTCCCAACCTGTTAGACCGGTAACGGTTAACACGTGTTGTTTTTCACCGTTTTGTCTATCGTATCTGAGTGTAGCGAAATGTTTGTTTTCAATCAATTTAGATGGCATCATATTAATACCTGCCTCTTGGGCCAATAGATAGTATACATATTCTACTTTTTCTTTATTATACCCGTCACTATCGTCTAGGTGTAATTTCACTAAATAGTGGTTGTAGTCTGTACTTATTTCTCTATCTCCTGCAATAATCTCTCCTGTTTTCTTGTGTTCTGAAACTAGTATTTTTGGTCTTGCTCCACCGGCAGAAGTTCCTATTTTAAATACGTTTAATAATGCTAATTCACTAAGCTGATCTCCTGTAGTGTCTTCTTTGAGTTTTAAAACTTTTTTTAAAATGGTAATTACCTCATCGATGTTCACCTTAGATGTATTAGGCAGCTCTCTAATGGGTTTATACTCCAGTGCTCCCATACCTCGGTCAGCCACATAGGCTAATTGCTCCAGAGGTGTCACTTTTTGGATTCCGCGTGCCGTTAACCATTTCTGGAATATGATATTACCAAAAGTGTCCGGTAATGAATCCGCAATCATAGGTGGCAAACCTTGAAAAGTATCTAATTGATATTCTTTAAATATTTGCACCGGTTTGGTGCTTTTAAAAATAAACGGAAACATTTTGGAATACTGACCCGCATCTAAGAACTCTGGATTGTATTGGAAAAAGGATTTTCCTTGATCAATATCATATCCTAATTTACCTATCTCAAGTCCAAAAGCTACAACATCTATGATTTTTTCTCTAGCCATATTTTAGTATAATGAGATGTTGTTTTGGGAATCACTAATGCTATCTATTCCTTTTAAAATTTTCGATAATAAGCCAAAGTGATTTGCTACTTTTAGAATATTATCTAAGGTTGCATTTTTACCATTTTCGATATTCTGAATAGTGGTACGTGATATATCTAATACCTCAGCTAGTTCTTCGCGTGATAAGTCGTGCTCTTTACGTTGTTGTTTGCAAAGCTCTCCAATCTTTATTTTCACATCTTTTATTGTGACTATTTCTAACATAATACAACCATTATAATAATCAAATATAGTCTTTTTAATACAAAATAACCAATATAATGGTTTGTTTGTTTCATTGACTAAAAACTATTGTTCATTATTTATAGCTGTTCATTGTCACTGAACACTCGTGTTTACTGAACGCTAGCCTCTCTTATCTGCACACGATTTATCAAAAGCAATTAAATTAAAAAGCAGTCTCATTCTGGAACGAACTCTATTCCCATACCGTTCTTCTAATTCTTGAGCGTTGAGGTTTGTTGTAGCATGGGTTAGTATTTTGTTTTTTAATAACAACTCATAACGAGACAATAACACTTCTCCCATCACATTGCAATCTTTTCCGAAATGCCGACCAATTGGCTCTACTCCAAGATCATCAAAACAAAATAATTTGTTGTTTCCGAATTCTTCAATGGTTTTGAAACCTAAGTTATTAAATCCGAATGTGATGTTTCTCGTTGGAATGACTTCATAAGGTTTAATGTGAGGTACTAAATGTCGAAGTATTTTCATTAAACTTGTTTTGCCACAACCTACAGGTCCAGATAATAAAATGCCTTTGTTGAGGTCGATTCCGAACCTCTCACAACTTGCGTGATCTTTAATAAAATACACACACAACTTATACAAGATTTTCATATCGTCTTCATAAATTTTGAAGTTTTTACCAAAGAGTAGTTTTCCTTTGATTTCTAGATACACCAGTATTTGATTGAAATTGTAGTGTATGTGATCAGCCTTTACAATGCCGATTTGGTATTGGGTTGCTCCTTCGGTTATTATGTGAGGTAAGGGTTGGTTCATAATAGTATTTTTTAATGTTCTTTCCTTTTTTTACTCACGTCATTCTTATTTTTTTTAAGTGTTCGTGATATGCTAATGCAATTCATTGCCGAAAAAAGAAACAAAAAAGTCTAGCCTTGGATGTTCGGCGGTCAATTAAATTTAGAATCACTTTTCATTTTACTCACTTGATTCTTATTGTTTTTCAGAGGTGATCGTGATGTGCTACGCAATTGCCTTGATGCAAAACGAAACAAAAAATCAATTCTCTAATTAGGAAATTACTTCGTACCATTCGCTTTCAAATCTTCATGCGTCATGCTACGCACCGCACTTCCGATTCTTCGCTCTTTATTTCGGATAGAGACAAAATGTTTTTAATGCCGTAAGCCATATTTTATGGCGGTAATTTTTTTTACAGCCAGTTCGTAAAAGTTTCAAAACTTGTTTTCATGTTTACAATTCTTTGTATGCGATTCTGAATCAAGTTCAGAATGACGTCATTCAAAGTGGTTCACTGTAGTTTTTATCTTTTGATACTTTTAGGTTGTCCTGATTATGGTCATGTGCTTTTGGTGGTTTTAGTTCATTAGCTTTTAAAATCCATTTTCGGGCTGTGGCCTTCCAATTGGTGATTGTTGCTTTTCCAGAAATTTTCCAATCTATGCCTTCGTAATGATTGAAGAACATTTGTGCTTCTTTTTTAGTGCTCTTTTCTTTTTTAA
>JBMYYK010000057.1:0-5878 GCA_049609325.1 Flavobacteriaceae bacterium | reverse complement strand
CCATCTTCAGACAAATATGGGTTTTCAACAGAGTATTTCGAGCTACTTATATGTATTTTTTCTTCTTCTAACCACTGCCCTTTCTTTAAAGGATCTTTAGCACGGTACAATTGATAGTTTCTTTTGTTTCCTAAAATACTTCTGGTGTAATATACTACTTGCTGGTTTGGCGAAAATGTAATAGTCCCCTCGTTGTCGTTTGTATTTAATATTCTTGAGTATAATAACGGCCTATCCAAATCTCCTGTTTTCTTTATGGTAGCGCAGTAAATTTGCGTATGAGGCTCTCCTGTTAACGGGTCCTTCTTACCTCCTAATCCTCCAATTTTTTTGGCAGAAATAATAATATATTTTTGTTTAAAAAACCCTGAACCGTACTCATGTTGAGCACTATTTACTCCAGTATCTGTTACTACAAAATCGAAGTTTGCTGTCAGCACATCTGACTTTGCACTTTCAATCCCTGTTATAACTTCTCCTGAATCAGATTCAATAATTTCTTGAGAATTAGCATTAAATGCAAAAGCAAAAATTAAAGCTAGTAATATTGTTTTTTTCATTTTCTATAATTTAAACCTGTTGGATTAATTTAAAACTATTGGGTGGCAAAAATAACCTAAAAACCATTCATAACAAACTGAAAACCAATACAAAAGAAAGATCGGTCTGAAGAAAACTAACAAAGAAGATTGTTTTGTTTTGATATTCGTATTTTTTCCCCAATATCATTATTATATACACACATATCTAATGCTTGAGATATGTATTTCGTAAAAATAAAATAACCGTAAATTCTATAAAAACGCACTGATGAAATACTGTTTGACATCAGAATACATATAACTTATCGTGAAGCTACTTTGACTAATTTAGGGTTACTTACAAATACACCTTTAAGATCATCTCCAGAATAATCTGAAAAAGACGTAGTATTAAACACATTAACCCTAGCAATAGTAACATTTCTAACAGCACAAGTTATAGTACATTTATACCAACCATTTTTTACTTTAGTAATACTTGCCACATCATTAGGCTGTACATTTTCTACAGTTCCGCTTTTTAAATTAAAAATCACTCCATATCCTTGAGATCCTATCCTAAGACGCACAATGTTCATTTCGCCCTTTTTGGCCAAAACACTAAATTCATATCTGCCATTTAGCTTTTCAACAGGAATATCTATTCTGTGCTGACTTATTTGTGTGTCTGCAACCAATTTTAACACCTCTCTATCACCAAATTCTTCATCAGAAAGGAACAGCGATGAGTTTACCGCTCTCCATCTTTTAAAGTCTTCAGAAAGCAATAAGTTTTGTGCTGGATCAACAACATGTTCAACAACCTCAAGAACCGGCGACTTCTTCTCTTCTAATGAAGTTTTCTTAGATTTTACCCCTAGTTTTTCTTGTTCGGCAATAAAACGCTGTTTTACATTATCTTCTATTTCTTTAAACGTTTTAAAGGATGCCGTGGCATAATAAGCTATATTTTCTCTAAGAGTAATGCTATCTGTTTTATATTTTTTATAAATATATGTGTCAATTTTCACATTATTATCTTTTAGAATTCTATAGTTTTTACTTTTTGCAGCTTTTAATAATTTGATATCATAAAGTATATCTTCCATTACGTTTTGCTCAATGAGATGCTCTGGTTCTGGCGCCTTAAAATCTTTATCGCATGACATCAACAGACATGCCAATACTAATGGAATTACATACTTCATATTACCTGTCAAATGTTAATCGCCTTCCGTTTTTTACATCGTAAAACTTGAAGTTTTTATACACTAATTTTCCGTTTACAAATGTATGAGACACTCGTGATTTAAACGTGTTTCCTTCAAATGGTGACCAACCACATTTATAAAAAATATTATCTTCATTAACCGTCCATGGTTTATTCATATCTACCAGTACTAAATCTGCAAAATATCCTGGTTTTATAAACCCACGTTGTTCAATTTTGAAAAGTTTTGCCGGATTATGGCACATTTTTTCAACCAATTGCTCTAATGATATTTTACCATTATGATGTGCCTCAAGCATACTCACTAAAGCATGTTGCACTAAAGGTCCACCAGAAGGTGCTTTTGTATATTTATTTGCTTTTTCTTCTTTTGTATGCGGCGCATGATCTGTAGCCACAACATCAATCCTACCATCTAATAAAGCATCCCATAACGCCTCACGGTCTTGTTCTGTTTTTACAGCCGGATTCCATTTAATTCGTGTTCCCTTTTCTTCATAATCTTTATCAGAGAACCATAAATGGTGTACACAAACTTCAGCAGTTATCTTTTTTTCTTCTAAAGGAATCGTATTGGTAAATAAGGCTGTTTCTTTACCTGTAGATAAATGAAATATATGCAATCTCGCACCTGTTTTTTTAGCCAACTCAATAGCTTTAGATGACGACAAATAACACGCTTCTTCACTTCTTATTATTGGGTGATATTTCATTGGAATATCATCACCATATTTTGCCACATATTCAGCTTGGTTTTTTCTAATTGTGCCTTCATCTTCACAATGCACTGCAATTAGTAAATCTGTACTAGAAAATATTTTTTCTAAAACCTCTTCATTATCCACCAACATATTACCTGTAGATGAGCCTAAAAACAATTTTAATGCTGCTACATTTTTAGGATTTACCTTTAAAATTTCTTCTAAATTATCATTGGTTCCCCCAAACATAAAAGAATAGTTTGCATAAGAAGATGCCTTGGCAATAGCGAACTTTTTATTCAACTCTTCTATGGTTGTTGTTTGCGGATTGGTATTTGGCATTTCAATAAACGATGTGATACCACCAGCTACAGCTGCTCTAGACTCTGTTTCTATAGTTGCTTTATGTGTTAAACCAGGCTCTCTAAAATGCACTTGATCATCAATTACTCCTGGCAACAGATATTTTCCTTCAGCATCATAAACATTAACATCAGGAGATTTTGCGCTAATTTGATTGGCCACTTCTACAATACGCTCTCCCTCAATATACACATCGCCTTGAAAAATTTGATTTTCATTTACAATGTTAGCATTCTTAATTAATACTTTATTCATGATTTTTTCTTCTTCTTTTTATTTAGAAAGTAAACTTTTTAATTTCATCAAAATAACTCCAAATACAGCTTCAGAAATTATAGATCCATCCATTTTTGACACGCCTTTTGTTCTATCAGTAAAGATTACTGGAACCTCTTCTATTTTAAAGC
This sequence comes from Flavobacteriaceae bacterium, assembly GCA_049609325.1. Lineage (GTDB taxonomy): Bacteria > Bacteroidota > Bacteroidia > Flavobacteriales > Flavobacteriaceae. The sequence continues at coordinate 2,655 of JBMYYK010000057.1, read as the reverse complement.
CTTCAAGATAAGCTTTAAACTTCATTTCAATTTGAAAAGCATACCCCACAAACTGAATTTTATCAAAATTTATAGCCTCAAGCACCTTGCGTTTATAACATATAAATCCTGCAGTGGCATCATTAATTCCCATTCGTGTAATAAACTGCACATATCTAGACGCAAAATAAGACAATAAAACCCTATTCATTGGCCAATTAACCACATTTACACCAGATTTATATCGTGAACCTATAGCTAAATCGGCACACCCAAATTTACACTCTGCATACAATCGTTTTAAATCGTTAGGATTGTGAGAGAAATCAGCATCCATTTCACAAATATATTTGTATTCGTGTTGTAACGCCCATTTAAAGCCCGCTATATAGGCCGTTCCTAAACCTTGCTTCCCTGCTCGTTCTAACAAAAACAAGTTTTCTGGAAATTCTTCTTGTAACTGTTTAACTTTATTTGCGGTGTAATCTGGCGAATTATCGTCTACTATAAGAATATCAATTTCAGGCACTGCAGAAATTGTAGCCCTTATAATTGCTTCTATATTTTCTATTTCATTATACGTGGGTATAACAACTAAAATATCTCTCATAGTGATCACAAAAGTAAACTAATAATATTTTAATTATATTAATATTTTCTAAAATTGTAACTCCACATAAAAACTGTAATTTTGTGGTTATGGATTATTTACTACGCAACATAACATATAATGAAACTTTAACCTATTTTATTGTTGGCTCTATTGTAGCAATCACTTGCATTAAGCTAATTTACCACATCCAATTTAATGATTTCCTAGGTACACTTACCAACGGAAAGTATTTTCTGTTACACAATAAAGGAGACAAAAAGAAAACAATTTTCAATCATCTATTTTACATATTTTTTGTAATAAACCTGACTGTATTTGCGTACACTTGCCTAACAACATTACATATAATAACCGCCAATAGTGTTACTGAATTAATAAGCTGCACCATAGCAATTAATGTTTTTTTTATTGCCAAATACCTCATTGAAAAAATCATCTTTGACATTTTAGATTTAAGTACATTCTATAGTTACGTAAATTTTCAACGGCTAACATTCATAAACTTTATTGGTATTTTATTACTTATTTTAAATTTTTGTTTGCTGTATATTATCCCAAATCCGAGTACTATTTTCATATATACAAGCATTGGTATTGTAGCGTTCTCATATATTTTAAGCATCATAATCATCATCCTCAACAATCAAAAAACAGTTTTAAAGCATTGGTTTTATTTTATTTTGTATCTTTGCGCACTCGAAATTTCACCTTTTTTAATTGGTGCAGTTTTGATACTGACTAATATTTTAAAATAATACGGGAGTATGAAAGTGAAAACTATCTTAGTTTCTCAGCCAGAACCAAAGGTTGAAAATTCACCTTATTTTGATTTGGTTGAAAAACAAAAAGTGAAAATTGACTTTAGATCTTTTATTCATGTAGAGGGCATAGAATCTAAAGAGGTACGCAAACAAAAAGTTGACTTGTCGCAATATACTGCAGTTATTTTAACGAGTAGAAATGCCGTTGACCATTACTTTAGAATTGCAGAAGAAATGCGATTTAAAGTACCTGACACAATGAAATATTTTTGCCAATCAGAAGCCGTAGCATATTACCTACAAAAATATGTGGTGTACAGAAAACGTAAAATATATGTTGGTAAACGAACTTTCCCTGAGTTGGTTCCTTTAATTAAAAAGTACAAAAACGAATCGTTTTTATTACCATCATCAGATAAGCTGAAACCATTAATTCCGTCTACTTTAGATGAGTTGAAATTAAAATGGAAACAAGCAACATTATACAAAACCGTGGTTAGTGACCTTTCAGATTTAGAAAATGTGACTTACGACATATTGGTGTTTTTTAGCCCTTCTGGAATAGATTCTTTATTAAAAAACTTTCCTGACTTTAAGCAAAACAACACACGTATTGCAGTATTTGGAAACACCACTGTTAAAGCAGCTACAGAAGCTGGCTTACGAATTGACATTAAAGCGCCATCGCCTGAAACCCCGTCTATGACTATGGCCTTGAAAAAATATATTAATGAGGTGAATAAGTAAACCTCTTATCAAATATCAAAAAAAGCCCAAAACTTATAGTTTTGGGCTTTTTTATTAGTGTTAATAAACAAATAAGCCGAAACGTTGTTTCAGCTTATTTGTTCTTCTTATTTTAAAATATTACTAGTATCTGTAATGTTCTGGCTTAAACGGCCCTTCAACAGTTACTCCTATATAATCAGCTTGATCTTTTCGTAACTCTGTTAACTCAACTCCAATTTTTGCCAAGTGCAATTTTGCTACTTTTTCATCTAAATGTTTTGGTAACATATACACGTCATTTTTATAAGCATCAGCATTGTTCCATAGCTCAATTTGCGCTAAAGTTTGGTTTGTAAATGAGTTAGACATTACAAAACTTGGATGACCTGTTGCACAACCTAAATTAACTAAACGCCCTTCTGCTAAAATGATAATATCATTACCTTTAACGTTATATTTATCTACTTGTGGTTTGATTTCAACTTTAGAATCTCCATAAGTACCGTTTAACCAAGCCATGTCAATTTCATTATCAAAATGCCCAATGTTACAAACAATAGTTTTGTCTTTCAT
>JBMYYK010000056.1:0-6565 GCA_049609325.1 Flavobacteriaceae bacterium | reverse complement strand
AGATATTAAAGATACTATTAAAGGATTTAATATGATTATGGATGGTGAGTTAGATCATTTACCAGAATCTGCATTTAACCTTAAAGGAACAATTGAAGAAGCAATTGAGGCTGGAGAGAAAATGTTAGCTGAGGCATAATTCAATTAAAAGTATTAATAGTAACAACGTAACATATGTTTTTAGAAATTGTAACACCAGAAGCAACATTATATAGCGGAGAAGTAACTTCTATTGCTGTGCCAGGAGTTAATGGTGAGTTTCAAATGTTAGATAATCACGCGCCTATTGTTTCTGTATTAGGACAGGGGAATGTGAAAATTTACGGAAACGTTGATTTGGATAAAAGTGTAGCTGATAAGTTTTCTAAAGGAGCTAATAACGAAACGCTTTTAGCAATCAACAGTGGAACTATTGAAATGAAAAATAATAAAGTAATTGTATTAGCAGATTAAGTTAATACATGTAATTTATAAAAAAGCCTGATACATTGTATCAGGCTTTTTTGTTGCTATTAGTTTTTGGGTTATTCCTTAATACCAAGTTTTGACTTTACTGTAGCAGTAATATCTAGTTTTTCGTCTGCATAAGCAAACTCGTTTCCATCTACAGTTAGTATTTGTGTGTAGTTTTGTTCTTTAGCAACTACAGCAATCATATCGCTGATTTTACCATATAACGGACGTAGCAATTCTTCTTGTCTTAACTGTGTTAATTTTCCACCATTTTGTTGAAATTGTTTGATGTCGTTTTCTAAGTTAAACAGCTCTTCTCCCATAGTTTTTTTCATAACATCACTATACGTGTCAGAATTCTTTTTAAACAACTCAACTTTGTTTTTATAGGTTGTCACTTTTTCATTTAAGGTTTTTTCAAGATCGGTTTTATAAGCAGCTACCGCTGTTTCTACCTCATTTAATTCTGGCATTTTTGTTAAAATGTCATTAATGTTAACGGTACCTACTTTACTTTGTGCATTTACAGATACTGAAAGTAGTATAAATGTTACTACCATTGCAATGTGTTTGATATTCATAAGTGTTTAAGTTTTGTATTGAAATTCAAATATATAAAAGCTGAAAGGTCTAGAGTATTATTTTATTATAATAATTGCTATTTGTGTTTGTTACTTACTAAACTTACAGCTGTGTTAAGTAGTAACATTGTATATATAATACCTATATTTGAAGTGATGTTTCCTGAAAAATTACATAAAAAGTTAAATCAAAGAGTAGGTAGTAAAAGCCTACGGAATTTAGTTGAGCAATCATCTTTAGTTGATTTTTCTTCAAATGATTATCTCGGTTTTGCTAAATCTGAAGCTATATTTAAACAAACTCACAAGTATCTAGTTGATAACGGATTTCTTCTAAATGGCGCCACGGGATCTCGTTTATTAACAGGTAATCATCAATTGTATATTCAGGTTGAAAATTTGTTAAGTCAGAAACACCATACAGAAGCGTTGTTGTATAATTCAGGTTATGATGCAAATCTTGGCTTTTTTAGTTGTGTGCCTCAACGACATGATGTTATTTTATATGATGAATTTTCTCATGCATCTATTCGTGATGGTATTAAGTTGTCATTGGCAAAAGCCTATGCGTTTAAACATAATGATTTAGCTGATTTAGAAAAAAAGTTGCTGTCTGTTCGAACGCAGTCGAGAGCTAATGATACTGAGGTATACATAGTAACCGAATCGGTATTTTCAATGGACGGTGATTCGCCAGATTTAGTAGAAACACTTCAAATAAGTAAGAAATACAACGCACATTTAATAGTAGATGAGGCACATGCTATTGGAGTATTCAATTTTGGGTTGGTTCAAGAATTAAGTATAGAGAAAGAAGTGTTTGCCCGAATAATTACTTTTGGAAAAGCTTTGGGCTGTCACGGAGCCGCAATTTTAGGTAGTAAACAGTTAAAAAATTATCTTATAAACTTTTCTCGAGCATTTATTTATACTACAGGATTGTCGCCGCATAGTGTTGCAACTTTACAAACAGTGTACAATTGCCTAATTGCTTCAAATCAAACACAGCAAGAATTACATGACGTTATAACTTATTTTAAAACATCGTGTAAAACATTAGGTTTGGAGTCGCGTTTTATTGAGAGTCATTCTGCAATACAAAGTTGTATAATACCCGGGACTATTGCTGTTAAGCACACTGCAAAACTGTTGCAAGATAATGGGTTTGACGTGAAGCCCATTTTGTCGCCAACTGTGCCAGAAGGACAAGAGCGTTTAAGATTTTGCATCCATAGTTATAATACTCATAAAGAAATAGATGAAGTATTGAATTTGCTTAGTACATTTGTAAACGCCTAAATTCAGTATTATCTGAAATCAAGAACTATGGAAGATAGCATTACAACTATTGCCGTGTTTCAGTATTCCTCTGAAGCATTAATAATTAAAGGAAAATTAGAATCGGAGCATATCACTGTTTTTTTAGCAGATGAGTATACGGTAGATACAGATCCGTTAGTTAGTAATGCTATTGGAGGTGTAAAACTACAAGTGCCTACTGAACAGGTTAAAGTGGCAAAAAACATCATCAAAAAAATTGATGCGTCACTGTTAAAAGAAGAGATTGTCTGCACTTACTGTAAATCAACAAATTTTAATTTAAGACTAAAATTTAAGAACATCGTTTTAAAATTGATTCCTATAAATGGGTTGTTTGAATACAGATGTTCAGATTGTAATACAAACTTTAAAGCAAAAGAATTATTATGAATAAGCAATTCTTTATAACAGGAATAGGAACAGATGTGGGTAAAACTGTAGTTGCTGCAATACTAACTGAAGCTTTAGAAGCAGACTATTGGAAACCTGTTCAAGCAGGGGATCTAGATACTGGAGATGCACATGCTGTAGAGAAGTTAATTTCAAATGAGCAAACAACAATCCATTCTAATAGTTATGGGTTAAAAACTCCAATGAGTCCTCATGCCGCTGCTAAAATTGACGGGGTAACTATAGATGTTTCTAAAATCACACCGCCGATTACAGACAATCATTTGGTAATTGAAGGTGCTGGGGGCGTATTAGTACCGTTAAATGATTCTAATACAATATTAGATTTAATTCAACCCGACTATAAAGTTATCGTTGTTTCTCGTCATTATCTTGGGAGTATAAATCATAGTTTAATGACAATTCAGTTGTTGCAGAGTAAAGGTTTTGAAGTGTATGTCATTTTTAACGGAGAGGCTCATCAATCTACAGAAGATATCATTGAAAAAATGACCGGGGTAACTGTGTTAGGACGTATAGATGAAGAACCTTATATTGATAAAAATGTTGTTAAGACTTATGCTGAAGAGTTTCAAGAAAAATTACAAAACCTATGAATTTACAAGAGCGCGATAAACAACACGTATGGCATCCGTTAACCCAGCATAAATTACACCCAGAAGCGTTACCGATTGTAAAGGCAAAAGGCGCAGTGTTGTATGATGAGGAAGGAAAAGAATATATAGATGGTATTGCTTCTTGGTACACTGCAATGTACGGACATTGTAACGACTATATTTTAGAGTGTGTGACTAAGCAAATGCAACAATTAGATCAGATTGTATTTGCAGGATTTACTCATGAGCCTGCAGTGAAATTGTCAGAAGAACTCATTGCTATTTTACCAGAAAACCAAGAAAAAGTCTTTTTTTCTGATAATGGCTCTACAGCCAATGAAGTAGCTATTAAAATGGCAATTCAATACCATTTTAATAAAGGTGATAAACGCACTACAATTTTAGCCTTTGAAAATGGATTTCATGGAGATACGTTTGGGGCAATGTCAGCCTCAGGCCTATCAGTATATAACGGCCCGTTTTCTGATTTTTTTATTGATGTAGTTAGAATTCCTACTCCAAATTCAGAAAATATCACTGAAGTGATGGCGTTATTACAGCAGCATATCAATACAAAAAATATTGCGGCATTCATTTATGAGCCTTTAGTGCAAGGGGCTAACTGTATGCGTATGTACGCAGCAGAATATCTTAATGAAATTTTAAAGTGTTGTAAATCAAACGAAGTGCTGTGTATTGCTGATGAAGTGATGACTGGTTTTGGAAAAACAGGAAAACACTTCGCGTCAGAATATATTGAAGAACAGCCAGATATTATAGCCTTATCAAAAGCTTTAACAGCTGGGTTTGTGCCAATGGCAATAACAACCTGTACTCAAAATATATATGATGCTTTTTTAGATGATTCTGTAGGTAAAGCATTCTTTCATGCCCATACCTATACAGCAAATCCAATTGCGTGTGCTGTAGCGTTAGCAGGAATTGAGTTGTTAAAATCAAAAGACATACAAGAGAATATACAAGCTATTATCAAAGCACATAAGGGTTTTGATGCTAAGATAAACACACATAAAAAAGTATTGTCTACAAGACAGTTAGGTGTAATATATGCATTAGATTTAAATATTGATATGGAGCGTTATGGTAATAAGCGTTATGAAATATTTGATTCGCTTATGAATAATGGGGTGTGTTTACGTCCGTTGGGGAAAACAATTTACATTCTACCGCCATATGTAATTACTACAGAACAGTTAGAAAAAGTTTATGGGGCTATAGAGCAAGTATTAGAAATAGTCTAAATTAGCACCCTCAAACAAGAGGATTCGTATTGATGATAAAACCCATTTCCATTACAGGCTTAGCGTCAATTTCTGCATTAGGAAGTACTCCAGAACACATTTGGCAGCAATATTTGAGTGAAGCACATCATATTACAAAACATCAATATGATGGAGGTTCTGCTTTTGTGGCACAATTAACGGAAGCAGACAAAGATGAAATTGAAAAGTTAAGACATTCAGATTCAAAATATAAATTTTTAGATGATGCTGTATTGTATGGAATATATGTGTCTCGAAAAGCAATTAGTGGTGCAAATTGGCAGTCTTCTGATGATTTTGGCGTCAATTTTGGTTCTTCTCGAGGAGCTACCACTTTATTTGAATCTTACTACAAGGCATTCTTGAAGGAAAAATTTGCAGAAACCTTAAGTTCGCCAACAACAACATTAGGGAATATTTCGTCATGGATAGCTCATGATTTACAGACTAAAGGACCAACGGTTTCGCATTCAATAACCTGCTCTACAGGACTACATGCCTTGTTGAACGGCGTAGCGTGGTTAACATCAGGCATGACTAATAAATTTTTAGTTGGCGCTAGTGAAGCTGCGTTAACTGAATTCACCATTGCGCAAATGCAAGCGTTAAAAGTGTATGCAAGGCATGATGCTGAGTACCCTTGCCAAGCATTAAATCTTACCAAAAAACAAAACACAATGGTTGTGGGTGAAGGTGCTGCGGCACTGTGTTTAGAAAACGGTTTGGTAGAAAATGCTTTAGCGACGATAGAAGGTATAGGGTATGCTACCGAGATTTTAGAGCATAATGTATCTATTTCAGCAGAAGCAAAATGTTTTCAAAAGTCGATGAAAATGGCGTTAGGAACCACCGCTCCAGAAGATGTAGATGTAATAGTTATGCATGCTCCAGGAACTATAAAAGGAGATCGGTCTGAAGTGAATGCTATTCAAAAAATCTTTGGCAATCATCAACCGTTATTAACAAGTAATAAATGGAAATTAGGACATACTTTCGCAACCTCAGGGTTGTTAAGTGTTGAGTTGGCTATAATGATGTTGCAGCATCAAAAATTTATAGCAGTTCCTTTTGTTGGGCAACAAACTTCAAAATTGCCATTGCAAAAAATACTTGTAAATGCAGTTGGTTTTGGCGGAAATGCAGTTTCAGTATTATTATCAAAATAGTAGGCTATCAATATTTAATTACTATTTTTGAACAATTAAATAACTCAAATTTATGAGCACAGTAAGACATAATTGGACGAAGGAAGAAATTCTAGAGATATATAATAAACCAATGATGGAGTTGCTTTATGAAGCAGCGACTATTCATAGGCAACAACATGATCCAAATGTTGTTCAGGTATCAACCTTATTATCAATAAAAACAGGAGGGTGTTCTGAAGATTGTGGATATTGTCCACAAGCTGCACGATACCATACTAATGTTGATGGGAATGATTTAATGACGGTTAATCAAGTTAAAGCTCAAGCGTTACGTGCTAAAGAAGGCGGGAGTTCTCGTGTATGTATGGGAGCGGCTTGGCGTAATGTTAAGGATGGTCCTGAATTTGATCAAGTGTTAGATATGGTGCGCACTATAAACAAACTTGATATGGAGGTGTGCTGTACTTTAGGAATGGTCACTGAAAATCAAGCGCAACGTCTGGCAGAAGCAGGTTTATATGCGTACAATCATAATTTAGATTCATCAGAAGAATATTATAAAGAGGTTATTTCAACTAGAGGATATCAAGATAGATTAGATACCATTGATAATGTAAGAAAAACCAATGTTACTGTTTGTTCTGGTGGTATTATTGGTATGGGAGAAAATATAGAAGATAGGGCAGGAATGCTGGTGGCTTTATCAACCTTAAATCCGCAACCAGAATCTACACCAATTAATGCATTAGTGGCTGTTGAGGGTACACCGTTAG
>JBMYYK010000055.1:0-6931 GCA_049609325.1 Flavobacteriaceae bacterium | reverse complement strand
AACCTTAAAACTATAGATTAGTGCGTATTGTGTTTTACTCTCATATGAGTCAGTTGGGTAATGGAGGTGTAGAATCTTTATTAGGCATTGTTAAGGAGTTATCCTCTCGGCATGACTGTTGCGTAGTAACGCCATCTTCAGGTAGTTTAAATACTACATTAAACCGTTTAGGTATACAAAATGTGGTGTTGCCTTACAAATGGTCAAGCTCTGGTGTGAGCACCTCAACAACATTGTTGTCAATGTATAAACAATGGTTTGTAAAACGGGCTTATAATAATCGTGTTATGGCAGAACATGTTAGGTTTTTAAAAACCTATCAGCCAGATGTGTTGTATTCCAATACATCAGTTATCAATATAGGAGTTAAATTATCTGAACTATTACACTTGCCTCATGTGTGGCATGTAAGAGAATTTCAGATGTTTAATATAACCCCAGATTTTGGCCATTGGTATTTGAAAAAATACTTGAATAACTCTACACGAGTTATTGTAAATTCACAACTATTGCAAAATTATTATCAGCAATATGTGGCATCAAATCGTTTGCATTTGGTGTATAACGGTGTTGCCCCCCCCTCAGTAATGCCCTCAATAAAAAAGATGTTAGTTTCAGATGATGCAGTGTGTAAGTTTATTGTAGTGGGCGCTTTGATATCTGGAAAAAGTCAAATGGATGTGATTCAAGCAGCAAGGCAACTCACATTAAAATTACCAACTGCTGCGTTTGAGGTACATTTGGTAGGGAGTGGGCCTTTAAAAGCAGAGTTTGAGTCGTATATAGCTGCTCATCAATTAGAAAATGTGGTGATATTGCATGGACATCAATCAAATGTAGATGCGTTTTATAAAGAGACCAATTGTTATGTGATGTGTTCTGAATATGAAACGTTTGGGCGAGTAACTGTTGAGGCCATGCTTTGTGGCTTGCCAATACTTGGTAGAAATGCCCCATATAATGCTACAAAAGAAATTATCAGACCTCAAACGGACGGGTTGTTATACACCACTATAGATGAACTAGTGGAACATATGGAATGGGTTATAGAAAACAGGAGTAGAGCGGATGAAATGGGACAAAATGCCAAGCAATGGGCTAAGGATAATTTTTTAATTGAACGTTGTGCTGAGCAAATAGAACAGCACATTATGGCTTGTGTACACTAATGTGTTGGATTTTTTAGTCAGAAAAACAATCAATTATATTCTTAGCATCTTTCATGAAAACCGTTATATTAGCTGTTTAATTTAGCAAAACACTATGGTTATTGGTTCAGGCTTGTTGGCAAACACATTTTCATCATTTATAGATCATGATGGTGTTTTGATTTTTGCCTCTGGTGTATCAAACTCAACCGAGACGAATGCGTCAGAATTTGAGCGAGAAAAACAGTTATTACAACAAACAATAGCTGACTATCCGCAACATAAAATAGTGTATTTTAGCACGGCAAGTGTTATAGATGACTCAGTAAAACACAGACCTTATGTAGCTCATAAATTGGCTATGGAACGTTTAATTGCCACAACAGCACAAACCTATTTAATAGCTCGTGTGTCAAATGTAGTAGGGCCTCATGGCAATGCTACTAACATTATGAATTTTTTAATAAAGGCAATTCGTACGCAAACACCTATACATGTTTGGGAATACGCTCAGCGTAATTTTATTGACAAGGATGATATTTTGTATATCATTACCCAACTGCTGCAAAAAAATGTTTCTAACACTATTGTAAACGTAGCTCTAGAAAATAGTGTGCTTGTGTCTGATGTAGTAAAGCAAATAGAACGTCACTTCAATACTCAGGCTATAGCTACCTTTGTGCCAAAAGGAAATCCGTTAGTCATAGATGTGTCTGATATAAAGTGTGAGTTAGAAGTTATTCGTCAACAAAATGGTAGTGGAGAGGTGTATATTAGCAACTTGATACGAAAATACTATAAATGATGAAATTACCACTGGTTAGTGTTATAGTCCCTAATTATAATCATGAGAAGTTTTTAGCTCAGCGTTTGACTTCTGTTATAAATCAATCATATCAAAATTTTGAACTCATCATACTTGACGATTGTTCAACAGACAACAGTAAAACAATAATTGAATTGTATAGAAATCACCCTAAAGTTTCACACATAGTTTATAATACAACGAACTCTGGGAGTCCGTTTAAACAATGGCAAAAAGGGGTGACGCTGGCTAAAGGGAGATTCATTTGGATAGCCGAAAGTGATGATTATTGTGATCCTTTGTTTTTAGAGCAAACCATGCAAGTTTTTCAAAACAATACCGCATTGGCATTGGTGTATACAAGATCTGATAAAGTAGATGAGAAGGGTGCTCACACAAAAGAGTTTTGGCCTGATAAAGTGTCACAGACTCGATGGAAAACTAGCTATTGTGTAAGTGGAAAATATGAAATAGAGCATTACTTAAGATATAGAAATACCATACCTAATGCCAGCGCTTGTGTGTTTAAAACACCACAACAAATTGATTGGGCTATGCTTACAAAGTTTAAATATACTGGAGATTGGGTGTTCTGGATGCTTGTAATTTACCAAAGTGATATGGCGTTTATTTCTGAAACATTAAATCATTTTAGACACCACGCAAACACCACAAGAACGGTTAAAAACAAAACCAAAGAAATGTTGAGGTTTAAGGAGTATGTGCAGTCAGTTCATATTGCCAATAGCTTAATAGGTACAAAAGCGAATTACAACACATCACAATACAATTGGATGTTTAAGCAGTTAAAAACAAACAAAATTAATATATTAGATTTCTTAAAGCAATGGAGGTACTTAAGTAAATTGGTAGTGCCTTATGTTAAATTCAGGCTAAAGCGTAACTAATGACTGCAACCAACTCATTTTGTACAATTATTACTAAGGATTACATGCCGTGGTCTTTAGCATTTTATGATGCCATACGAGTTTATGATGCTAATATTGTGCTTAATGTTTTGGTGACTGATATTGATGATGTTGAAGAATTGCCACAGCAGTTGCCTGCTCAAGTAAAGATATTTACAATTTCAACTATAAATACTTCAGAGCTTTCTGCACGGTTAATTGCAAAATATAGTAATCAACCTAATGTGTTACGTTGGTCATTAAAGCCAATATTTTTAAGTTATTTGCTTTCAACCTATAACAGGGTTATTTATTCAGATAGCGACATATATTATTGTAGTGATTACAATTTTTTATGGCAAGAACTTGAAGCTAATAATGTCATATTATCACCTCATTGGCGGTCTAAAGACCCTGAAATCGATTTTCCGAATTTTCAATTGCTGTTTAACGGTGGTTTGTATAACGGTGGTTTTGTGGCAGCTAATACAAAAGGGGTAGAGGTGTTAAAGTTCTGGGCTAAGAACTGTGCTGAACTATGTGAATTGAATTTAGATAAAGGGCATTTTGCAGATCAAACACATTTAAACCTGTTGCCCGTTTATTTTGATAAGGTTAAACCATTAAAACACCGTGGCTGTAATGTGGCTAGTTGGAATAAAATTGAATGCAAGCGTACCTATAACAATACAACTGGTCAAGTAACAATAAATAATACTTACCCAATTGTTTTTATACATTTTACTAAAAGTACAGTAATGGGAATAATTAAAGGAGATGATGCTTTGTTGAAGCCTTATTTAGAACACTTTAATGCTAAAATAGTGGCGTATGGTTTTGATAATATCGTAGAGAAATATACCAAAGAGCTTGTTGAAAAGCAACAGCAGATGCTATTAAATAGCAGCCCTTCATTTTTAAAACGAGTAAAAACCAAACTAAAAAAAATGTTGTCATGACAGACGGCTTTATAAATATTGAATACACGTCTAAAAATATGGACAGATATCTGGTAAGGACGTCTATAAAAAAGGCCATGCTATTAGCCTCTACAAAATTTAAAGGACAACTTTTAGATATTGGTTGCGGAAAAATGCCTTATAAATCGCTACTGTATAACAACGCATCAATAGATAGTTACACAGGTTTAGATATAGATACTGCTTTGCAATATGATGAAAAAATAGATGCTGATGTGGTATGGGACGGTACAAAAATGCCTTTTGATGATGCTCAATTTAATTGCGCAATGGCTACTGAAGTTTTAGAACATTGTCCTGATCCTGAACTTGTGTTAAAAGAAACATATAGAGTATTAAAAAATGATGGCGTATTGTTTTTTACGGTACCATACTTATGGCCGTTACATGAAACTCCAAATGATCAATACCGTTATACCCCATTTGCGTTAAGGCGGCATTTGGAGCAAAGCGGATTTAAACATGTTGATATTTCTGCTTTAGGGGGTTGGCATGCAGCCATGGCGCAAATGCTTGGTTTGTGGCTAAGAAGAAGTCCTATGAGTAGTCGTAAACGTCACTATTTGTCAAAATTAATGTTCCCAGTTTATAAATACTTAATAAGAAAAGATAATGCCGAAAACGTAGAGTTTGTAGACGGACAAATGATTACTGGGTTGTTTGGATTTGCATATAAATAAGTGACCTATGAAACTAGCCATTTTATCTCCAAATGCTTTTGAAAACGCGGAAACTTTTATTAAAAACCATATTGAACACTTGCCTTTTGAAATTGTGTTAATTCATGGAGGAGGACTGCCTTGCCATATTGATGGTATACAACCAAATAAATGGAATGTGTGGCGTTATAAAATATCTGTAGCGCTTAAAAAAATATTAAGACAACCCATAACAACATTTCAAGAAGTTCAATTGACTAGTTTGCTTAAAAAAGAACGGGTAGAAATGGTTTTTGCGGAGTATTTACATGTAGGAGCAGAAGCAGTTTCGGTTTGTGAGCAATTAAATATTCCAATGGTAGCAATTGCACTTGGGTATGAAATTTCACGGTATAATATGCTTGATAAATACAAGATTAAGTATAAACACCTATTTGAATATGCCGAACATATTGTTGTTGTATCGGAGCATATGAAAGCAAATATATTTGATATAGGTTGTGATGCAAATAAAGTCATTTACTCACCGGCAAGCCCTTCAAAAGATTTTTTTCAAGTTGTCCCTCACTTTACGTCTCAACAAATTGTAGCTGTAGGACGATTTGTTGATAAAAAAGCACCACATATTACGCTGCTTGCATTTGAAAAAGTATTACAACAAGTACCAAACGCTCAATTGGTGATGGCCGGTGATGGCCCATTATGGCCAGCATGTAAAGATTTGGCTAGAGTGTTGCAAATTGATCATGCAGTGCGATTTGTTGGGAGAATTACACCTAAGGAACACCGCAACTTATTGCAAGAGTCTATTGCTTTCGTACAGCATTCAAAAGTGGCTGAAAATGGTGATAGCGAAGGAACTCCAGTTGCTATTCTTGAAGCCTCAGCATCAGGATTGCCTATTGTATCTACACAACATGCTGGAATACCTTATATAGTGCAAGATAATGGCACAGGGTTTTTAGTTGCAGAAAATGATGCAGAAGCTATGGCTGAAAATATGCTAACCCTTCTTACAAATACAATTTTAGCAAAAGAGATGGGACAGCGAGGTAGGCGTTATGTAGCTGAGCATTTTACATTAGAACAGCATATTGAAACACTAACGGGTTTATTAAATAGAAAATAAGATTACTGATGATGTGTTATTGCTACCCACTATACAAAGAAGTATAGAGTAAGAGCATAAAATATCGATAATTGGTAATTATTTGCGTTGATTAGATATTGTTTTTGCAATAGGCTTAAAATACCATTCCGTTTAGTATATTAGCCACATAATAACGAAACCAATAAAACCAAATGACACCACTTGTGTCTATTGTCATACCTACGTATAACCGAGCAGATTTAATTACTGAAACATTAGATTCTATTCTTACACAAACCTATGTTAATTGGGAATGCATAGTGGTTGATGATGGAAGTACAGATGATACCGCAAACAAAGTAAGTGAGTACTGTAAAAAAGATGTGCGATTTCAGTATGTTAAACGACCAATTTATAAAATTAAAGGTGCCAACTCATGTAGAAATTACGGGCTAACCTTATCAATAGGGGAGTTTGTGAATTTTTTTGACTCAGATGATGTCATGTGTCCTGAAAAACTAGAACTACAAGTTAAACGATTGCTTGCTACCAATAGTGTATTATGTGTATGCCAATCACTATTATTTAATAATGATAATCCTAACGAAACCAAAATCAAACGAAAACAACTTTATACAGTAGATTTTTTTAACGACTTTGTGTGTCAGAAATTAAAATGGTTAACTCCAGAGCCCTTATTTCAAAAACAATTTTTAACAGATAATGCCATTGAATTTGATGAAAGATTAAGTCAGTCACAAGATCGAGATTTTATGTTAAAGGTGTTTAGTCGTATTGATACTTATGCGTATATAGAGCAACCACTTGTAAATGTTAGGCAACATGGATGTAATATTTCATCAGGCTATTCAAAGTCAAAAAACTGGTCTAACTTTAGAGTTAGTTATAACACACTTACGCTATATAAAGGACAGTTGTCCGATAACGCCATAGCATATACCATACGCAGAATGGTAAAAACATATAAAGTAAGTTTAGAACATAAATCATTTGCATTGGCCTTGAAGCAACTGAAGTATTTATGTAGGTTTACTGTTAAATGTTCAACTCAAAATAAAATTAAGTTGTGTATAGCATTTGTATCGTACAGATGTATAGGTCGAGGAGAGCAGTTTTTTAGTATTTTAAACTCTAGGAAAAATTTATGAAGTTATTTGTAGTTATCAGAGGAGCCAAAGAACGTACAGAAGACAAATGCGTAGCTATTGCTAAAGAGTTGGTTGGCGCAGATAATGTGGTGTTGTTAAATGAACCTTCTTTTGCAGAAGCCCACATCAAATCAATGGAGATCGGTGCAAGCTTAAAAGGCTATGATTATGT
>JBMYYK010000054.1:0-7478 GCA_049609325.1 Flavobacteriaceae bacterium | reverse complement strand
GTTAATGAAAACCCTTGCTTAGATTCTCCAAAAGCATATTTTGACACATTCCATTGTTGCGAAAATGCATCTGGTGACGTCGCCACACCTTGATCTCCCATACCTGCTGCACGGGCATCTCCTGCAACCAATAAAAAGGCTGTTCCTGTTGTTATAGCTCTTGTATCATTATCATAAGCTTGAACTTCTTGTGCATTCATATTTACACAACACGTTAGCATTCCGACTATTGCAATAAGTTTTTTCATTGAATTGTTATTTCGCATAATTTTAGCAAATATAATTTTTTATTACAGTATGACAAGTTTTTCAAACTTGACCACCTTCTTATTAGTACTTGTTGACCTTACAGTTAGCTTATACACATAAACCCCTTTTCCGATTTTATCTCCAAAATCGTCACGACCGTTCCAAGGCAACCCTCTAAATAACGATGCATTTCCTCCTTTATTGCCTGTAGATGAATTTCCTTGTAAAGTTTTTACTAATTTCCCTGTAACTGTATAGATTTGAACCATAACATCTAGTTCTGATGTGCTATTATGATTAAACCAAAACTCCGTATAATCAATAAATGGATTTGGATAATTTAACACACGCTCTACAACCAGCTTATCATTTTCATTTACAACAACAAACTGAATTTCTGTTGTAATTGAATTGTTATACACATCCCACGCTTTAATAGTTAAGGTATGTAACCCAGACTCTAGATCATTATACTGATATTTCACTTTTCCTTTTGTAAAATCATCAGGTTCTGTTTCGTAATAATCGTTTAACACTTGCGGGTTAGACTCATCACCATCTAATATTGCTGTAATATCATGCCCAATTCCACTCGCAGTATTTATACCATTATCATCAGATAATTTCAATAATAAAAACGGTGATTCATTTGTTGTACCACCAGACACAAAACTTTCATCATTCATAAATGCTTCAATTTGTGGTGGCAGATCATCTGCAGGAGCAGATGTGTTTACCCCCCCTATTTTAATTGAGGTATTTACTCCATTTTGGTTTTCAAGCGCATCATTTCGTTTGGCATAAAAACTAATACGTCCTTCACCTAGTGGGATTGAAATATCTCTTGGCACAACAAAATCAAATTCGAACTCTCCATTTTCAACCGTAGCTTGTCCTCTAAAAATAATTTCCCCTAGAGTTTCATAATCTAACAACAATAAGCCATTACTATCAGAAACCCCATCATTCCCTAACGTAGTTCTTTGTTGTTTTTTATCATATATAGTTGTAGACAACTGACCATTATAAGATGTAATTATTTGATCTGCTGCATCAACAACTTCACCTTTTAAAGTGACTCTACCTAAAGCCTCTAATGCAGGTGCGGATGGATCTGTAATAGCGACACCATTAATTTCAGTTAATTTAATATTTGGGTCAGGAATAGATAATTTTAATGCAGGGTCTCCTACATAAAACACTACTCTTTTCAAATAATTAACTTCATCATTTTTTGCTAATCGCAATGCTTCTGCAACAGACACATAACCTGTATTATCAAAATCAAACAGGTATTCAGTAAACTTTTCATTAACACGTTCACCAAGATATACTGAAATTTCCCGTGTAGTTGTAACCAAAGATATTGCCCCTCCATTTGGATTCCAATAGGTGATTTCTCCACCTGTTGTTCTATACGGATTATCAAAACGTGTAAACTCACACGTAATAGTTACGAATAAGTTATACTTGCAACTATTTCGTAAGTCCTCGGCATCACTTTTCTGAAATAAACGCTCATGAGCCAGACCATCTTCCCCTCCATGACCAAAATAATTTACAACCAAACTTCCTAATTGAATATTATTACGTAACGCCTCATTAACTGCTGGATAAAGTTCTCCACCTGCAGACGTTTCTTGTGTAAATGCATCTGAATGCAGCTTTACCATATTCATAAACGGACGATGCGCAACAATATCATCAGCTAAATCATCTAAATTTTGCTCTAATCTATATTCCCAATCGTCGTCCACATCATCAGAAAGAATTGTCATTCTGTTTCGCCACGCCCCATATGCCCCCTGTTCATAATATTGCTGCACTTTTGTAACCATCTCATTTGCTTGCTGGCTACTATTAGCCAACACTCTTCCTACCGCAACGTCTAACCTATCTGAAGAACTCATTGTTCCTTCATTAGCATCTAGCATTCCAAAAAAATCATCAGACATAAATGAACTGATTAAATCAAAACTCAATACCGTATGAAATGTTGGCACATAGTTAGAGTTATTTGGTATTCTATCTTTCATATCAAATGAAGCATCACCAAACAAGCATAAGTATTTTAATTTATCTGTAACACCATTATCATAAATGTATTTTACAAAATTTCTAATCGCTCCGATATCCTGATTCCCTGTATTAAATTCTGCGTAAATTTCATCCAAAGTCACCACACGTGTTCTCAAGCCCTGAACACTCGAGTTAATTTCTGCTAAGCGCTCTGCCTGCAACTTAAACTTATTTGGTGTAACAACTAAATAATCAATATCCTCTTGAACTCCCGATTCGTTTAAGAAGATTGTACCTTTTAAATTAGAATTATCAACTATTGAAGAATTATCTTTTGATGGTGTATAAAAATCCGATTCTACAACAGCCACATAGTTTCTCAATTCACCTAGGTTTGCTTTAAAAGAGAATGTACTTTCACCTGAACTAACTTTTGATTGAACATTATAGATATCAGTAACATCCCAAACTTCAGACACCGTTTCAGCATCAGAAATTCTATATTCCCCAACTCCGGTTAAAAAAGCGGTTTCATTTTTTTTAAACGCAAACTGTTCATCTAATGACCTTAAAAAAGAAGTCCCTTCTATGGCAATATAATCTAAGTAAGCACTTGCGGAAGGGTTACCTGCATTATTGTAATTCAACTGAACATCAATATTTGTAGATGCTACCGTAACACTACCATTAAAAAAATCTTCTCGAGCTAATGTTGCAAAGGTGATTGGAGAAAAAGAGAAATTATCAACCGTAATATCATTTAAACTCACATTCATATAAGTAGTACTTGCAGCTGCGGCGGCAGCAAAAACTTTTAAATTTACTGGTTTAGACACATCCAAGCGTTCAAAATCAAAACTAAATGTTTGATTATTATTCACATCAAACCTATTACCAAACCAGCGTCTACCCAAACGCACAATATTTTCTTCATCTATTTCATGATATTGATACTCATCAAAATCAGTGATAACTCTATTGGCTGCGGTAGAGGGCTCACTTAATGGCTGAATTCGTTTTCCGTTTTGAGCACTTACATTTATATAATAATATGTTTTATCAGTATAAGGGTTTATATGAGATCTATTATCATTGTTCCACCCCTTATCACTTAAGCCGTAAAACAGCATGTAATCACCACTATTGAACACCCCATCATTTTCACCTACAAATTTTACTGCATTTTCAGTAACATCATAAGCATTCACATTAGAGTTTAACAACGGGATACTTCTACCCCCATTACCGAATAATCTTATATTTTGTGGATTTACTGAATTAACATCTACACCAAGGCTAGAAAAAAATGAACGATCTAATTTATATACTCCATCTTTTTTAATATAAAACTTATACCATTCACCATTAGCCATCTCTGAATTTGTAATTGGTAAAGACATTGAGGACATAGTTTCTCTACGACTGCCTTGAGAAAACACTACACTAACTGAAAGAACTTTTTGGTAACGCCCGTCACGGTAAACAATTGGGTTGAATTCAACATATGCGCCCAAAACCCCTCTTGACTTTGTAGACTGCACTTTAAAACCCAAACCTTCTGAGATTATATTTTTATCATATGAAGACAAATGCTCTTGGCTAATATAGTCATATTGAACATCTACAATTTGAAAATCTGGTCTACTCAACGGCAAATTGACATTTGCAGCATAAACCACAGAACGTTTATCAATATCGTAATTAAAATTTTCTGTTTGGAACCCATGAACGGTAACAACATTACTTTCTGAGTATCTCAACTCAATATTATTCTGCCATTTAACCTTAAAATCTTTTCGCTGAGCAAAAGTTATAACAGTAACAAAGCTTAATAATAATACAGTGAACGGATATTTAATATTCATAGAGCTAAAACGCATATAAATTACTTTTAATATGTTTTTCTTTTTTTTTCAAAAGTAAACAATATATTTGTCTTATCTGTCGTTAAAAGACAACAGAACTTTTATCAAGATAAAAGCTTTTTTTTTACAAAGTCTTGCATTATAATGTATATTTATTATATTGCGGACTAGAATCATCTGTGAATATAAGTTATGAACATGAGAAAACATTTTGCCCTAAAAATTTTAGTTGTCCTAACAGTTTTTGCAACAACAAGTTGTAAAAAAGGAAACAAAGGAGGATCAAGAGCTACTGGTTGGAAAATCAATTCCAAAGAAGGTGGTTTTCAATACAACACACAATACAAGGAACAAGAAACTGCTCCTGGATTAGTGTTTATTGAAGGTGGTACATTTACAAAAGGACAAGTAAATGATGACCCGATGCATGATTGGAATAACTCACCAAACCAACAGCATGTGCAATCTTTTTACATGGATGAAACCGAGGTTACAAACATCATGTATATGGAATACTTAGACTGGACAAAGAAAGTATATCCGCCAGAAAATGAAAACTTTACAAAAATATATGACGGTGTTGTTCCTGATACATTAGTTTGGAGAAACAGATTAGGGTACAACGAAGTAATGACAAACAACTACTTACGTCACCCTGCATACCAAAACTACCCAGTAGTAGGTGTTAGCTGGATTCAAGCAAACCAATTTTGTGTATGGAGAACTGATCGTGTTAACGAAGACGCTTTAGAAAAAGAAGGGTACTTAAAAGAAGACGCAAAAATTACTGATGTTTCTGCTGACAGCAACTTCAGTACTCACACTTATATCATCTCTCCAACATCTACATATGGTGGAAACGAGGAGATTTTAAACGGCGGTAAAAAGAAAAGCAAAAACCCTCAGACTAATGCTGATGGGGAAGAAATAAACATTTACGCTACACGATCTACTGGTATCCTACAACCTGGTTACAGACTACCAACTGAAGCAGAATGGGAATTTGCAGCTTTAGGAATGTCTGAAATCAGAAGTTATAACGTACACAGAGGTAGAAAAAAATACCCATGGAGCGGGCAATACACTAGATCAGGAAAACGTGTAACAAGAGGTGACCACAATGCCAACTTCAAACAAGGAGATGGAGATTATGGTGGTATTGCAGGATGGTCTGATGATGGTGCTGATGTAACTGCAGAAGTTATGTCTTATGACCCTAATGACTACGGACTTTACGACATGGCAGGAAACGTTGCTGAATGGGTTGCTGATGTTTACAGACCTATTGTTGATGACGAAGTAAGTGATTTCAACTATTACAGAGGTAATGTTTATACGAAAAACAAAATTGGAGAGGATGGTAAAGTTGCTATAGTAACTTCTGACTCTATAGGATATGACACTTTAGCAAACGGTAAAGTAATCGCTACAACATTACCTGGTCAGATCGCACAAGTACCTGTTGACGATAACGAAACATACTTAAGAACTAACTTCAACAAGTCTGATAACATTAACTACAGAGACGGAGACAAAGCATCTAGTAGATATTTTGCCGCTGGTGGTGATGATGAAGGTCAAGAAGAAGCTGCTAAAGGTGACGAATCTCGTAAAATGTACAACTCTCCTAAGCACTCTGTAACTGCAGACTCTACAGGAGTAATCAATAAAGAATACGATACATCATCAAAAAGAACATCTTTA
The DNA here is from genome assembly GCA_049609325.1 of Flavobacteriaceae bacterium. Lineage (GTDB taxonomy): Bacteria > Bacteroidota > Bacteroidia > Flavobacteriales > Flavobacteriaceae. The sequence goes on along the minus strand of JBMYYK010000054.1, from coordinate 1,641 downwards.
GTAAATGACGAAGTAAGAGTTTACAAAGGAGGATCTTGGAAAGATAGAGAATACTGGTTAGACCCAGCACAAAGAAGATTCTACCCTGAAGCTATGGCAACTGACTACATCGGATTCAGATGTGCTATGTCTAGAGTAGGAGCAAAATCTAAAGGAAAAGGAAACAGAAAATCACCTAGATAATATCACGATTTTCTCATTATAACACAAAAAGCTCTAATTTATTAGAGCTTTTTTTATGAAATAACTCAACCTATGAACATAGAAAACTTATATAACTTGTTCACTAACTCTACAGGAATAAGTACTGACACAAGAAGTATAAAAACCGGAAATCTATTTATCGCATTAAGCGGTGACAACTTTAACGGCAATAAATTTGCAGAACAAGCTATAAACAATGGCGCTGCACATGCAATTATTGACGATATAAATTACCATATACCCGGACACACAACAGTAGTCAGCAACACCTTAAAAACATTACAAGAATTAGCAAACTACCATAGACAACAGTTAAACATCCCAATAATAGCATTAACAGGTAGTAACGGTAAAACAACCACAAAAGAACTTATAAACACAGTTTTAACTCAACAATACACAACCACTGCAACAATAGGTAATTTAAACAACCATATTGGTGTACCACTCACCCTTCTATCTATGACTCAAGAAACAGAAATTGGCGTAGTAGAAATGGGAGCAAACAATTTTGGAGAGATAGCTCTTTTGTCTGATATCACTCAACCTGACTATGGCTACATCACTAATTTTGGCAAAGCACATCTGGAAGGTTTTGGCAGTTTGGAAGGTGTTGTAAAAGCAAAAAGTGAATTATATGAATACTTAAGAAATCATGAAAAAAAGGCGTTTGTAAACATTGATAATCCAAAACAAATAAAACAATCTGAAGGTATAGATTGCCATAGCTTTTCCGAAACAGAAGACTCCAATACCGTTGTTAAATTTGTAGAAGCAAAACCATATGTTAATGTCGCATACAAAAATCACATCATCAAAAGTAAATTAATAGGTGACTACAACTTTACCAATATTGCGGCTGCTATTGCAATCGGCGAACAATTTAAAATCACTACAGAAAACATTTGCAAAGCTATAGAGCAATACACCCCAAACAACAACAGATCACAAATAATAGAAAAAGACACAAACAAAATCATACTTGATGCTTATAACGCTAACCCTACTAGTATGAAAGCAGCGTTAGAAAACTTCAACCAATTAAACACCACTAAAAAAGCACTATTTATTGGTGATATGTTTGAGTTAGGTAGCACAAGTTTAGAAGAACATCAAAACATTGTTAACTTCATTGAAAGCACTAATATACAAGACAGCTATATTATTGGAGAACACTTTTGCAATACTAAACACGCGTCACACATAAAGTCATATAAAGATTTTAAGGCTCTGCAAGACGGTTTTACTAATAAACTCACCAATTACACCATTCTTATTAAAGGGTCAAGAGGAATGGCACTAGAACGCATCTTAGACCTACTCTAACAAAATAATGCGCATAAAAAAAGCGTTACTTTAAGTAACGCTTTTTTTGGTGGGTGATGAGGGATTCGAACCCCCGACCCCCTCGGTGTAAACGAGGTGCTCTGAACCAAC
>JBMYYK010000053.1:0-7689 GCA_049609325.1 Flavobacteriaceae bacterium | reverse complement strand
ACGCTAATTTAAGCAAATTGACGTCTAAAAAAACAATAATTTAATAACCTCGTTGAAGTGTACGAAAACTTAGTTAATCTTCTTTTCAAAACGATTTTACATCAAAATAACTCAATAAAAAAGGCTTTATTTCCTTTTGAAAATAAAGCCTTTTTTGTTGTTATAACGTCACAATAAAACTTATAACTATTTCTTATAATACGTTTTGTATTTCCAATATGAAACTGCTCCTAAAATTAGCCATACTACAAAAGCAATCATTATACTGTCATTAGATACAGATTTGTCACCACTTGCATATGAATGAAGTCCTACTAAATAGAAGTTAACTCCGAAATAGGTAAATAAAATAGAGCCAAAACTTAAAATAGCTATCCAGTTAAAAAACCAACGGCCACGTAATCCTGGTACTAAACGCATATGAATAACAAATGCATAAACCATAATACTAATCAAAGCCCAAGTTTCTTTTGGATCCCAGCCCCAGTAACGTCCCCATGACTCATTAGCCCACATACCTCCTAAGAAGTTACCAATAGTTAACATTACTAAACCTACCGTAAGAGCCATTTCATTGATGATGGTCAGCTCTTTAATATTCAAATCTAATTTGACTTTGTTTTTTTCTGATGTAAATACCATTAACATCAGAGTAACTATACCTAAAATTGCTCCTAGAGTAAAAGGGCCGTAACTAGCCACAATAATAGCCACGTGAATCATTAACCAGTAACTATCTAATACTGGCTGTAAGTTCCCAATTGCAGGATCTATAAAACTAAGGTTAGATACCCATAATAACATAGCCGTAACAAAAGCTGTTGCAGCAAGGGTTAAATCTGATTTTTTCCCGAAGATTAAACCGAATAACATGGTTGCCCAAGACACATATATAATTGACTCATAAGCATCACTCCATGGTGCATGACCAGAAATATACCATCTGGCAATTAATCCTACTGTGTGTAAGATAAAACATAACACCACAAAACCTTTTAAAGTAAATACTACACCTCTAATAACCTTATTATCAGCAAATATTTGTGTTATTAAAAAGATGAATAGTACAATACCAAATACAAAATAGCTATATTCTAAGTTTTTAAATATATTAGATTTGTTATATAGCAATTCCGCTTTAATTTTACTGTCTGAAGGCATGATATCTGCGTTATATTTTTTCTGTAAAATTTTAAAGCCTTCTAATAATTTATCAGCCGAGCTATAATCCCCCGTCTCTTTACCTTTCATCAATGAGCTAATATAAGCTGGTAATAAATTTCTGATGTTTGTATTCATTTCATCAGAACCGTAATCAACTTCTCCTAATTCTGGATAAGACACCCATTTATTATTCAAATCATTTGGAACTGGAAATATTTTTAAAACACTTCCCATTAAGGCTTCAGAAAACAATTGCTCTTGCTGGTACAATTTTGTGATATCCTTCTGAAACTTATTTGGATTAAATGCTTTAGTAGCTTCTTCTAACTGAGCGTCTGATATTTTATGTTGCCCCTTAGTGTCAAAAAAGTCTGATAGCGCTACATACTTAACATCTGTAGCGACTCCTAATAGTTTTCTAATACTATCATTCCCTCTTTTTAATTTGATTATCGGCACATCAAACCATAAACGACTGTTTTGTGTCATTGATAAAAACACCTGGTTGGCATCTAAGCCTTCATAGCTATCTTTTTCTGATAATTTTCGCAATAACTCAGAAGAATATGTGTTTAAGGGTTTCATACGTCCGCCAAAGTCTTGAATTACAAGCGCCCCGAATTTCGCTGCGGCTTCTGTTGAAAATGCCCTTTCATGCAAAATTGAATCTACTTTTGACTTTTCAAGCTTTGTATGTTCTTGTGAAAAAGAAGCAGTTGCACCAAACATTAATAGAACTGCCAATAGGTTTTTCTTGTCTTTAACTTTTTGCAATTGCTTTGTTAAATCAGAAAAACGGGTGTTTTTTAAGAATATGATTGCCAACATTGCTGCAAATAATAACCCATAACCTAAATAAGAAATCCAAGTTCCCCAAAAATCATGATTTACAGACAATATGGTTCCTTTTTCATCTGGATCAAATTGCGCTTGGAAAAATTTATAGCCTTTATAATCTAAAATGTTATTCATGTATATATCATAATCAAATGATGTGTCGCCATCGTTTACAGTGACTTTAGATTTAAACGCTTTAAAGGCTTTCATATTACCAGGGAATTTGTCTGCGATAAAATCGTTCAATTGAATTGAAAATGGCAATTGTATTTCTTTAGATCCATAGTTTAAATGAAACTCTAACCCTCCTACGTTTATTGATTTCATAGGGTTTACAGACCCTTTACCACCTAGAAGAGTAATATTTTTAGTTTCGTTATTGGCAGAAATTTCTAATACTAATGCGTCTTGTACTTGTTTAGTACCCTTATCTTCAGCTTTCATTTTTACAATTTCGTATTGCCCTCGTATTACAGGTTCAGGCAAAACAAACTGTGTTTCCCCTAAATCATATAATGATCTGAATTTTAACGGTTGAATGCTATCTTTTATAACAGCGGTTTTTTGCTGATCTGCCATACGCATTACAGTACCATGAAACGGAGATGATAAGGTCGGATTTTCTGGATCAACATCTGAAATATTTACTGCGCCATTGGTTGGTTTATTAAATGCAAATAAAATGTTGTGGATGTTTTCTATGGTACCTTCTTCAATATAATGATCATGACGAGTACCACCGCTTGCTTCAACCAATTTTATGTATCGCTTCCCTTCTGGATGCTCTACCAATTCATTAACAGCATCGTCAATATAATTAACGTACTTTATTTCTACTGGTGTTTTATTATAATCTGATGCAATCACAAAATCATTAGACAGTTTTTCAGAAAGCATTAATTCTCTTGATAACGCTCGTCGTTGTGGTGTACCGTTTACCTCATAATCACCATCTATATAAGCCGTTAAGTATACTTTTTCTGATAATATTTTATCATTACTTGCACCTTCTCTAATTGGCATGACACCTTCATAACCAATATAACGCGTAATAAATGCTCCTAAAATGATGAATACAAATGCGACATGTAATAATAATGTTGCTAACTTTTCTTTTCTAAGCAATTTGTAACGGAAAATGTTCCCTGCAAAATTTACTAAAAACAGCCCCATAATTGCTTCAAACCACCATGTGTTATATACTAATGCTCTTGAATATGGCGTTGGAGAGGTTTCTGCTCCCATATCTAAAAATGTTCCTACTGCCATTGCCACAGCAAAAACAATAAATAAAACAGCCATTAAACGTGTAGAAAATATGATTTGGGCAAGTTTAGATTTCATTTAAATGCATTTAAAATAATGCTTACAAAAATACACTAAATATTTAATGTATTTTAAAATATTAACATATAATACACTGCAAAATATTCTTACTGATTTTGCCTTGAGCGAAAGATTTCCATAAACATAAAACTTGCAATATTACGCGCTCTATGTTTTGCTAAATCTGCTAATTCTCCTTCAAACAATTCATCTATTGTACCTAACCAAAATTGCAACCATAACCCAAACAAATCATTGGTTAAGCTATTGTTGTTAGCTTGATCTACTTCAACATGTTTTTTTAACGGATTTCCTGAAAACACATTTTTTCTGAACAATTGACTCTCCCAAAAATTGGTTAAATGAATCAAATGCGAATCCCAATCAGATATGGCCGAATTAAATATGGGTCCTAATTCATCATTTGCTCTCACTTTAGTGTAAAATGTATTGACCAATAACGCTACATCTTCTCTGTTTCTTATATCATTCATATATACATTTTATAGTAATTAAGTAAAACTACCCGCAATAACAACATTTAAAATTCAAAAATATATTTATCAGTTCAATTGCAAATTTCTAATTATAAATATCTTAATTTTATGACTTAAATCATACCTTATTCAATGATATCTGAAGAACTTTTAATTACCTATGGTAGTATATTAAAACAGTACAGAAAAGATGATGTTATTTTTGAAAAAAATAACACGGCTAAATTCTTTTATCAAATACATACGGGCACCGTAAAAATGTACAATCGTTCTGAAGATGGTAAAGAGTTTGTTTTAGGCTATTTTCACGACACACAAAGTTTTGCCGAACCTCCCTTATTTGGTGATTTTGAATATCCTGCCAATGCAGAAGCTACAGAAGATTCAAGTATTTACGTCCTTAACAAAACTGCCTTTTTCAATTTATTAAAAGATCATTTTGACATTCATTTGCAGTTGAATAAAATTTTATGTGAGCGTATAAAATACAAATCTATGATGATGTCAGAAATATCGATAAATAGTTCTGAGCATCAATTGATGAGTTTGTTACTGTATTTTAAAAAAAATGCCAACGCAGTTGCCCCCTATGAGATTGGCTTAACTAGACAACAACTGGCTGATTTAACTGGCTTACGTGTAGAAACCGTCATTAGAACTATTAAAAGCTTAGCTGCAAAGAAAAAATTAGAAATCATAAATAGAAAAATTTATATTTAAACGCACAAACTATAATAGATGATAACAATAGTTCTTTTAGGTTCGGGTAAAGTAGCCTCGCATTTATATGATGCATTTCATGACAACTCAACTACTAATGTTGTACAAGTGTATAACCGATCACAAAAAAACTTAGAGCGATTTAAAAGTGTTAATACAACCACATCTATTTCAAAGCTAATTGATGCTGATGTATATGTAATTGCAGTTGCTGATGATGGCATAAATGAGTTATCTAAAAAACTACAACTCAGAAACAAATTAGTTGTTCATACGTCTGGCTCTATACCTATGGAAGCCATTAGCCAACAACACAACCGTGGCGTATTTTATCCGTTACAAACATTTTCTGAATCTAAAGCTGTGGACTTTAAAACTGTGCCTTTATGCATTGAAGCTGAGCATGAACATGATTTAAAACTCTTGAATCAACTTGCTAAATCTGTTTCTAATGCAGTATATCACATTAGTTCAAGTCAGCGTAAAGCAATACACATAGCGGCAGTTTTTGTCAATAATTTTGTCAATCACTTGTATCAAAAAGGTGAAGAGATTTGTGCTGAACATCAAGTGCCATTTGACATTCTAAAACCATTAATTCAAGAAACTTCAGAAAAAATCATGTCGTTATCACCAAAAGAAAGTCAAACTGGACCAGCAATTAGAAATGACCATAGCGTCATACAACAACATTTAAGCGACTTAAATACGACTACTCAACAAGAAATTTATAAATTGCTCACCAAATCTATACAGCAAACATATGACAACAAGTTATAAGCAACTCATGAATACCATTACTACATTTATTTTTGATGTAGATGGCGTATTAACAGATGGTACTATTATGGTAACTACAGGTGGAGAAATGTATCGAAATATGAATATTAAAGATGGGTATGCTTTAAAAGCTGCTGTCAATGCTGGGTATAACGTTTGTATTATTTCTGGAGGTAGTAACGAAGGGGTGAGAAAACGCCTAGAGGGTCTTGGAATTACAGATATATATCTTGGAGCACATCAAAAAATGATTCAATTTAACGCCTATTGCACAGCTAAGAACATACAGCCTAACCAAGTGTTATATATGGGTGATGACATACCTGACTTTCCTGTAATGCAAGAAGTTGGTTTGGCAGCTTGTCCTCAAGATGCAGCACCCGAAATTAAAGATATCGCAGAATACGTTTCACCAATACAAGGCGGAAAAGGTTGCGGTAGAGATGTTATTGAACAAGTTATGCGTGTACAAGGCAAATGGATGACACAATTTGAAGCCAAATACGACTAATCAAAATTTTACCTAAATGAACCTACTTAAACTTATTCGCTATAAAAATTTATTCATGATTGCATTTATTCAATGCATCATCAAATACGTGTTTTTTGAATTGCCTCAATTTAAAAGTGCTAATTTAACCACTGCATTAGACACCGCTGCATTTACCGCTTTAGTATTGGCAACAATATGTATTGCTGCTGCCGGGAATATTATTAATGATATTTATGATGTAGTTACCGATAATATCAATAAGCCAAATAAGGTTATTGTAGGAAAATCTATCTCAGAAGAAACAGCTAACAACTTATTTATTGGCTTTACAGTTATAGGAATAGTGCTTGGTATTTATGCCACATGGGGTATTGATAAAAATAGTTATGCCACCATATTTTTAATTGTGTCTGCACTACTCTACTGGTATGCTACAACATTAAAACAAACCATTTTAATTGGTAATATTTTAGTCTCGTTTTTAGTTGCATTAAGCATTTTAATTGTCGGTATCTTTGAAATTACACCTATGATTACTTTAGAGAGTAGAGAGGCTTATGTATTTATGTTTAAATTTTTAATTGATTATGCTGTATTTGCCTTTTTAATTAATCTTGTAAGAGAAATGGTTAAAGACCTAGAAGATGTTGATGGCGACCATAAAGCTGGGTACAATACACTTCCTATTGCTATTGGGAGAAATAGGGCTGCTAAAATGGCTTTTGGTGCATGTGTAATTACTATTATGACCATAGTGTATTATGTAGTTACCTATTTGTTTGAAAACCAATATTTACTGATTTATTTTATTTTCTTGATTATTGGCCCGTTATCCTACTGTGCTATCAAATTATTGTCTGCTGAAACTAAATCGCAGTTTTCACAATTAAGTACTATTTTAAAAGTTGTAATGGTTTTAGGAATGTGTTCAATTTTACTCTTAAACATTTAACATGCTAACAGAAAAATTACAACACAAACATATCATTTTAGCTTCTGGATCTCCAAGACGTCAACAATTTTTTAAAGATTTAGGACTTGATTTCGAAATTAGATTAAAAGACGTTGAAGAAGTGTATCCGCCTAAATTAAGACATTTTGAAATCAGTGATTACTTAGCGCAATTAAAGTCATTACCTTTTGAAAACGAATTAACTTCAGAGGATATCCTTATTACCAGTGACACTATAGTTTGGCATAACAATACCGCATTAGGAAAACCTCGAAATACTCAAGAAGCCTATGACATGCTATCATCTTTGAGCGGCACTACTCACGAGGTTATAACCTCCGTTTGTTTTAAAACTAAAACCTTTCAAAAAACCGTAGCATCAGTTACTAAAGTGACGTTTAAAACACTAACTCCAGAAGAAATTTCTTACTACATAGACAACTATAGGCCTTTCGATAAAGCTGGAGCTTACGGCATTCAAGAATGGATAGGCGCCATAGGAATTACAAAAATTGAAGGAAATTATAATACGGTTGTTGGTTTACCCGTAGATATTGTTTACAGAGAACTCACAAACTTAGCTATCTAAAAACACAAAACCCTTCTCTTGGGGTAAAGAAGGGCATTGTTAAACTAACCAATATTAAATCTTTCTTTGAAAAACAATGTTTTTCTATATGAACAATTATAGTTCAAAGATATGATGTGTTTTCTTACAAAAAAGAAATTAGTTGTAAAACACTTAAAATCTGTTGCTTATAAATTATATTTTGATATTTCAATTGATTCATAAATTGGAAAAATAAAACCCTTCACTTTGGGGGATGAAGGGTGATATAAACTAACCAATATTAAAATTTCAATTAATTGAAAGAATAATTATACTTCAAATATATAATAGATATTCATTTAAATGCATT
>JBMYYK010000052.1:0-8165 GCA_049609325.1 Flavobacteriaceae bacterium | reverse complement strand
ATCCAGGCTCTATGAATAATGGTATTTCAATTGCTAAAGGAAAATACATCGCACGTATGGATGCAGATGATATTTGCACTCTAAATCGAATTCAAAAGCAGGTTAAGTTACACGAACAGCATCCAAATTGTGCTTTTGTAAGTGCTCAACGCTGTTTATTAAGTCCAATTGGTATTGCTTACTCTCAAATACCAGATGTGTCAGATGATAGCTATTGTGTTGAAACTTGGGAAGATTTATACTACGGTACACGAAAATTTACTGATGCGTCAAGCTTAATTATGAAAGCACATATCATGGCAGTTGGCGGATATAACACATACCAGCGTTCAGGTATGGATGTCGATTTATGGTTTAGAATTATGGAACATACTGAGGCCGATGTATTGGTGTTGAATGAGTTTTTATACCAGCGTCGACTAATTCCTGAGGCAATCACATTTTCGGTAAATACCAATAACACTTTAGTATTTGATAAAGCATATGAAAGATATAAAGGCAAACAAGCCATAGCAAAACACACAATAAACGAACCTCAACGATTAAAATCATATATCAGATTTTTAAGCACTATTGCGGTACATTGCTGGTGTGTGAAAGATTATTCGGGGGCTTGGGCATTTTTAAAAAAAGCACTTTCATACAAACAGTTTATTTACAACTCTGTAGTGTTAAATGTGTTTAAAAAAATTTACTATTTTAAAATTACAAAACCACTTCAATTGATTAATGGCTAAACGTATTCGCACATCAATAATTCCTGTTGAGCAACATTTTGTTAAAGTAGATGGTGCTCCGGTACTAGATAAAAAAGCCATTTGTGCATTTGTTGCTACAGGCTTTTTCTTAGATAATGATACCTATTGGGAAAACGTGAAAACCCTAAGACCTGGTACAATAAACACCATTAACGATCAAGGCTATTTGGTGAAGTCAGAATCATGGTTTAAATGGCATTATAGTCCAAGACAAATTAGTTTTGATACAACAGTAAAAGAATTTTCGGCACTTTTTGATGCTATAAATGCTGAAGAATTAAAAGCTGAAGAAGTGATTTTACCGCTGTCAGGAGGGTTAGATAGTCGCTCTCAAGCGGTGAGTTTGAATAAATTATCACAGTCAGTAACGACATTTAGTTATTCATTTCAAGGTGGCTATAAAGAGGCGCATATTGCAAAAAAAGTAGCTCAACAAGCCAACTATAAGTTTCATAAATTTGAAATAACACCAGGGTATTTATGGGACAAAATAGATTATGCAGCACAAACCAATAAATGTTATGCCGAATTTACCCATTGCACACAATTGCGTGTACAAGATAAGTTTACAACAATGGGGACAAAGTTTTCTTTAGGGCATTGGGGCGACGTGTTATTTGATAAAATGACCGATAAACTGTTGAGTACAGAAGAAGACTTGTTAAGTTACTTATGTGCAAAACTGGTAAAGCCAACAGGGATGGAATTAGCAGAAGATCTATGGCAATCGTGGGGGTTAGAAGACGATTTTGAAACCTACTTTACAAATAGAATTAAATATTTATTAAATGCTATAGCTATTGATAATGTAAATGCCAAATTGAGAGCTTTCAAATCACTGTATTGGGCCCCTCGTTGGACATCGGTGAATTTGGCATTTTATAGTAAAATGCATCCAATAAGTTTACCCTATTATCACGACAAAATTTGTGAGTTTATCTGTACAGTTCCTGAAGAATATTTAGCAGATAGACGTATTCAAATAGCCTATATAAAACAGCACGCTCCAAAAATTGCAAGAGTCACATGGCAAGATAAACGCCCATTTAATTTATATACTTATAAATGGAGTAAATTCCCATATAACCTCCCTTATAAAGTACTGAATAAATTGCAACGAGAATTTAATGCACTTAGAGGAAAGCCATATATTCAACGCAATTGGGAACTCCAATTTTTAGGTACAGAAAACAGGCAACGATTAAACGATTATATCAACAACTCAAATATTGCACAATTTATAGAACAAGAAATAATTGATAAGTATAAGGAAAAATTTGATGAAGGCAATCAAAAACACACCTCACATGCGCTCAGTTTATTAGTGACATTGGCAGCATTTTCAAAGCATTTTTATAAAAATTATGACAATCATATAAGCAATAAGTAATTATGTGTGGTATTGTAGGTGAATTTGTAACAACACAACGGCTTATAACTGAAGCTTTATTTAAAAAGCTAAATCAGTTGAACTATTATAGGGGGCCAGATATGGACGGATATTGGACCAATGGGACTACTTGCCAATTGGGGTTCAGAAGGTTGTCAATATTAGACCTTTCAATTGAAGGTAATCAACCTATTTGTTCTAATTCCGGCCGATACGCCATGACATTTAATGGTGAAATATATAATTACCAAACATTAAAAACTGATTTACTATCTCACGGGATACAATTTAAAAGTACTTCGGATTCTGAAGTATTGGTTAATGCCTTTCAAGTGTATGGAATAGAACAAACATTAGATAAAATTGATGGGATGTTTGCAATTGGGTTATTTGATAATGAAACAAAACAATTGCATTTGATTAGAGATTTTGCAGGTATTAAACCATTGTTTTACGGGGTTAAAAACGGTAATGTTGTATTTGGTAGTAGATATGATCAAATTACATCTCACCCTAATTTTAGCCAAAATGGGGTTAATGAAGCGGTATTGCATACTTATATGAAAAGCCATTATCTGCCAGCACCATATGGGATACTAAATAATACTTACCAAGTTGAGCCTGGACAACATATTACAATAACATCTGCAGGGCAATTGCTAAAACGTTACTATTGGCGATTACCAAAGCATCAGCCTCATGATACTTTTCAAAATGCATCAGAAGCTAAACACCAGTTGATAGATGCTTTAAACACTGCAGTTAAAGATGAAATGGTTTCTGATGTACCTGTGGGAACATTTTTGTCTGGAGGTATTGATTCTCCATTAATAACCTATTTCGCCAATAACCATCAGCCAGGTATAAAGTCATACACTATTGGGAGTGATAGTAAAATATTAGATGAAACTGCACAAGCAAAACAATATGCAGAACTCATAGGAACACAGCATTTTATAGAGCAGATGGCATCAAAAGATGCGGCCGATATTCTTGAAAAATGCATGAGTCACTTGCAAGAACCATTTGCTGATTTTTCACTAATACCCACCTATGTTGTATCTCAAATTGCCAAAAATAATGGAAGTACTGTAGTGTTGTCGGGTGATGGTGCAGATGAACTATTCTATGGGTATAAACGGTATGAATCTATTATAAAAAACCGTCCGTTCAACCGTATTCCAAAATCGATGCGATATGCTGCTTATGGCCTTGATAAGGTATTGTTTAAGAATAAGCATATCAATAGTCATTTTTTGAAACCTACTCATGCAGAAGCACATAGAAGTATGCATAGTAGAATTAATGATGCAGATTTAAAAAAAATATTTAATGCAGATTTGGTAAACAAGTTAGAATTGCCTGCCTATACTTATAACAATGCGTCATCTGAAACCGATATATTGTTGAATATGCAATATGGTGAGTATTATGATATGATGCAGAAAACTTTAACGAAAGTAGACCGCATGAGTATGGCGCATTCTATAGAAGTGCGTGTGCCGTTTTTAAAAAAGTCATTTATTGAAGCAGCTGTACAGATACATCCAAAACTTTCATACCATAATGGCGGTACTAAGTTGCTGTTGAAAGATGTATTGCGTACCGTTGTGCCAAAAGCACCTATTGATGCTGTAAAAAAAGGGTTTGGAGTGCCTATAGAAAAATGGATGCGTGAACAGTTACGTGAACCAATTGGCGATGCAATATTTGCTACAAATTTTTTGCAAAGTTTTGATTTGAGTGCACAAACACTCGATAAGTTTTGGCAAGAACATCAATCTGGTGTGAAAGATAGAAAGTGGATTTTATTTACCTTATATTCGTTAGCGAAATGGCAAGAGCATCTAAAAAGATAAAAGTACTATTTACTATTCCAGATTTTGACACAGCTGGTAGTGGTAAAGCCCTATTAAAAATAGCAACTCGTTTAAACTCGCAGCAATTTGAGCCTCATATTGCGTGTATGCATGATAGAGGTGTTTTTTTTAAAGTAGTAAAAGACAGCGGTATACCTTTACATGTTTTTCAGTATACAACCCTAATGAAACCATATTATAAAGGAATTTGGAACAGCTATAAGATATCAAAAAAACTGAAAGAGATAAATCCAGATATCATACATAGTTTTCATTTTAATGCCGATTATTCTGAACCCTTAGCGGCTAGGTTGGCAGGAATAAAATGGGTGTATAGTAAGAAGAATATGAGTTGGGGAGGGAGTTCAAAAAATAGTTGGAATATTCGTACCTTTTTAGCTCATCATATTATTTATCAGAACACAGACATGAAGGCTCAGTTTTTTCCAAAATTAAGAAAAACCAGTTTGATACCACGTGGAGTTGATGTTGAAGAGTTTTTTCCGTTTTCTAAAAAAAATAATTTGCTGCAAAAACATCAATTAATTGAAGCAGATAGAATTATAATTGCAGTTGCTAATCTAGTGCCATTGAAAGGAATAGATGTATTAATTAAGGCCTTCAGTCAATCTGAAGTATATAATAACAATTGGAAATTGCTTATTGTTGGTGATGCAGAAAATGATTACGGGAAGCAATTACAGCAAATGATTGTACACTTGAAATTACAAGATAAAGTGGTGTTTACTGGAAAAGTATTAAATGTAAATGAGTATTTAAATTTAGCAGAACTATTTGTGTTGCCTACGGTGTTTAAAGGAGAAGGGTCTCCAGTAGCTATGTTAGAAGCCATGGCAACGGGCTTATGTGTATTAGGGTCAAATTTACCTGGTATTAAAGATCAATTAGAGCACTATCCTGAACATATGGTAGAGGCTGGTAATGTGCAATTATGGAAAGATAAATTAATAGAATTCGCAAGCTTACCGCCGAGTGAATTGAAAGTATTAGGGCAAAAATTTTATCATGATATTCATTGCAATTACCAAATCGCTAACGAAGTGTTAAAAACGGAACAAGTTTACCATAGTGTCGTTTAAACCAAAACATAGAATACCCTCATTAGATGGGTTACGAGCTATTTCTATTATTATGGTTATCTTAGGGCATAGTTTTGGAAGTTTTTTTAAATGGGTTGATATAGCCAATTTAGGCGTGCGAGTGTTTTTTATTATTTCGGCATATTTAATAGTAGGAATTCTTCTTAAAGATGTAGAAAGAGAACGTTTTTCAATTAAACGCTTTTATTTTAAACGTTTAATGCGTACGTTCCCAGCGTTTTATGTTTACTTAGTTATTGTTGGGGTATTTTTGTATTGTATTGGTAAATTTGAATTTGATCAGTTTTGGAGGGCTCTAGTATATTTAGAAAATTATCACCCGAGGTTATTATGGAGTGAAAATCAGTGGTTTGTAGGGCATTCATGGTCATTAGCAGTAGAAGAGCAGTTTTATATAGTAGTTGCAATATTATTTTGGTTTTTTAATGCTAAAAAAATAACAAAAAAAGGATTGATTTCATGTTTATTATGTATTGTAATTTTAGCACCAATTATAAGAATATTGTATACATATACAAATTTATGTCCAGTTTTATCGAGTTCACTGCATAGGTCGTTTGAAACAGTAATGGATTCTATTGCCATGGGGGGGTTAGCCGCGTTAGTGAACTTTAAATTAAAATGGGGTAAAACATTGTTGTCTTTTGCTGAACGATATATGTATTTATTGATAAGTGTAGTGTTTGTAATACAAGCCTTTAATAGTTCAGCCATTAGAAAACTATTTGGACTAAAATTTCGATATTTTTATAACGCTTTTGGTCTATCAATTATTAACTTATGCATTGTACTGTTAATGGTCATTTTAATTAAATTGCCAAATAAAACAATTTTTGGACGGGTGTTAAATACAAAACCACTAATAGTAATAGGTATGTATAGTTATTCATTATACTTATGGCAACAAGTATGGCTGTTTAAAGGTTGGCAGATGCCAGTTGGTATACAATTTTTAGGTATAGGCTTAAGTGCGTTTTTATCTTATGTTTTAGTCGAAAAGCCTTTTTTGAAACTTAGAGACGTTTATCTTGCCAATACCATGCTTAAAAAATAAGATATATGAAAATAGGAATAGTTTTACCAAATCCGCCATCTTATTCTGAAACGTTCTTTAATGCTAAAATTGATGCACTTAAAGGAAGTGGTGCAGAAATTATTCTTTTTGCTAAGAAAAATGCTGATTATAATAAAACAAGGGTCATAGCTCCGTTAGATCACAATGCTTTTGGAATATTACGATTTTTGATACTCATCTTAGGCAATTTTTCGAAATTATATAGCTTTTATAAGTTAGAATTAGCCACTAGAAAAAGTAAAAAAAGAGCGTTTAAAAACATGTTTTTAAACGCTCATATTTTAAAAGAACAATTAGACTTTTTACACTTTGGTTATGCAACTGGAGCAATACATAGAGAAAATGTAGCATTGAGTATCAAAGCAAAAATGTCTGTAAGCTTTAGAGGGTATGATATCAATGTGTATCCGTTACAAGATCAAACCTGTTACAATTTATTATGGCAAAGAGTTTATAAGGTGCATAGTGTGTCAAAGTATTTACTGAAACAAGCATATAAATTAGGTTTACCTACTACAATTCCAGTTCAACTTATTCCTGATGCGGTATCAGAACAACATGTTTTTTCAGCTGCTGAAATAACTCATCATCTAAAAAATAACACATCAAATGTATTTAAAATCGTAACGATTGCGCGATTAAATTGGATTAAAGGTGTGCAGTATGCTATACAGGCTATGGCAGAATTTAAAAGTATTACTGATAAATTCACGTATCATATCATTGGAGGAGGGACTAAACAAGAATTAGAATATATGCGTTTTTTAATTCAAAACTTAGGGCTAGAATATCATGTGGTTTTAGAAGGGGAATTATCCCATGCAGATACATTAAGGATATTGAAGAAAGCAGATATGTATGTGCAACCAAGTATAGGAGAAGGATTTTGTACATCTGTAGTAGAAGCACAGGCAATGGGAAAACTGTGTGTGGTAACTGATGCAGGAGGATTGCCAGAAAATATTGTGCACAACCAAACTGGATTAGTAGTACCAAAAATGAATGTTAAACTAATGACTCAAGCTATAGCAGATTGTTATCATAAAACTGATGAAGAAAACTTAACAATGGCTATTAACGCTGCAAAAAGAGTTAGTAATCATTTTACAACAGAACAACAACTAGAGCAATTTATAAAGTTTTATTCATAATTTTTAATGCTATTTAATTCTATAGATTTTGCAGTATTCCTACCAATTGTTTTTATTCTATATTGGTATGTATGTCATAAAAACTTAAAGTTACAGAATGCTTTGATTCTGGTTGTAAGCTATGTGTTTTATGGCTGGTGGGATTGGCGTTTTTTAACATTAATAGCATTCAGCACACTTGTAGATTACAGTATAGGTTTAGCACTTCATAAGACTAAAGAGCAAGTAAAAAGAAAAACTCTATTAGCTATAAGCTTAAGTATTAATTTAGGTTTTTTAGGTTTTTTTAAATATTACAATTTCTTTGTAGAGAACTTCATTGAAGCGTTTTCATTTTTTGGAAGTCAAATCAAGCCAAATACCTTAAATATAATTTTACCAGTAGGTATTAGTTTTTATACATTTCAAACACTAAGCTATACGATAGATGTGTATAGAGAAAAATTAGAACCTACAAAAAATATCATTGCATTTGGTGCATTTGTGAGTTTCTTTCCGCAATTGGTGGCAGGGCCAATAGAAAGAGCAACCAAACTGTTACCACAGTTTTATACTAAACGGTATTTTAACTATCAATTAGCAGTTTCTGGGTTACGTCAAATTTTATGGGGATTGTTTAAAAAGGTGGTTATTGCTGATAATTGCGCACAATATGCTAATGAAATATTTAATGATTATGGCAATCAATCTGGTAGTACATTATTTTTAGGAGCGTTGTTTTTTACATTCCAAATATATGGTGATTTCTCTGGGTACTCAGACATAGCAATTGGAGTATCACGTTTATTCGGATTTGATTTAATGAAGAATT
>JBMYYK010000051.1:0-8283 GCA_049609325.1 Flavobacteriaceae bacterium | reverse complement strand
CCATGCCAGCAGGCGACTATTGGTTTAAAATCATCTATGTAGAAGGTGATGCTAACCCAACTCAAAAAGAGTTCAAAGCTCACTTCTCTATAAAACGATAAGCATATATACAAGCATTAAAAAAGCCACTCAACTGAGTGGCTTTTTTAATATCAACACTATTCTTTAAAGTATAAATTTCACAACTCAATAAAATTTCGTAACTTATTATACCTAAATCGATTACAAGACTTAACTCACATAGTTGCCTATGTATTGTAACCGAGTCATATTCTTCTACATTTGTTGTTGTCCTCTTCTAATATTCGGACAACTTTCTGGTTGCCCAGAAGTGAAAATAACAGATGTCAATCAACAGGACACCATTTACATCAATTGCAATTCAGAAGATGGTTGTGTTGACTTGGTGGCTACTTACCCAGAAACTGGTACGCCCACTAATTACACTGTAGAAGCTATAGAATACGCACCAGAATTTCCGTTTATGGGGCTCGCACACCCAATTAGTGTGAATACAGATGATGTATGGTCAGATCCAAAAGTCATTCTTCCGTTTAACTTTTGCTTTTACAACCAAGAATATTCTGAAGCTGTAGTCAGCTCGAATGGTGCTATTTCTTTTGACACCAGCACCATTAACAATAACGGTTATAATGACCCTGCAGATGAATGTGCGTGGGAATTTAACCTCAGCATACCAAACGGCCAATTTCCATCAACAGCAGAGCCTAAAAAGATTCTTAATGCCATATATGGTGTATTTCATGATATTGACCCAAGTGAAGGCGGTCAAATTGGTTGGGAATTATTTGGCGATTACCCATGCAGACGCTTAGTGGTGAGTTATTATCAAGTGCCTTTATTTGACTGTATTGAGGTCAATTCTACTTTTCAGATGGTGCTGTATGAATCTACAAATATTATTGAAGTGTACATCGAAAAAAAATCAACTTGTGAAGATTGGAATAATGGGAATAGCGTGTTAGGTATTCAAAATGCCAATGGTTCAGAAGGCTTAACACCTAGTGGCAGAAATACTGGAGAATGGACTACAGAAAACGAAGCATGGCGCTTTGTTCCTTCAGGTCCATCTAACACCGAAATAACATGGTATGATGACGCTACTGGAGCAATTATAGCAACCAGTCAAAATCAAATTAGTGTGTGCCCAACAACCGCTCATACCTATAGAGCAGAAGTCGTCTACACCTTATGTGATGGGAATACTATCACGTCTTCAGACATGACTACAGTTGAATTTACTGATACCGTATTTTCTGACCCACCTATAGAACATGTGGTTTGTGATGACGATGGCACGTCTGATGGGGTTACAGAAATCGACTTGACTGTTTTTAATGCTGAATTAATTACGGAATTGAATAGTAGTAATACAAGTCAGATCACCTATCATTATTCAGAACAAGATGCTATAGACAATAGCAATCCTATACTACCCGCAACGGGATTTATAAATACTGCAAATCCTGAAATTGTATTTGGACGCATAGAAGATATGAGTTTAAATTGTGTTTTAATCAAGGAAATAGACATCTCCATAACCACGGGTCCTGATTTTTTTGATGCCAATATTACCACAGCTGCGTTTTCAGATACTCATAACATACTCGCTACAGCCACAGGAAGCAGCACTTATTTGTTTAGTATAAACGGTGGAGCCTATCAAACAGAAGGGCTTTTTGAAGATGTTGGTAGCGGATTACACATTATACGTATTACAGATATTGAGCATTGTTTTGTTGAACTAATTGAATTGGTAGTACTCAGCTATCCTAAATTTTTCACTCCTAATGGTGATGGTATTAATGACGTGTGGACCATACCAAATATGGAGGAATTGGCCTATGTTCACATCACTATTTTTGACCGGTATGGTAAAGAAATCATACAATTAGATGAGCATCATAAAGGATGGGATGGCACCTATAATGGCAGCCCATTACCAGCAAGTGATTATTGGTTTAAACTCGTTTATACTGAAAAAGCACCTAAAGGGCGGCATCGAGAATTCTTATCACATTTTTCATTAAAACGATAAAAGCCAGCTCCTAAGAACTGGCTTTTGATAATAATTATCACTTAAAACATCATCCTACCAAATTGATAATTTTTCCTGGTACGATAATAATTTTCTTTGGCGTACGTCCGTCTAACTGTTTTTGAGTACGTTCATCAGCCATAACCGTTGTTTCAATATCATCTTTACTCATATCTAATGGCAACTCTAACATAAAACGCATTTTACCATTAAATGACACAGGATAGTTTTTACTACTCTCTACCAAATGTTTCTCTTCAAATTTTGGAAATGGCACATCAGAAATTGATGTATTATATCCTAACATGGCCCATAATTCTTCAGCAATATGTGGTGCATATGGTGCAATAACAATAGCTAAAGGTTCTAAAATTTCTCGTGAAGTACATTTTTGAGACGTTAGCTCATTAACGCAAATCATAAATGTAGATACCGAAGTGTTAAACGAAAAGTTCTCAATATCTTCCGTTACTTTCTTTATTGTTTTATGTAAAGTCTTTAAATTGTCTTTTGTAGCAGGCGCATCACTTACTTTCACACCATTATCATCTGCGTAGAGTTTCCATAGTTTCTTTAAGAAGTTATGCACTCCTGTAATCCCTGCTGTGTTCCACGGTTTAGCTTGCTCTAAAGGTCCTAAAAACATTTCATACAAACGCAAGGTATCTGCACCATACTGCTCACAAATGTCATCTGGGTTCACAACATTGTATTTAGACTTCGACATTTTTTCAATTTCAATCTTTAATACAACTTTTTCAGGATCTAGTACAGTTTCCAAATCACCATCAAATACAATATTTAATTTTTTAAGATCTTCTAAACTCCCTATTTGAAGGTTATTATATTTAGCATATTTTGATCTTAATTTACCTATTGACTCATCTGTTATATAAACAATATTTCCGTCATGAGAAACCTCATCTAAAGGGATAATGTCAGTTTTATAACTTTCAAGCTTACAAAAATTTAAAATTTCCATCGGATAAAGCAACCAATCTCTGTACTCTTTATTTCCGTCTTTCCTTAAAACTATATCTGGAACACCAATATTATTCCCAAATCTATCCTTTCTTAATTCTCCAGTAATAAGTTTGTCTCCTAGAATATTATCTATGCTTTTTGGTAATAAAACACCTTTAGGACTCGTCCCTAAAATCATTCCTTGATTGATCATTTTTTTGAACGGCTCATCTACAGATAAGAATCCTCTATCGTGTAAAAACTTTGTCCAGAAACGAGAATACAACAAGTGTCCTGTAGCGTGTTCAGATCCACCAATGTATAAATCTACATTTTGCCAATAGTCTAATTGAGTTTCATCGGCAAATTCTTCCTTGTTTTGAGAATCCATATAACGGAACATATACCACGAGCTTCCAGCCCAACCTGGCATAGTGTTCAGTTCTAACGGAAATACTGTTTCGTTATTGACCTTGTCATTAGACACTACGGTATTTGTTGTGGTATCCCAAGCCCAATTAGTAGCATTACCTAATGGCGGTTCACCTGTTTCTGTAGGCAAGTATTTTTCTACGTCTGGTAATTGAATTGGCAAATGTTCCGTAGCAATCATTTGTGGCAATCCATCTTTATAGTATACTGGAAATGGCTCTCCCCAATAACGCTGACGCGAGAATACAGCATCACGCAAGCGGTATTGTGTTTTCCCTAGGCCTTGTCCTAATTCTTCTAATTTATAAATGGCCAACTTCGCTGCTTTTTTAGCATTCAACCCATTTAGGAAATCTGAATTGGCAATTTTCACCGATTTATCAGCATGAGCAGCTTCAGAAATATCTACATTTTCAAAAATATTTGGTATGGCAATATCAAAATGTTTCGCAAAATCATAATCGCGCTGATCACCACAAGGTACCGCCATTACAGCCCCTGTACCATAACTTGCCAATACATAATCCCCAATCCAAACCGGCACAGGTTCTTTGGTAAACGGATGCTCAGCATACGCTCCTGTAAACACTCCGGAAATGGTTTTTACATCTGCCATACGCTCACGCTCGCTACGTTTTGCAGTAGATTCTATGTACGCATTTACAGCATCTTTTTGGTCGTCAGTTACAATTTGTGATACTAATTCGTGTTCTGGCGCCAAGGTCATAAACGACACGCCGAAAATGGTATCAGGACGTGTGGTAAACACCTCAATAGTTGCGTCATGCCCAACCACATTAAATGTTACTGAAGCCCCAACAGACTTCCCAATCCAATTGCGCTGGATTTCTTTAATGGAATCTGTCCAATCTAAATTATCTTGATTGTAATCAATACCATTCAATAAACGTTCAGCATAAGCAGAAATACGCATAGACCATTGGGTCATTTTTTTACGCACCACTTCATGACCACCGCGTTCAGAAACGCCATTTACAATTTCATCATTTGCTAATACAGTTCCTAAAGCCGGACACCAATTCACTTCAGTTTCCGCCAAATAGGTTAATCGGTATTGTAACAATACATCTTGTTGTTCTTTTTCAGAAAATGCATTCCACTCATCAGCAGAAAATACCCTTACATCATCGTCACACTCAGCATTTACAGTTGCATTTCCTGAAATCTCAAATAATGACACCAAGCTAGTGATATCTTCCGCTTTTTTAGTGTCTTTATTATACCATGAATTGAACAATTGAATGAAAATCCACTGTGTCCATTTATAATATTCCGGATTAGACGTACGCACTTCACGAGACCAATCAAACGAAAATCCGATTTTATCTAATTGTTCTCTATAACGCGTCACGTTAGTTTCCGTGGTTACTGCAGGATGTTGCCCTGTTTGAATAGCATACTGTTCTGCAGGCAACCCAAAACTATCATACCCTTGCGGATGTAAAACATTAAACCCTTGGTGGCGTTTAAAACGCGCATAGATATCACTTGCAATATATCCTAACGGATGACCAACATGCAACCCTGCTCCTGACGGATAAGGAAACATATCTAACACATAATACTTCGGTTTTTCTGAACTATTTGAAGCTTTAAACGTTCCGTTAGTTGCCCAATATTTTTGCCATTTGGCTTCTATATCATTAAAATTATACTGCATTTGTTTATCTTTTGTATGGGTGCAAATTTACAGTTAATGCATGAATGACAAAAGTTTAGTTAATTTAATTACGCGGTTAGCTTAGTTTTAGTATTTTTACTTTTCTAATACAATCAATTTTCATGAGCGCATCCTTTGAAAAATACCAAAAAAGACGGTTGATATCTTCATACTTTTCTGTGATACTTAGTATCACTTTAGTGTTGTTTTTGGTTGGTGTTTTAGGTTTATTAGTCATTAATGCTTCAAAAGTTGAAAAGCACTTTAAAGAGCAAATTGCATTATCAATAGACTTGAAAGACAGTGCCAAAGACATTGAAATCAAACAACTGCAACAAAATTTAAAATTAGCAGACTACGTGAAATCTTCACGTTTTGTTTCAAAAGAAGAGGCAGCTACTATAGCTCAAGAAGAAAACGGAGAAGAGTTTATGGATTTTATAGGTTACAATCCGTTTCAAAATTCTATCGATGTGTTTTTAAATAGCGAATTTGTAACGCTAAACAGCTTGGAAGAAATTAAAACTGAATTGCTACAAAAAAACTATATCGACGAGGTGCGTTATGATATTGACTTGGTATCCTTAATGAATAAAAATGTAAAACGTATCAGTTTTTGGCTTATTGCCATCAGTGCTGTATTTGCATTCATTGCCATGTTATTAATTAACAGCTCCATTCGTTTAGCTGTATATTCAAAACGTTTCATTATAAAAACCATGCAAATGGTAGGTGCTACCAAACGATTCATTAGAAAACCATTTATCTGGAAGAGCATCCGTTTAGGCATTATCGGCTCCTTAATTGCTGTTGTAGGTTTAGTGATTATTGCATATTATTTAGATAAAAACATACCAGAATTACAGCTACTTGCTCAACCAACAGTTTTTGCCGCTTTATGTACAGGAGTAGTTATTTTAGGTATTGTAATTACCTGGATAAGTACCTTTTTTGCCACCCAACGCTTCTTAAATTTAAAAACAGAAGATTTGTATTACTAATGAAAACTGCGTTGTACTTACTTGCCTTTTGCGGTGCTTTTATCATACACTCATGTGTTATAAAAAACCCAAAACCAGAAAATTGTGTGACGATATCAGTTAAAATTATTAAAATTGCAGAAGGTAAATCTAATGACATTGTTATTAGTGATGCTGGTGGCGATCATTATTACATTAATAGAGGTTTGGAACACGGCTTAAACATCGCTAAACTGTCTGAACAAATATTAGATAAAAACGTCACATTACATTTACCAAAATATAGTATTGGCACCTCAGAACATGTGGCCCAATTAGTTATTAATGACACAATTTTATACACCGAATTTAATTAATTATGAGCGATAATAACAAACCCGAATTTATTTTTAAGAAAGCTAATTACAAGCTAATGTTTATAGGTTTAGCTGTCATCGCAATTGGTTTTATTTTAATGTCTGGTGGTGGTAGTGATGACCCTAAGGTATTCAATCCTGATATTTACAACTTCCAACGCATCCGTTTAGCCCCTACATTGGTATTAATCGGTTTTGGTATTCAAATTTACGCCATACTATTTAATAAGAAGTCTGATAACTAATGGACATTATTAAAGCAATTATTCTTGGAATTATTCAAGGGTTAACTGAGTTTTTACCGGTATCATCTTCAGGTCATTTAGAACTTGGGAAAGCCATTTTAGGTGACACCTCTGTAGGTGAAGAAAGTCTACTATTTACCGTAGTATTGCACTTTGCAACAGCCTTAAGCACCGTGGTTATTTTCAGAAAAGATATTTTAGACATCATTAAAGGAGTCTTAAAATTCAAATGGAATAACGACATGCAGTTCATTTTTAAAATCATCATTTCAATGTTACCCGCTGTAATTGTTGGGTTATTTTTTGAAAAACAGTTGGAACAGCTATTTGGCGGCAGTATACTATTAGTTGGCATAATGCTATTAATTACCGGAGCGCTATTATTTTTAGCCGACAAAGCTAAAGACACTACTAAAAATGTATCTGTGGTTCACTCAATTATAATAGGACTATCACAAGCCATTGCCATGTTACCTGGTATTTCACGCTCGGGAGCTACAATTTCTACTTCTGTATTATTGGGTGTGGATAAAACTAAAGCTGCACGATTTTCATTCTTAATGGTAGTCCCTTTAATTTTTGGGAAAATTGCTAAAGATGTATTAAGTGGAGAACTGTCGTTTAACAGCAATCAAGCAATTCCGCTTACGGCTGGTTTTATAGCAGCTTTTATTTCAGGAATTTTTGCTTGTACTTGGATGATTGCATTGGTAAAGAAAAGCAAACTATCTTACTTTGCCATTTATTGCTTTTGTGTTGGAGCAATAGCTATTATTTACACACTTTTGAATTAAGACTATGACTGCTGAAGACTTTAAAGCTGGACAAATACTATTAATTGACAAACCTTTAACTTGGAGTTCTTTTCAAGCCGTAAATAAAGTGCGTTGGGTCATTAAAAAAGCATTTGACATCAAAAAAATAAAGGTGGGGCATGCCGGTACTTTAGATCCGTTAGCTACGGGCTTATTAATTATTTGTACTGGAAAATTCACCAAAAGATTAAGCGAATTTCAAGGTCAGATAAAGGAATACACTGGTGAAATTACTTTAGGGGGCACTACCCCTTCATATGATTTAGAAACTGAGGTTACAGAAACCTTCCCTACAGATCATATTACCGAAGACTTGATTCATAAAACAACACAGCAGTTCATAGGTGATATTCAGCAATACCCTCCTGTATTTTCTGCATTAAAAAAAGACGGTAAACGCCTCTATGAGTATGCTAGAAATAATGAAGATGTTAAGGTAGAACCAAGGCAAATTACCATCTCTAAATTTGAAATCACTAACATTGAATTCCCTAAAGTTGAGTTTAGAGTAGTGTGTAGCAAAGGAACCTACATCCGTTCTTTAGCTCATGATTTTGGCAAAGCTTTACAATCTGGCGGGCATTTATCAAAATTACGTCGCACAAAAATTGGTGAGTTTAATACTGATAATGCTATCTGCCCTATAGATTTTGAACAGCAGTATTTAGGAGAATTAAAAGACTAATTTAGATTTGTCATTTCGAAACGTAACAAAGTGAAGTGAGAAATCACATATAGAAATTACTCAAAAT
>JBMYYK010000050.1:0-9112 GCA_049609325.1 Flavobacteriaceae bacterium | reverse complement strand
TTATAGTCATCACAGATACTATACACTAAAGGCTCTGATGGTAACTCTGGACTGTCTATAACGATAAGTGTAAACGGAACAGTAATTTGACATGAGGTACCATTAGTTGTTAAGTTAACGTATATAGTTTGTTGCCCATAAACACCTGTAATTAAGTTTTGGTATGGTTCAGTAGTATTTATAGCTCCTAGACCTAATTCTGCTTGTTCTAGGGTTTCATAAAATACAACATCAGTTGTAGTAACACCATTGGTTAGACTTGGAATAATAGAGTTTAAATCGAAAAAACCAACTCCATCATTGTCATCATCACATATACTCATTTCTGTAACCATTGGAGCTAATGGAATTAAATCTGTAATGATCTCAAATGTTGTACTTGTAGTACAATTGGTATTATTGTTGTTTGAAACAACTGCGCCAATTGTTTTAGTCCCACTCAGGTAATTTGTTACATCTGTATTTGGGATTACTGTAGGAGGTGTAGTAGAATTATCATAATATGTAATGGTCACATCAGCAGGTGATTGTCCGTTTAATATTTCATCTTCTACTTGTGTTAAATCAAATTCCTCTAAGTATTGTCCATTAGCAAGATCATCACAAATGCGAATTGGGTTTACAGGTTGTGTTGCAGTAGGTATTGTGTTTACAGTAGCAAAAAAAGATCCAGTGGCATAGCAAAACTCAGGGTTATTGGTTAACATAACTCTAGTGAAAATTTCTTGTGTAGGTCCTATATAAGGAGAAGTTATTGGAGCATCTCCAGATAAAGCATCCTCTTCTGTTAAATGATAGGTCACGGAATATAGTGTAGGGTCTTGACCATTTAATAATGTATTATTATAGGTGTCTATAGGGAAACTAGCAGTACCGTCTCCTGAATCACATAAATTCATGTCTGGTACATTCCCAATAGTAGTGTCAGGTAAAAATGTAATAGTAGCAGAGTCTATAGTATCACAATTACCAGATGCAAGTGGTAACGTGGCAATGAGTGTATATGTACCATTAATATTTGTAGTTAACTCATAATGATCTTCATCTTGAGGGTAACCATTGGCTTGTGTCATTTCAATACCGTTATGTAACCATTGGTATTCTACAGCACCACTAAGTCCGTTAATGATCATTTCCCCATTAATTGTTACGGTTTCGTTACTACCTTGGCATACCGGCTGTGTTTCACCAACTTCAACTCCATTAATTGTTAGTGTAGGTGCTGTTGTAAAACTATCAGCAGCTAGTAGAACTGCAGAATCGTATAGAGTATCTCCTCTATCTGCAACAACTAGTTTTAAATGATATGTTTCACCAGCGATAACGGTTTCTTGAGCAGTAAGTTTAACGGTTCGAGCATTAAAATTTACTGGAGAATTTGCTGCGTTTGCGTTGGTGTACGAGATGTATAAATCTTCATTGGCTTCAGTTGCATCTGGTGCACACTGCATATTATTGTATATTGATCCTGCACTAACAGGGATATTTGTATTTGGTATTAATGCAATGTTTTTTCCTCCATGAGCGAAAGGTTGCCCGTTACTTTTTAAGTCTGGGATAATACCAGGTCCTGTAATAATAAAAGCGAAACCATCTAAATAGTCTGAACCAGGGCACTCGTTAATACCAGATTCCCATTCTTCTGAGGTGAATAAATAATCGAAAGATAAATCTGAGGTTAATGAGAAAAAGTCAAATTCTACTACTGTGGCATTAAACGTTTCTAAGTTACCACCTAATCTATCATCTAATATTTCTTTAATATCGGGGTCTCCAATCCAACTTGTTCCTCCATTACCTGTCATCACTCCATTTTCATTATACGTTTGGGTTCCATTACCTGTTACAACATTAACTGGATCTGCAGGGTTTGGACCTTCAGCTGTTAGGCTAGATCCAGTACTTAAAATAATACCTTCTTCAAACGGGAAGTTAGTATCATCTGCTTGCTGTCCCATTGGCGGGGTATATTGAAAGTACCCAAAGCTTTTAGCTCCAGTGTTATTAACATCATTGCAATAACGATAGGTGATATTTGTTCCGCTTGAGCAGTGATCTGTTAAAGTTTCATTGACAAGTTCGGATAATATATCATCAGACTCTGGTGCGCCTATAGGATTGACATCAATTGCTTGAGAAAATGATAAATGAACGAATAAAAAACTGAAAAAAATAGTAAGTTTATTAAGCATATTAGTTGGGGTTAATTACATATAGTATCTATGTTACTATAACAGTTAGCAAGTTAATTACCCTACCTAAGTTGTGCAAAAAAAATGAGTGATTTTTTAATTAAATTTAAAGATCTCTTTTCTTTAATAACCAATACGAGGCATAAATAAATATAAAGGTCCAAACGCATACAATTGCAATTTCATACCAATGTACTGCATAATCATAAGCTAAGTCAGTTTTATCAGGGCTTGACATCATTACAATGCGTTGTATTGGTTGATTAATCAGATTGTACAATGCAGTGAAGGGCGCAAACATCATAACATTTGTAGCTACCTCTTCATTAGCCCAATTCCATTGCAAGTTTTCGTAGATTATTAATTCAACAAAAGCAGTAACAATTAGTGCCCCTAAAGCAAAAGCACTTCGTTTAATTAATACCGCCATGAAAAAACAAAAACTAAAGAACCCTAAAAGTTTGAAAAAATAAGCTGCAACAAATTCAATATCAATAAATAAAATATCAAAGTCTGTGTGTGATGAGTGTATTAATCCTATTACCAGTGTTGCTATACCAATAAATAAGGTTGATAGCATTGTATACACAAGAATAAAATAGAATTTTGAAAGCACAAACTCTTTTTTACTCAAACCATCAATTAGGTTTTGTTTTATGGTTCTGTAGCTATACTCGTTAGAAATCATAGACACTACAATGAGTGCAAAAAACAGTTTGAAATAACTGGCAAAAAACGGGATGATATGCCAGATAAACGGAAAGTTAAAGATTCCAGTTTGTGCTAAATCTATTGTGAAATATCCAAAAAAATCAATTTTAATAGATGATAATATGAGTACTGAAAATGGGACGATAAATGAAACTATTAACAAAAAACGACTCATTTTGTTTTGCCATAATTTCTGAAATTCTATGCGTAATAAACGTGTCATGATGTCTTAATTATTGTTTGTTAATTGTAAAAATTGGTGTTCTAAACTTTCTTTTCGTTTCACTAAATGCGAAAGCTGTATGCCTTTGTTATGTAGTTGCGTATTAAGTTTTTCTGGAGCAATATCGCTGTTTAAAAAGGCAATTATTTTATCATCATCTTCTTTTATTGTTCCAAAAGTGTCGTTGGAATTTAAAAAAGCCATTAATTCATTTTTTTGAGCAGATTTTAGTTCAAAGAATCCTTTCGTAGCTATCAATTCATCAACACGTCCTTCATATAATTTTTCACCATGTCTTAAAATAACCACGTGAGAACATACTTTTTCAACTTCATCTAATAAGTGAGAAGCAAGCAATATGGTCGTGCCTTGAGCGGCAATAGTGGTGATTAATGCTCTAATTTGGTGTATGCCTTGTGGGTCTAATCCGTTTGTTGGCTCATCTAAAATTAATATTTCAGGATCATTTAATAGGGCAGAAGCAATTGCTAAGCGTTGTTTCATTCCTAATGAAAAGGCTTTGAACTTACTGTCTTTACGTTCAATTAACCCAACTAAAGTGAGTTTTTCATTAATTTTTGAGGCAGGTATTCCTTTAATTTCACAAACGAGTTTTAAGTTGTCATAAGCCGACATGTAAGGGTAAAAATTAGGATGCTCTATAATAGCTCCCACTTTTTTTAAGGCTTCATGTGTAGTAATTGTATTGTTAAACCATGAAAACTCACCAGATGACTTATTTACAACATTTAAAACAATACCTAAAGTGGTAGATTTACCGCTTCCGTTTGGCCCAAGTATGCCATATACATTGCCTTTTTCAATTGTAAATGACAGGTTTTTAATAGCCTGAAACTTACCGTAAGTTTTATTCAAGTTTTTTATTGATAAAATTGTAGAACTCATGATATTGATTGATTATAACAACAAGACGAGTTTAGTGGTATTTTGTTACACAAGTGATGAGTTTATTCTTTAACTGAAAAAAATATACATATAGTTTGTACGAAAAGTCAAAAATTGTATATTTGACTCATAATTACAAACTAACTTACTGTGAGGACATTAGCTAAAGCCCCTATTAAAGCTTACTAAAGAGAGTAGTAAATAAGTGTAATTTATAAAAAAACATTCTAAGCATTAGAATGTTTTTTCTTTTTTATAGATGTTCTATTGTGTTTATAAACAGAGATATAGGCTGTTTTACCTCAGAGAAAAAACTGCTAGTTAGGTGTTGAAAAAACAAAAGGCTCTTAAAATTAAGAGCCTTTTTATTGTTGTTATCCTTTTTGTTCTTTGTTAAAGTAGACTAAGTAGTAGTACATCTGTTTTTCTTCATCCCATCCTTTTTCTACAAATTTTTCTGCAGATTCTGGATTTATAAAATCCATTTTAATTTGAATGTTGGTGTCTAAATCAATAACGTTTTTTATTTTCTTTCTAGAAGCTGTTACTGCAGTGTTTGATATTGGAAATTCCGTTAAATCTTCCACATTAAATTTAGGTGCTTTTTCCTGTTTATAATGCTTAAATTCTGGAATTAATTCAGGGTTTTCAATAACATTATTTAAAAAGTTAGTTTCTTCAAAATTGTCATTCTTGGCAAAGTAATCCATAGAACGGTTCATGAACATCACTTCCTCTTTTTTATCCTCTGCAGGAAATACCACATCTTTGGCAAAGTTCTGACAAAGTTGCAAGTACTTTTTTGTAAAAAAGTTATCATCTGCTAAGGCATCAACCCCTAAAAAATGTTCTAACCAATATTTAGTGTCATATTTATTAGAATCTGAAGATAAAATTTTATACCCAGTTTCTTTTTCAATGTTAAAGATGATACAGCCTTTGTCTAACTTTTTTAAGTTAACCCCCTGTTGTAAAATGGCGTCTAAATTATCTTCAGTTTCTTTAAACTGTAAAAAGTCATGTTGTAGTTCACTCTTAAATATACCAATACCATCAACTTTTTGATTGTCAATAACTAAGTTGTCTAAATACGTCACATATACTTCACCACTTTTAATATGCGGATGCATTGACTGATCGTATAGGTGACTGGTTATTTTTCTTGATGCTTCATGAATTGTACTAGGGTTTAAAAATACTTCAGATACAATTTTGTACAATTCATTAAATTCTACATCTACTTCATTAGAAAATTGAAAATAGTTTTCCTCTTTCTCTCTAAACGGCTTAAAGAAAAATTCCTTTAAAAGCGGCATCAATTCATCATCCATTTGGTACGGTTCTTTTGATAAAAACGCACCTTCTGCTTTACTTTTGTTACCAACTCTGTGAATTGATAAACTGTCTATATGTGTTTGGTATAAATTAATCATGTTGTATGTGTTTGGTTAGCATGAGTCTATGGTTGTCAAGTTACAATTTGTAACTTAATTCCATAAATCATCGTAATTGTCAAAAGCGTGATCGTCTAAATCATCAAATTCATTAAAGTCAAAGTCGTCACTTTTAGGTTCTTTTTCAGCCTCAAATACTTTATCTGGAGGGCTGTCGGGTAATTCGCCATGAGCAAACATTAAGTTAGGATAGCTCATACCATCTTGAGGTTCAGCAATTTCAGCCAACTCTATTAAGAAAGTCCACATGCTAAAGAAATCATACACATAAATTAACTTTCTCTCGTTTTTATCTACGATACTATTAAGTGCAGTTTCAGCCATGATGCGTACGGAGTCGCCACCTTCACTCATGTCAAACAAGGCAATTTCTTCTCCTTGATTCCATTCGTCATCACTTATATAAAATGAAGCCATTTCACCGCCTTCAAAACCAAAGGCTTGTATAATGGCATTATTGAAATCTTCAGCAGTTGCAGAAGCCTCTATTTCGATGTCTCTAAATACGTCCTCTTGATCATCAAGGATTACTCTAAAACGATATATCATGGTAAAAAATTAAGTTTTATAAAATGCAAAAATCAACAATTATTTTATTTACTAAAACGATGTAGGGTAAAAGTCATTGCTGATAATAAAAAAAATGCCCCAATTTGATGGGCTACGCCAAGCCATACAGGTACGTGTAAAAGCAAAGTGCATACGCCTAATACAAACTGCAAACTTACAAGAAATAGCAACCAGTTGATACCTTTTTGTTGCCATTTGCTTAACTGTTGTTGTTCAGACTTGTACCAAATGTAACCAATTGAAAATACCACAAACCAAGCAATGATTCTATGCATAAATTGCACGCCACTTTTACCTTCAATAAAGTTTTTATATTGAGGGTGTTGTTCAATATATACGGTTTCGTGTATAAACTGACCTTCATTCATCAGCGGCCAATGGTTATGGATAAATCCTGCATCTAAACCAGCAACAAAAGCGCCGTATATAATTTGAATTAGTAAGATAATTAGAGCAATTCTAATGACATTTCTAATACTTGTATTGATAACTTTTTTATCAGGAAACATTAGGTCAAGCGCTACCCAAAAGGTGTAAGCAAACGTTATAAAAGCTGTTGTTAGGTGAGCTGCTAACCTATAATGACTTACGTCAGGATTGTCTACCAAACCACTTTTTACCATATACCAGCCTAAAAATCCTTGAAAGGCACCCATACATAATAAAATAATGCTTTTCTGTATGGTTGGTTTGGACAATTGTTTGGTGATTAAAAAATAGACAAATGGTAAAAAGAACACCAGTCCTATAAATCGGCCGATAACTCTATGTAACCATTCCCAAAAATAGATGTCTTTGAAATCTTGTAAATTAAAATGGTTATTTAGTTTTTGATATTCAGGGTATTGCTTGTACAAATCAAAAGCTTCCTGCCATTCAGC
Source organism: Flavobacteriaceae bacterium (assembly GCA_049609325.1). Taxonomy (GTDB): domain Bacteria; phylum Bacteroidota; class Bacteroidia; order Flavobacteriales; family Flavobacteriaceae. The sequence goes on along the minus strand of JBMYYK010000050.1, from coordinate 2,175 downwards.
TTCACTAATAGGAGGAATGGTTCCACTTATTAGTTTGTAATTAGATATGGATAAGCCAGAATGTGTTAATCTAGTTATACCGCCAACAACTACCATTATAAATATTAGAGCACAGCCGGTTAATAACCAATAAATTACTTTTTTGTTGTCTTTTTTCATGAGTGTTGTTTTAACTCAATTAATTATTTTGACGTTAGTCCTAATTCTTTACCTTTTTTTAGCATGAGTTGGTAGGCTTCATCATGATTATTAGAAATATCACCATCTAAAATAGCTTCCTTAATGGAGTCTTTTAATAGACCAATTTCTCTACATGGTTTTAAATTAAACGCAGCCATAATTTCTTCACCCGTAACTGGAGGTTGAAAATTTCTGATTTTATCACGTTCTTCTACCTCAACAATTTTATGTCTTACAATTTTAAAATTATGGTGGTATTTCTTGAATTTTTTTGGATTTTTAGTGGTGATGTCGGCTTCACAAAGCGTCATCAAGTCTTCAATATGTTCACCAGCATCAAACACCAAACGTCTTACTGCAGAATCGGTAGTTTTATCATCTGCAATAACAATAGGGCGAGAGCTCATGCGTACCATTTTCTGAACAAATTTCATTTTGTCATTCAATGGCATTTTTAAACGCTTAAATAATTTGTAGACCATTTTTGAGCCTACAAATTCATGGCCGTGAAAGGTCCATCCTACTTTTTTACTGAACTTTTTAGTTGGTGCTTTACCAATATCATGTAATAGCGCTGCCCAGCGTAACCATAAATTATCTGTAGTTTGAGCAATATTGTCAACCACTTCTAAAGTATGGTAAAAGTTATCTTTATGTAATTGACCTTCAACTTCATCAACACCTTTTAAAGCAATGAGTTCAGGTAATATATATGGTAATAATCCAGTGTCTTCTAATAATAGAAAACCTACCGAAGGTTTCGGGCTAAGCATAATTTTATGCAATTCGTCCACTATACGTTCTTTGGTAATAATATTGATGCGTTCTTTATTTTTTGAGATGGCTTGTAATGATTCGTATTCAATCCTGAAATTCAATTGAGTAGCAAAACGTATTGCACGCATCATACGTAAGGGGTCATCAGAATAAGTAACATCAGGATCTAATGGTGTTTTTAGAAGCTGTTCTTTTAAATGAATACCCCCATCAAAAGGATCTAATAACTGACCATAAGTAGCTTCAGACAAACTTATTGCTAGCGCATTTATGGTGAAATCTCTTCTGTTTTGGTCATCTTCTAAAGTGCCATTTTCAACAATTGGATTTCTACTTTCTTTTGCATATGATTCTTTGCGGGCACCAACAAACTCAATTTCAATATCCTCAGTACGAAGCATAGCTGTACCATAAGTTTTAAAAACTTGCACTTTAGGCGTATTTGGTAAAAGCGATGCTACTTTTTGGGCTAGTTCTATACCGCTACCAATAGCAACAACGTCAATATCTTTCGCGTCACCTCTGTTTAAAAGAAAATCTCTTACAAAACCGCCAATAACGTAACTGTCAATATTTAAAAGTGTTGTGGCTTTTTGTATGACCTTAAAAATAGGGTGTTGTAACGCTTCAGTATGGTTGTTAGTTTCGGACATTTATGCTCTAATAATTGTCACTAAACCAGAGTTTGTTAATTTGATAATTGACGATGGTTTAGAGGACTCTTTTTCAAACTGCGAATTTACAACATAGTCTACACCTTTTAAAATATCATCGCTTATTTCTGAAAAGCTTTTTGGTGATGGCTGTCCAGAGATGTTTGCTGATGTAGACACAATAGCACCATTAAATTTGCGTAATAGATGAAAGCAGAATTCATCATCAGGGATTCTAATGGCTATGGTATCATCAGTGCCAATCAAATTTTCTGCTAAATTTTGTGGTGCATCATACACAATAGTGGTAGGGTTCTCTGAAAGTTCAATAACATCTAAAGCAACTTCTGGAATGGTTTTTACATATTTTGAAAGCATTCGTTCATCAGCAACTAAACAGATTAATGCTTTGGTGTCAATACGTTTTTTTAAGGCATATACTTTTTTTACAGCTTCAGGGTTGGAAGCATCGCAACCAATACCCCAAATAGTATCTGTTGGGTAGAGTATGAGTCCACCGTTTTTTAGATGCTCAATACAGTTTTTAAGTTGTTGTTGCATAGAA
>JBMYYK010000049.1:0-9887 GCA_049609325.1 Flavobacteriaceae bacterium | reverse complement strand
AATAACACACAATGGCAGTAGATTTACTACTAGGTTTACAATGGGGAGACGAAGGAAAAGGTAAAATTGTTGACGTTCTAACCGCAGATTATGACATTATTGCACGTTTTCAAGGAGGACCAAATGCAGGACACACCTTAGAATTTGACGGCATTAAGCATGTATTAAGAACTATTCCTTCAGGAATATTTCATAAAAAAGCAATCAATGTAATTGGTAACGGAGTCGTTATAGATCCTGTAGTTTTTGTTCAAGAATTAGAAGGACTAGACAAATTTGATATTGATTACAAATCAAAATTAATCATTTCTCGTAAAGCCCATGTCATTTTACCGACTCATCGCTTACTAGACGCTGCTTCTGAAGCCTCTAAAGGAAAAGCTAAAATTGGGTCTACATTAAAAGGAATTGGTCCAACTTATATGGACAAAACTGGTAGAAACGGGATTAGAATTGGTGATTTAGAATTGTCTGATTGGAAAGAAAAGTACAGAAGTCTTGCCAACAAACATGAAGCTATGATTAGCTTTTATAATGTTGATGTACAGTATGATTTAAATGAAATGGAAGCAGAGTTTTTTGCAGCCGTAGAAAAATTAAAAGCATTACAATTCATTGACAGTGAAGAATATTTAAACCAAGCCTTAAAAGCTGGTAAAACTATTTTAGCAGAAGGGGCACAAGGCTCTTTATTAGACATCGACTTTGGAACCTATCCTTTTGTAACTTCATCTAACACAACAGCTTCTGGAGCTTGTACAGGATTAGGAGTTGCACCTAATAAAATAAACGATGTGTATGGTATTTTTAAAGCATATACAACACGTGTAGGTTCTGGACCATTCCCTACTGAATTGTTTGATGAAACTGGAGCCGAAATGGCTAAAGTTGGTCGTGAATTTGGTGCCGTAACTGGACGTCCTAGACGTTGCGGATGGTTAGACCTTGTTGCTTTAAAATATGCCTGCCAGGTTAACGGTGTAACTCAGTTAATGATGATGAAAGGTGATGTATTGTCTGGTTTTGACCATTTAAAAGTATGTACTGCTTATAACTATAAAGGTGAATCTATCACGCATTTACCATATAATATTGAGCCAGAAAACATCACTCCTATATACACCAAATTCCCATGTTGGACAGAAGACTTGACTGAAATGACAGAAACAAGTCAATTCCCAAAAGAATTAAACGAGTATATCGCATTTTTAGAAAAAGAATTAGAAATTCCTATTAAAATTGTTTCTGTTGGACCAGACAGAACTCAAACAATACACCGATAAGATTTCTCTTCTATCACATAATACAAACGCCTTTCATTTGAAAGGCGTTTATTGTAATATCTATTTGTATTTGCATTCACTTATATTTGTTAGCGCATGATTGTTTTAGAAACCCATATTGTACCAGAAGGTGATTATCATATTCGCATACAAGAATATGCTGGAACAGTTTTTGAAAAATTACAAAGCAGAAGTGCTGTAAAAAAGTGTATCGCAAAAAAATGCCTCTTAATTGATGATCAAATTGCTGAAACACACCATTGGATTAAAGCTGGGCAATGCCTCAAATTAATTGCACATGATACTACCCCTAGAAAAATATTTCAATTACAATTAGACGTTATCTATGAAGATGATTATATGGCAGCGATAAATAAGCCCGCAGGCTTTCCTACTAATGGTAATTATTACAAAACTATAGAAAATGCTCTACCCTATAATTTAAACACTTCAACTCAAACTGATGCTTTAAGCTACCCAAAGCCCGTTCATAGATTAGATAATCCAACAAGTGGCATATTACTTATTGCAAAAACGAAATCTGCTCAAATTAATTTGCACAATCAATTTGAAGCCAAAACAATTCAAAAGACCTATCATGCCATTGTTGTAGGCAAACTTCCAGTGTCAGGAACTATCAACACAGATGTCAATTCGCAATCTGCATTAACAGACTATGTCATTGTTTCTCAAGTAAACGCGTTACAAAACGGTCATCTTAGCTTAGTTAAACTTAGCCCCAAAACAGGAAGAACACACCAATTGCGTATTCACCTTTCTGAATTAGGCTACCCTATTGTAGGTGACAAGCTCTACGCCCCAAATAATGTTATGATACACAAGGGCTTATTTTTAAATGCAACGTCTATACTATTCACCCATCCAATTAAAAAAACAACAATAGATATTTCCGTGCCGTTGCCTAACAAATTTATGAGCTATTTAACCCGTGAAGAAAAACGCTATTTAAAGCACAAAAATTAATATCTTTATAAAAAATACACCTCATGATATTAACTGCAGGATTATTTATTTTAATCGGCATACTTATAAAGAATTTTAAGTTTTATAACCTAATTGCTGGTTACAACACTATGGAGCCTGAAAAAAAGGCTCTGTATGATATTGATAAAATAGCTACACTGTTTAGAAATGTTTTTTTCGCTATGGCAATACTAATAGCAATTGGATATGCATTAACAGTATATACACAAGACAATACATTTGAAACACTAACTTTTTACTCGGCACTAATCATCGGAATACCATATTTACTTATAAAATCGAATTCAAAATCATATAAATTATAAGCCATAAACATCTTGGCATTTTTTTTGAACAACATAAAAAAAAACCTACATGAAAAAACTCTTCTTACTTATCGGACTATTTATGTTTACGGTATCTTTTGGGCAAGATTTCATTGCTCAAGATATCACTGTAAGTAATTACGTTGAAGGCACACTATTAATACCTAATAGTAAAACCCAAACAGTTGCTATAATTATTCCTGGTTCTGGCCCAAATGACAGAGATGGCAATCAGAACTTTATTAAAAATAATTCCTTAAAATATTTAGCAGAAGATTTAACTAGTAAAGGCATTGCCACGTTTAGGTATGACAAACGTGCCTTAACCATGCTAAAAAAAGGAGCTGGTGAAAAGCAAATCAAGCAAGTTACTTTTGATGACTTTGTAGACGATGCGAAAAAAGTAGTGAACTACCTAAAAACAACTAAACACTATTCCAATATTTATATTATTGGTCATAGTCAAGGAGCCTTAGTAGGTATGTTAGCAGCGACTGAACATGTTAATGGTTTTGTTTCTATTTCAGGACCAGGAAAATCTATAGATCAAGTCATCTTAGAGCAAATAGGTATGATGGGAGCTACAGATTTAGTAGAAAGCGCCAAAACTACTTTTGATATTCTAAAAATAGGGAAAACTGATAAAAATTTCAATCCTGGTTTAGCAAACATCTTTAATTTAGATGTACAACCTTTCATAAGAAGTTGGATGCGCTATTCACCTACTGAGGAACTTAAAAAATTAACCATACCTACACTAATCATCAACGGAGATAACGACATTCAGGTGACTCCAAATGATGCTAAATTATTAGTTGAAGCCAAACCAGATGCCGAATTAGTCATCATCAAAAACATGAACCATGTGTTAAAAACGGTTGAAAGTAAAGATGCTCAGGAAAATGCAAAAACCTATAATATGCCACAATTGAAAAATGCGCCAGAATTAGCACAAGCAATTAGTGAATTTATCAAATAAACGTGTTTCAAAGATATTTTACAAGCAGCTCATTGAGCTGCTTTTTATTTTTGTATTTTGCAAACCATAAAAACAACTTATCACATGGGAAACGCACCAATTTTTACAAATGACACCATCGCATTTGGAGTACTAATGTTAGCATTAGGATTTATCTTTTATACAGAATCTAAAGAGTCTGGTTTTTGGAAAAAATTCTATAAAATAGTTCCTGGCTTATTTATGGCGTATATGATACCTGCCTTACTTACCACTTTAGGGATTATTGCACCAGAATGGGAAACAACTGATGCTACCGGAACAATCACAGAACACCATTCCAATTTATATTATGTCGCAAGTCGATTTTTATTACCCGCTGCCTTAGTACTTATGACCTTAAGTATAGATTTAAAAGCGGTATTTAATTTAGGTTGGCGCGCCTTGGTGATGTTTTTTACAGGTACCATTGGTATCGTTATTGGCGGACCAATTGCCATATTAATTATTTCAATGATTTCACCAGAAACTGTTGGTGGAGCAGGGCCAGATGCCGTATGGAGAGGTTTATCGACTTTAGCTGGAAGTTGGATTGGTGGTGGTGCCAACCAAACAGCAATGCTAGAAATTTATGGGTACAATCAAAAACTATATGGAGGAATGGTATTTGTTGATATTGTTGTCGCTAACCTTTGGATGGCCATTTTGTTAATTGGAATTGGGAAATCTAAAAAAATAGACCACTGGTTAAATGCGGACAACTCATCTATTGAAGCTTTAAAAGATAAAATGTCAACATTTAGTGAAAGTGTTAAACGCAATCCTTCAGTTACTGATATGATGTTAATGGCTGCTATTGCATTCGGAACCGTAAGTTTCGCACATTTCGGATCTGGATATTTAAGCGCCTTTTTTGGTGATGTTGTGGCTAATATTGCTAACGCAACCACCAGAAACATTTTCACTTTCTTAGGGTCTAGTTTCTTCTGGATGATATCAATATCTACCATCGTTGCAGTACTACTATCATTTACAAAAGCCAAAAATTACGAAGGTGCTGGAGCCAGTAAATTTGGTAGTGTATTCATATATATCTTAGTGGCATCAATAGGAATGAAAATGGATTTAACCATGATTATGGACAATACAGGTTTAATTGCTGTTGGATTAATATGGATGACCATTCATGCCTTACTTTTAATAGTAATGGCCAAATTAATTAAGGCACCGTATTTCTTTTTAGCAGTAGGAAGTCAAGCAAATGTTGGTGGAGCTGCTTCGGCGCCAATTGTAGCGTCTGCATTTCATCCATCTCTAGCTACTGTTGGAGTGTTATTAGCCGTATTGGGCTATGCTATTGGTACCATAGCCGCCATAGCCTGTACCATTTTAATGGAAATTGTTGCTGTTTCTCCATAAATTAATTGTCGTAAAACTCAAAAGAATTGCATATTTGCACAAAATACTAACTCATCGAAATTTGAATTAATGAAAAAGCTACTTTATATCTTAGCCATCACAATTGCATGTGTCTCTTGTAAAAAAGAAAATGAAATGCGAATTGACGCTACTATCACGGGACTAAAAAAAGGAACGGTGTATTTGCAAAAAATTGTAGATAGCGCATTGGTAGATTTAGACTCGGTAGTTATAGATGGACAAGAATCATTCTCACTTAGCACTAATATTGACACTCCTGAATTATTTTACATCTATGTTGATAAAATAGATGGTATAGAATACAACGATCGTATTACATTTTTTGGTGAAAAAGGAGATCTAAACTTAAACACACATTTAGAAAAAATTAATTCTGAAGTAGTAATAACTGGGAGTAAAAACCATAGAATTTATACCGAATACCAAAATGCATTAAAAGACGTTAATACAAAATTAGCGCAAGCAAACTTAGGGTTTATACAAGCTCAATTGAAAAATAACGAAGATGAAATTATTGCTTACGACAAGAAAGTGACTGCTTTAACTCGTGCAAAATACTTAAGAGCTATTCAATTTGCATTAACACATAAACGAACTTCAGTAGCTGCATATATTGGGGCTAGAGAAATTGACGAGGCTAACGTTGTTTATTTAGATTCTATTTATAACGGGCTATCAAACAAAGCTAAATCAACAATTTATGGTAAAGAGTTAGAAGCTTTAATAAAGGCTAGAAAATCTACGAATTAATCTTTATCTTAAAAAAGTATTTAAAAAAGGAGGAGCAAAATGCTCCTCCTTTTTTTTAATTTATTATTCAGATTCTAAGGCTTTATTGACAATTGTATCAGGTAGTGATTTTTTGGCTTTAGCCCCTAACTTTTTTATTTTCTCAACTGAAGTGATAAGGTTCCCCCTACCTTCAAACAGTTTATTCATTGCAGTAGAGTAATTGTTTTTTGCTCTATCCATGTCTTTTCCTACAGCTGTTAAATCTACCATCAAATTATGAAATTTATCATACAATGCTCCAGCTTGACGAGCAATTTCAATAGCATTTTTCTGTTGTTTTTCATTATTCCACATGGTGTCAATAGTACGAAGTGTCGCTAATAATGTTGCCGGTGTTACAATCACAATATTTTTCTCAAATGCTTTATTATACAAACTGTTGTCTTCGTTTAAGGCTACTGCAAATGCCGGTTCTATAGGAATGAATAATAGCACGAAATCTGGACTATCAATTTTATATAGGTCATGGTAGTTTTTATCGCCTAATTGTTCAACATGTCTTTTGATAGAATTAACATGTTCTTTTAAATACTGCTGTTGTAACCCCTCATCGTCTTCATTTACAAAACGTTCATAATGGGTTAATGACACTTTTGAATCAACAATCATTTTTTTGTTATCAGGAAGATTTATTACCACATCTGGCAACACTCTACTACCATCTTCGGTCACAAAACTTTGCTGTACAAAGTACTCACGATCTTTTTCTAAGCCAGATTTTTCAAGGACACGCTCTAATACTAACTCTCCCCAATTGCCTTGTAGCTTACTATCTCCTTTCAAGGCTTTTGTTAAGTTTATGGCCTCTTTACTCATTTGCAAATTCAAGTCTTTCAATCCTAAAATTTGTTCTTTTAAACTTGCGTGATGACCTATACTTTCTTTATGTGTATCTTCAACTTTCTTCTCAAAATGCTGAATTTTTTCTTGTAATGGGTTTAATATCCCTTTAATGTTTTCCTTATTTAACTCTGTAAACTTATTAGCCTTTTCATCGAGAATTTTATTTGCTAAATTCTCAAATTCCTTGGAAAATTTTTCTTGTAATTGATTGACTTCTTTTTGCTGTAAGCTATTCTGCTGCTCTAAGTTATTGTACTCAGTTTCTAATTTTGTCAACGCTATTCTCACAGCATCTCTGTCTGCTCTAATCAACTCTTTATCGTGTTCTTGTTTTTCTATTTGTGTATACAACACAGTGATTTGAGAATTAAAATACCCTTCTTGTTTTTTTAACTCTGATTGTGTCAACTCTTTGGCTGTAAGCAATTGTTGTTCTAACATTAATTGACGGTCTGTTAAACCATTCAACTGAGAACTATGCTTAAGCTTAGACAAATGCTTGCCTAATAAAAACCCTATAACTCCAAAAAGAATGCTTCCTATTAATAAGATGATAATTTCTAACATTGATTTAAAAAATTAAAAAGTAAAGGTATAAAAAAAGCACTCTTGATAGAGTGCTTTTATGTATAATATTATGTGTTAAGAAATAGCCTAATACCAACCTCTAACATTATAGGTTACTGAATTTGGTTGTCCTTTACCATATGCAACACCAACATCTCTAGCAGCTTTAATAGCTAACTCTTTTGTATCTAAAACCTTTAATGCATAATTCCATTCTCTATCACTAAGATCTTTTACTCTAGCAGATATTTTATTATACAAAGCTTTAACTTCACCGTAACATGATGACCTTGGTTCAACTGTAGATAAAATTGCACCTGCCTCATTTGCAGCATCTATATCTTGGTTTGCTGCCCATATAGCTCTAGCGTCATTTAATTTTAGCTTACAGTCTCTATCAATAGTTCTCTTATATAATCCTTTAATTTTAGATTTCACTTTATTAAAACAAGTACTTACTTCTGGGACACTCGTTAACAATAATAAAGCCTCCTCTAGTTTGTTTTCTGCCTCTAACGCGGCTGCTTTTTTAACAATTAAACTGCAATTATTATTATAGTACTCTACAATTTCATTCTTACCTTTACCTATAAAATCTTGAATAGCAGAATTTTTAGGACTCAACCTTTTTAAAGCAGCTATATAAGCTTTAGTTTCATTCGTCCCTACTCCTTTTAATTGTACTGTTTCTGTTGCAAATAAATTCCCTGCAACACCATCTCCAATATATAAAGTTAGCTCCAAATTCATTGCGACTTTTGGCGGTGCAGTAGGCGTAACATTTTTACTTAAAACTGTTATGTTTGGTGTAATTATAAATCTTGAATTATTTACGTCTGCACTAATACCGTTCTTAGTTATTATTTGCCCTAATTTATTTATTAACATCTTTTGGGCAGTCATAGGTATTCCTTCAGCTTGTGGCGGAATATGCGCGCCTAACAAGATTCCATCATTATTGTTTTTGTCTTGGGCAAAAGTTACCGAAGCAAAAAATAAAGCTATGTATAGTAATTTTTTCATTTGTATATTTTTTATTTTCCTCCTAATATTATTGTTGCTCGACCTAATCCCTTCATAACTAATTTATTTGGGATTGAATATGGTGCCGCTTTTAAAACCTTACTTAAACCTCTAACAAAACGTCTAGCGTCAATAGCTCTACCTTTTTCATTAAATAATGGGATACGTACTTGTTCAAACAATGCCATATCTTCTGTCATATCTGTCAAACTAAATCTTCCTTTTACAGAATTGTCTGCCATCCAATCTTCAATAATTATACCAAGCTCTTCACCATCATATTCAGTTTCTAAATCTCCATCCCAATCATCCCATTTTTGAATGCGAACAATGATTTCTCTTCCATTAGCAAACATGTCATCAAAATGATTTTGTAAGCTTGCAGTGAAATTATCCATATGTGCTAAAACAGCTTCAGATAACAATACTGGGGTTTCAGCAGAAAATGAAGGCGCTCCGGTTCCAGTAGCTGTTGCCACCTGCTTATCTGTATAAGAATCTAAACCTTGTAAGTTAAAATTGATTGATTTTTTTGGCCCAACATTATTAATTGTCCAAGTTAATTGCAAAATAATATCTGCTTTAGCTACTTTTTTAAGTGCATCAATAGGGCTTTCGCTTACACCACTACCACTATCTTTAGAAGACCTCATATTATCTTCTGCATTATTAGCTTCTAATGTTTTTATTGCCGATTCCATATTTTTCAAAGGAAACCCTCTATCAGCCATCATACCATTGATTTGACTAATAACTTGCAGTACTTCTGTATTCTCTTGAAATGCTCTTTTATAATCTGGTATTTTTACAGTTGACCCTTGATCATCAAAGGTTAAACTATACCCGTTCTTCAAACACCAAGCATCACTAGGTACTACCATTAATGTGGGCTTTTTTGCTTGACCAAATACTGTTACACTCATTAATAACATGCAAACAGCAAAAAATATTGTTCTTTTTGTATTCATTGTTTATGTCTTTTATTATTTTTTAAATTTTAAAACCCTGAAGATAACCCTCTAATAATCCCTTCACTTTCAAGCCTTTTACGTAAGTGATCTGACATTACATTTACAACAACTCCTATTTTGTATTCACGTTTACTTATTTTTAAACGATCTCCTGGCGCTATACGTCCATCAGTAGCTGCGCTGACGTATTTTAAATACTCACCTCCATCAGCGAAAAAAGCATCAAAAAATGCTTGGTGTTTAGCTTCTACACCTGCATCTCTAACTAATGGCTGAAAAGACGTACATCCTCGTCCGCCCCCAGCATAACCTTTAAAAATAATTCCGTGAACTGCGTTTTTCATAGCTCTAGAAATTGCATGTTTAGGATTCTTTGAATAAGACCATACTTTTACCAATTTAGCGCCTTGTTTCGCTATACCTTGACATTCTACATCATAACGCCAAATTTTTGTATCAGCATTAGCTTTATTTTTTTTCCATTGTGCATTAACATTGAAACTAAATACTAATAGCATTACAAGCATTAGTAAATTTTTACCATTTTTTGTCATAATCATTTGTTTCTAATTTATTTGTCTAATTAACATTCCTGAGTAATAGTTTTTACCGCCTTTAAATATAGTATAATTTTCTGAATCATCTGAAGTTTCTTGTTCATCTGCTGCTTTATAACGATTATCCCAAATATGAGACTTAT
>JBMYYK010000048.1:0-10835 GCA_049609325.1 Flavobacteriaceae bacterium | reverse complement strand
CCTAAAGACATCCAACAACAAATGGCCGATAACATCCAATGGATAAAAGGGGCACAAGACAACAAGCTCGTGGTGGGTTCTCAAGCGCGTATATTATATGCTGATGCTGAAGGACGAATGAAAATTGCTAAAGCCTTTAATAAAGCTATTAAGAAAGGTGAAATTGGTCCAGTAGTCTTAGGTAGAGATCACCATGATGTTTCTGGTACAGATTCACCATACAGAGAAACATCTAACATTTATGATGGTTCACGATTTACTGCAGACATGGCCATTCATAACGTTATTGGAGATAGTTTTAGAGGAGCCACATGGGTATCTATACACAATGGTGGTGGCGTAGGCTGGGGAGAAGTGATTAATGGTGGATTTGGTATGGTTCTTGATGGTACTAAAGCAGCTAAGAAACGTTTAGAATCCATGTTATTTTGGGATGTTAATAACGGAATAGCCCGAAGAAATTGGGCTAGAAATGAAGGAGCTATGTTTGCCATAAAAAGAGCTATGCTGGTAGAACCTAAATTACAAGTTACCGTTCCGAATATAGTTGATTCTAAACTGCTTTCTAATTTAAAGTAGCGTAACCCAAATAAGTTATAGTGCGTTGCGCTACAAGTATTAATTTAAAATGATATCCTATGAAATTGATTAAATTACTTTGCATCGCACTGGTTATTATACTAAGCTCTTGCGCTTCAGTAAGCGTGAGTTCAGACTATGATAAACAAGCAGCTTTTGACAACTACAAAACTTTTGCGTTTTATAAACCTGGAATTGATAAAGTTGAAATTTCAGACTTAGATAAACGACGCATTTTACGTGCTATAGAAAAAGAAATGCTGCTAAAAGGATTTACAAAATCCGAAACACCAGACTTGTTGGTAAATATCAATACCAAAACAGAAAAGAACATTAATGTGTACAACGCTGGTATTGGATACGGTTGGGGGCCATGGTATGGTGGTGTTAACAGACACGTCTCTAGCTCTACAAACGGGGTGCTATACATTGACTTGATCAACTCTAACAACAAACAATTGGTTTGGCAAGGTAGAGGTTCAGGGTATCTCACACATAACGTTGAGAAAAAGGACGCCAGAACACAAGAGTTTGTAACTAAAATTTTAGAACACTATCCCCCAAATAAATAATTATACTTACAACAAAAAAGCCCAACTCTAAACACGGTTGGGCTTTTTTAGTCATGTCATACTATTTACAATTAATACGCTAACAACTCTTCTATTTTCGTTTTAACTTTTTCTGTAGAAGGAATCATGGTTTGCTCTAATGTAGAGTTTAATGGTATTGCTGGCATATTCTCGCTACCAATGGTCATAACTGGTGCATCTAAATACTTGAAGCATTGCTCTTGAATCAATCCGCTTAATGCTCTCGCAAATGAATTATTAGTTGGTTCTTCAGTAACAACTAAACATTTCTTTGTCTTTTTAACTGAATTTAAAACAGCCTCTTCATCTAACGGATAAAGCGTACGCAAATCAACAATTTCTACGTTGTCTTTAAGATGTTTAGAGGCATTTAAAGCCCAATGCACTCCCATACCATAAGTAACTACAGTCATTGTTTCTGTGTCATCTTGCTGCCATATTTCTTGAACCACATTAGCTTTACCTAATGGCAACATATAATCTTCAGCAGGCTCAATAGTTCGCGCCGCTTCTGTACCTTTAACCTTAGACCAATACAAGCCTTTATGTTCTAAAAACACTACTGGATTAGGGTCGTGATAAGCTGCTTTTAGCATTCCTTTTAAGTCAGCTCCGTTACTTGGGTACGCTATTTTAATACCTCTGATGTTTGTTAGCACAGATTCTACAGAGGATGAGTGATACGGCCCTCCACTTCCATAAGCCCCAATTGGCACACGTAATATCATTGACACTGGCCATTTACCATTTGATAAATAGCATGAGCGTGAAACCTCAGTAAATAGCTGATTTAATCCTGGCCAAATATAATCGGCAAACTGCACCTCAACAATTGGTTTTAAACCAGCGGCAGACATACCTACAGTTGATCCCACTATAAACGCTTCCTGAATTGGTGTATTAAATACACGCTCATCTCCAAACTTTTGAGCTAGGGTTGCCGCTTCTCTAAATACTCCTCCTAAGCGTCCTCCTACATCTTGACCATATAACAGACACTCCTTGTGTTCACGCATAATTTCTTCTACAGCAAACAACGCACAGTCTACCATGACAACTTCCTCTTTATCGGTTGGAGCTCTCTCTCCTACCTCTTCAGTAATTGATGTTGGCGCAAAATCATGAGTAAATAAATCTTCAGGAGAAGGATCCTCAGCCTGTAAGGCTTTATCAAAATCTGATTTTACTTTATCTACGGCTTCTTTCTCAATTTCATCAACTTCAGGAGCTGTAAATCCAGCATCTAATAACTGTTGCCTTAATACTGGATACGGATCACGAGAACGCGCTTCTTCCAAATCATCTCTATACCATTCCATACGCACACCAGAGGTATGATGATTTAACAACGGCACCTTTGCGTGTAACAATACTGGGCGGCGTTCTTCTCTAATTATTGTCAAGGCCTTTTGAACAGCCAAGTAGCTTTCTGTAAAGTTAGCACCGTCTATTGACATGGCTTCTAAACCATTAAACCCTCTGGCGTATTCATAAGCGTTTTGCGCTCTTGTCTCTTCTGCATTTGCCGAAATATCCCAACCGTTGTCTTGTACTAAATACAAAATTGGCAGTTGTTTTAGTGCTGCCATTTGAAAGGCTTCAGCAATTTCTCCTTCAGTTACTGATGCATCACCTAAACTACAAACTGCTACTGGTTTATCATGCTGTGACCTCTCGACTGCGCTCGAGGTGACATTAGAAAACTTATCTGCATTGTCTTCCTGAGCGGAGTCGAAAGATTCTTTATACCAAAACCCCATGGCAACTCCTGTAGCTGGAATGGCTTGCATCCCCGTAGCAGAAGACTGATGAGGAATTTTTGGTTTATCTGCATCACGTAAACTTGGGTGACAATAATAGGTTCTACCACCAGAAAATGGGTCGTCCTTTTTAGCTAATAATTGCAACATTAAATCATAAGGTTGCATTCCAAAGGCCAACAACATGGCATCATCTCTATAGTATGGAAAGGCATAATCTTGAGGCAGTAATTGTAGCCCTAATGCCGTTTGAATAGCCTCATGGCCTCGTGATGTAGCATGTACGTATTTAGACACTAGTTTAAAATTATCTTCATACAACGTCGCCATAGCTTTTGCTGTACATAAGTTTGAAAACCCTTTTTGTAATATGTCTTTTGACAGTTGTAAATCCTGTGTCATTGCTCCTAATTTCATTAGTATTACTTTACTTCTATGGCATATTTTTTCAATAAGCCTAAGACCTCTGGCATTGAAAATTTTGCCTGTTTTATATCATTGCTTTCTGGATCTATCACATAATTATATGATGTACAGAAATTGGTTTTTTCTAATTGCGTATTGCTAAAAATAGCATTTTTAAAATCGCAGTGATTAAATGTTGTCCCTTTTAATTGCGCGTCTGTAAAATCTGTTTGATGCAACAAACACGTATCAAATGTGGTGTTGTTCAACCGAACTTGATACAACGAGGCTAAACTAAAATTACAGTTATAAAATTCTGCAGAAAACAAAAATGTACTACAATCATTAAATGCTAACCCCACTAACTTACAGTTTCTAAATGTTACGGTATTAATTACCGTGTGTTTGAGTTTCACGTTACTCAAATCACAATCCTTAAATTCACATTCAGTAAAGGTGACGTTTGACAAATCTGAATCTGAAAACACGCAATTCACAAACGTACAGTTGTCATATTCTCCTTTAGCTAAGTTATTGTTAGTGTAGGTAACTTTTTCAAAAGTTGTATCAACAATTAGTGCAGTCATTATATCGATCTTTCAGCACTAAAAGCTTCTAAATTATCTGCTACACGTCTTAAAAACGAGCCGCCTAAATACCCATCAACTACTCTATGATCAAATGACAATGAAAGATACATCATACTTCTAATAGCAATTTCATCTCCTTTATCTGTAGTGATCACCTCAGCACGTTTTTTAATAATTCCTAAAGCCAAAATAGCGACTTCTGGTTGATTGATGATTGGAGTTCCCATAATACTGCCAAAAGTTCCTACATTAGAAATGGTAAAGGTACTCCCTTGTATCTCTTCAGGTTTTAATTTATTGTCTCTTGCAGAGTTTGCTAAATGATTAACATCTTTGGCAATTTCTACCAAATCTTTATTTGCCGAATCTTTTACAACAGGTACAATAAGGTTTCCGTTTGGTAAAGCTGTAGCCATACCAATATTAATGTCTTTACGCAATACAACCTTACTACCATCTACTGATGCATTAATTCCTGGAAAATCTTTAATTGCGTTAGTCACTGCCTCAACAAATAATGGGGTAAACGTTAAGCGTTCGCCATAAGTGTCCTGAAACGCTTTTTTATTAGCATTTCTCCAATTTACCATTTCAGTCACATCAGCCTCTACATAAGCAGTAACATGTGGTGAAGTTTGTTTAGAGTACACCATATGCCCAGCAATCATTTGACGCATTCTATCCATTTCTTCAATCACATCATGGCCTTCAGTATATTGAACTTGTGGTGCTGTATAATTGAATAAATTCGGATTTGAAGCTTGTTGAACCTGAGGTCTGCTAGGCAACGGATATTTTCTATTCTTTATATAGTTCATCACATCACTCTTACGGATGCGTCCGTCTGTACCAGAACCAATAATACTTTGTACTTCCTCTATGGTTAAGCCTTCTTTCTGAGCAATACTCACAACCAATGGAGATAGAAATGCATCAGAGTCCGGAGAGTTTTTTAATTGAAATGTGTTTGACTCAGCTTTATGTGGTTTAGATGTAATTTCTTTTGACGCAGATGATCTTTGAGATGTGTTATCTTTTACAGCCACCGCTGTACCATCAGATTCAATAAGTGCCAATACGGCTCCAACAGCCATGACATCATTTGGATGACATAAAATATCTTTGATGACTCCCGTACATGGCGATGGCACCTCGGAGTCCACTTTATCTGTACCTACTTCTAAAATAGTATCTTCAACTTCAACCGTATCTCCTACTTTATACAACCAATTTAAAATAGTTGCTTCAGAAATACTTTCACCCATCTTGGGCATCTTCAATTCAATTAGTGCCATTTGTATATTTTATATGCTTTTATAAAACTAACTAACAATTGTTAGTTGATGCAAAGTAAATATAGTATATTTTAAGAATGTAATGCAAATATCGGCCCGATGAAATTGACCTTAATTTCTGAGTTTATTCAAAACCATGCGAGCTCTGGCTTTATAGGCATCACTTTCTGTTAAGTAGTTGTGTTCTATAATTAACTGTAATTCAGGATGCACCCACGCTACATCTTTACCTAAATGGAATAAACTAATCATGGAATAGGCTCTGGGAGCTACTTTTAATTGATCATCAATTAACCATTCAAAACATCGGGTTACCATAAGTTCTTTGACAGAATCTGTCATCATGTGTATCACATGACTATTAGGTGTTTTAGAATAATAATTTAAACAGTAGGTTTCAATCATTCGAGCAATGGGCCTAATAGCCGATTGGTTGGTGAGTTGTTCTGCTTTGGTTAGAATAAGCTCCATGTACGGACATAACACCTCAATATGTTGCCTATTTAAAAACTCTAACCACCAGCAATATTTAAAATGAATTTTATCAGAACTAAATGCTTTATCTACAAGTTCTGGTATAACTTCAAGATTATCAAGTACTAAATCTACCGCATCAGACCTTGAAGCCTTACTGTGGTTTATTTTTTCTATATCAAACTGCAAATCAGATAACGTCATTATTGATGTTGTTCTAACCAATAGCAATTAGCTTTAGTGCCCTTCCACTCAAACACAAATTCATCGGTAATTTGAAATCCTACTTTTTGCAATACGTTTACAGAACCTTTATTAGGTATATCAGCTGCTGCATACAAACTTTTAACTCCAGCCTCATTAAACATATAATCTACCCAAGCTTGTGCAGATTCTGTAGCATAGCCTTTGCCCCAAAACTTAGGAATAAAACGATATCCTAACTCATACACGTTAAAAACACCGTTCATTTGCTCCGACTCTTTTAAATATTTAATTCCGCACCAACCCATAAACTCATTGGTTTCTTTTAAAACAACAGCCCAACGTCCAATACCCCTTTCTGCATACTGCTGTTTCAAATAATCGATACCTTCTTGAGCTTGATCTAAAGTTGATATAGGCATATTGCCTAGATACTTGTGTACTTCAGGATCAGAGTCCAGTTCAAACATACCTTGCAAATCGGCATCTTCTACTGGCCTTAAAATAAGACGTTCCGTTTCTATAGGATGATTAGGCATCATTTTTTCAAAAACTCATTTAAAGTATTATAAAACGATTCTTGCTCTGGTCTATTTTCTGGAATTTCTCTTAACGGTTCCACTTCTCTCATGGTTTCATGACAATCAGCTGGTAGTTGTTGATACAACTGAGTGCCTTTTGTTTTCCAAGCTATCATATCATCTGAGACCTCTTTAATCGCTTTTGCCGGGTTCCCAACTATTAATTGCCTCTTTTCAAAAACGGTATTAGCCTTTACAAAAGCCATAGCCCCAACAATACATTCATCACCAATAACGGCATCATCCATAATAACAGAGTTCATCCCTATCAAGCAGTTTCTCCCTAAATTGGCTCCATGAATTACTGCTCCATGACCAACATGAGCAGACTCCTTTAACGTAATTGATTTACCCGGAAACATGTGTACCGTACAATTTTCTTGCACATTCACACCATCTTCCAAAATAATCTCTCCCCAATCGCCACGAATAGCTGCGCCCGGACCAATGTAACAGTTCTTACCTATAATTACATTTCCTATAACAGCTGCTAAAGGATGGACAAAACTACTTTCGTGAACTACCGGTATAAACCCTTTGAATGAATATATCATATTTAAATGTAAAATTTAAAATCGTAAAATTTAAAATCGTAAAATTTAAAACCGCAAAAGGAAATTAAATACTCACTTTTACATTTATCATTTTACATTTTTTCGGTTTGTTATTTAAACCTTTTCAAGGTTTCTTTAGTAAAGTCAGACAATACCAATCTACCAGAAATTACAGCACGTTCTGCTAATAAGGTATCCCAATGCTCTGTGCCTTCCCAGAAAATTTGTTTCATTTCTTTCATGGCTTCAGGGTTGTAGTTGCATAAATTTTCTGCAAAAGCCTGAACCGCTTCATCTAACTCTTCTGTAGAATCATATACTTGTGTATATAGTCCTTTAGACTTCGCCCATTCAGCATCATAAAACGAATTAGCATCTATAGCTATTTGGGACATTCCTGTTAAACCTAACTTACGTTCTACAGCAGGTCCTACTACAAAAGGGCCTATACCTACATTTAATTCACTTAATTTAATTGATGCGAACTTAGATGCCATACAATAATCTGTAGCAGACGCAACACCTACACCTCCTCCAACTGTTTTTCCTTGTACGCGACCAATTATAAACTTTGGACATTTACGCATAGCATTAATAACATTAGCAAAACCAGAGAAAAATACTTTTCCTGTTTCAGCATCGTTAATGTTTATCAGTTCTTTAAAACTCGCCCCTGCACAAAACGTACGCTCTCCACCACTTTTTAATATGATAACTTTTACGGCATGATTCTCTCCAGCTTCAGTAATGGTATTAGCCAACTTAGCCAAAATATCTCCTGGTAATGAATTGTGAGCTGGATGAAAAAATTCTATTGTAGCAATTCCGTTTTGTGTGTCTTGTTTAACGTATGGTGCAGTCATGTGTTTTAAAGTTTTATTGTATTTTTAATTCCTCAAAAGTAAGATTAATTTTGAAAACCAAATCATAATATGCTCATGGAAAATTATTTAAAAACACTCTTATTACTATTTTTTATCGGATTCATTTCTTGTAAAACTGAGACTCAGGACGTAGTAGCAAAAGACGAGATTGGAACAGTTAAAAGCAATGAAGACTCTTTTGTAAAAGATAATTACACCAAGCAAGAAGTGCAAATAGAAATGAGAGATGGCACCAAACTACACACCACTATCTACTCTCCTAAAGACTCTTCAAAAACCTACCCGATTTTATTACAACGTACTCCGTATAGCTGTAAACCATATGGTAAAGATGAATTCCGTACAAAAATTGGACCTAACCCAATTTTAATGAAAGAAGGCAATATTATCGTCTATCAAGATGTAAGAGGACGTTGGATGAGTGAAGGTGTTTATGATAACATGAGAGCGTATATTCCTAACAAAACAGAACAACAAACTGATGAAACTACAGACACCTATGACACTATTGATTGGTTGGTTAACAATGTAAAAAACAACAATGGAAATGTGGGAACTTGGGGAATCTCTTACCCAGGACATTATGCAACGGTATCTGCTATAGATGCGCATCCGGCATTAAAAGCTGCGTCTCCTCAAGCCTGTATTGGCGATTTCTTTTTTGATGATTTCCATCACAATGGTGCTTTTATGCTTAGTTACTTTAGAGCAATTTCTTTATTCGGCACACATAAAAACAAACCAGTTGATAGCTCTTGGTACCAATTGCCAGATTTAAAAACTAAAGACCAATATCAATTCTTTTTAGATAACGGTCCATTTAAAAATCTTAAACCCTATTTCGATTTTGATAAAAACAACAATGAGTTGGTAGATGATTTCTTTATGAAAGAAATAATTGAACACCCTAATTACGATGAAGTTTGGCAGAAAAAAGGACTCATACAACATTTAGACAAAGTACCTTCTACGGTGGCTACTATGGTGGTTGGGGGTTGGTTTGATGCTGAAGATTTATACGGACCTTTAGAAACTTATAAAGGCATTGAAAAACACCAACCTAACAACTACAACACATTAGTGTTTGGACCATGGGATCATGGAGGGTGGTCTAGAAACAAAATTAAAAACACTGTAGGTAATTACTATTTTGGAGATAATATATCATTAGATTTTCAAAAAAACATTGAAACTAAATTCTTCAATCACTTTTTAAAGGGTGACGGCTCTAAAGAATCTAATTTACCAGAAGCTTATGTTTATGATACAGGAAAAAAAGAATGGAACTCTTACAACACTTGGCCTCCTAAGAATATTGTTAAACAATCGTTGTATTTATCTGAAGATGAAAAGTTAACTAATGAAGTAAATAAAACCAATGCCATAAAGTTTGTGAGTGATGTAAAAAAACCGGTTCCATATTCTGAAGACATCAAAACTGTTTTTACTCCTAGAAAATACATGACAGACGATCAACGTTTTGCAGCAAGAAGACCTGATGTATTGGTTTTTG
Organism: Flavobacteriaceae bacterium; assembly: GCA_049609325.1. GTDB lineage: Bacteria > Bacteroidota > Bacteroidia > Flavobacteriales > Flavobacteriaceae. Next base: position 1,403 of record JBMYYK010000048.1, on the reverse strand, counting down.
AAACGGAGGTATTAGAGAATGACTTCACCTTAGCTGGTGATATTTTAGCTAAATTAAAAGTAGCAACTACAGGAACTGCTTCCGATTGGGTTGTAAAAGTTATTGATGTACATCCTCATGATTACGAAGAAAACAATGAAGACATGCAGAAGCATTTAAAAATGAGTAACTACCACATGATGGTACGTAGTGAAGTTATGAGAGGTAGATTTAGAAATAGCTTTTCTAAACCAGAGCCTTTTACTCCTAATAAAAAGACCGATGTAAACATTAAATTACAAGATGTTTACCACACGTTTAAGAAAGGACATAAACTTCAAATTCAAGTGCAAAGTACGTGGTTCCCTTTAATCGATTTAAACCCTCAAACGTATGTAGACAATATTTTTGAGGCTAATGAAGACGATTATAAAACGCAAACCCATTCTGTATTTACAGATTCAAGTATTGAACTTAGTGTCTTAGAATAAATAAAAAAGGGTAGTGAAATCACTACCCTTTTTTTATTTTATAATTTGAGTTTAAATCAATCCAAATTGCTCAAAATGATGATTGAAATGCTTCGTATGTACTAAATCCCATTCAAACTTATCTAAGATTCCGAAAACAGCATTCTTAGTAGTTGTTTCAGGATTTTCTTTAAAATACGTTGTAAACTCATCATAAGCTTCTAGCAACTTAACTTTTGCTTCAGCTAAATTTTCATAACGCAACTCCTTAGCCTTATCTTCTAACACTTTAGGTGCTTTATAGTTTTTAGGCATTGGGGTATGTGTATAAATAGACTCGTGTACTTTTTCTAATATTTTCTCTGGTGTTTCAATTTCAAAATCTTGAATTTCACCTGAAGCTACTCTAACCGAATATTCTAAATGCTCTACCATTTCTTGAGCACTCATAGTTCCCCATTCTGGTTTAGCATCTTCTGACAATTTATTTAAATATCCTGAAATTGTTTTTCTATTGATGTCAGCAAACGGACTCTTCTTTTGCACCATTGTTAAAATAGTTGCCACTGCTACTAACTCATCTTCTTGATCGAACACCTCAACAAACCATTTTACGATTCCGCTAGGTAATTCTGTTCCTCTAGAATCTCGATCTACACGTTCTTTACAAGTTAAACGAACATAAACCGTATCGTTATGATAAATTGGACGTAAGAATCTACACTCTTCTAAACCATAATTAGCTGCTACAGGTCCTTTGTTTGGATATACAAATAATCCTGCTGCTGCCGATATGATAAAGTAACCGTGAGCAGTACGCTTTTCAAAAATACTTCCGTCTAAAGAAGTAATATCTGTATGTGCATAGAAATGATCCCAAGTTAAGTTACCAAAGTTGATAATATCAGTATCGGTAATGGTACGCTTATGTGTCTTTAACGACATACCTGGTTT
>JBMYYK010000047.1:0-10896 GCA_049609325.1 Flavobacteriaceae bacterium | reverse complement strand
TTAAACTTCTCTGGAATATCAGTATTACCAAAGGTGTTCTTTATAGTCATTGCATATTTACGTACAGGATTATCTATCATTAAAGTATATAATGAACTTCGTCTGTAAACTGCGGTATTGATACTATCTGCAGCATCTTTCTTAACACCGCGTTTACTCTTTGAAAATGCATTTGTAGTTATTGTACTTCCTGAGGTAGAAACTGAATGATCTTTTGTGCGTTTAGCTAGTATATCAGCCAATGCCATCTCTCGTTTGTTACTTCCTTTAGTTACGTCTTTCAATGTTGAAGTAGAATCTTCAACAATGCTAGATAACTCTTGGGAATACACTACGCTATTTAAAATCACAAGTAAAATTAACGTAAAAGGATGTTTTTTTAACATATTTTTAACTATTTGAAATAATTCACAAAATAAACACAATTCAAATAGTTATACAATACCCAATAATGAGTATATTCAATAAATAATTACTTTATTTTAAATGTACCACTTATTGCATCAAAACACACCAAATCATCAGGAAATAAGTTATCAAATGCTTTTTTATTAATCAATTCTTGTGGAGTACCGAAAATCGTTTCTGTTTCTTTCATGACAATAATTTTATCACAAAGTGACAAGGTTACATTAATTTCATGAGTAGAAAATAGGATAGTTTTATCAGTAGTCCGCACCAAATTTTGTAATAATTTTAATACAGACACTTTATGGTATAAATCTAAGTGTGTTGTAGGTTCATCTAAAATAATGAGGTCTGTATCTTGCGCTAAGGCTCTAGCCAACATCACTTTTTGCAACTGACCATCACTTAACTCATAACAGTTTTTGTGACTTAAATCAGTAATATCTATGGCTTCAATTGCTTGCTGGGTTTTTAGTTTATCTTCTTCTGACAAACTGCCTAACCAATTGGTATATGGTTGCCGTCCTAGAGCGATCAATTCTTGAACTGAAAGGTTGGTTTGTGATACATTTTCAGTTAATACAACACTAAGCATTTTTGCCAAATCTATATTCGTGATAGATGCCAGTTGTTTGCCATTAATACAAATTTCTCCTGACAATTTCTGTAATGATTTGGTTAATGTTTTTAAAAGTGTTGATTTACCAATACCATTTGCACCAATTAAACCTATTAACTCTCCCTTTTTCAACTCAAAATTAATCGCATCAGCAACAATTGTATGGCCCTTTTTAGAAGCATAGCCTATTGATAATTGCTTTGCTTCCAATACAGTTTTATGAGAATGGTTCTGCATCACACGAATAATTTCTTTTTTCTTACTAATAACCATATGACTACCGGAGCACCAAATAATGATGTTACAGCATTAATTGGCAAAGTATATTCACTTAAGGGTAGCTGTGAAATTGTATCGCAAACTAATAATAATATACTTCCTGTAAGCATTACTGCTGGCACTAGTATTTTATGGTTAGAGGTGTTAAAAAACAATTTTGTTAGGTGCGGTACAGCTAAACCTACAAATGCTATAGGGCCTACAAAAGCCGTAACACTTCCTGCAAGTAAACTTGTAGCAATAATAATTTTCAATCTTGCTTTTTTGATATTCAATCCTAAACTTATTGCATACTGATCTCCTAATAGCAATGTGTTTAAAGCTTTTATAGCACTTATAGCCAATAGTAACCCAAATAGTACTATCACGGCTAAAATTACTAATTCGTCAGTCGCTAAATTACCTAAACTACCAAAACTCCAAAAAATATAACGTTGTAATTCTTCAGCTGAAGAAAAATACGACAACACACTAACTACTGCAGCAGTAACACTTGAGAACATTAGCCCAATAATCAATATAGCCATTGTATCTTTTACGCGTAAACTCATCAAAATCACTGCTAATAACACCATAAAACTCCCAAAACTAGATGCTAAAACAACACTCCATTTAGATAACAATAAACTCGCAAAACCTACTCCAAAAAACGAAGCTCCTAAAATTATTGTAGCCACCCCCAAACTTGCTCCTGAGCTCAATCCTAATACATATGGACCGGCCAAAGGATTTCTAAACATGGTTTGCATTAACAACCCTGCAGTACCTAAACCAGAACCTACTAATAATGCCGTAATAGCTTTTGGTATTCTGTAATTTAATACAATATGACGCCATGAGGATTTTATAGTAGAATCATCTAATAGTATTGACACTATATCATCTATAGGAATACTTATTGAGCCCAAACTAATATTGACTAATACTAGGGCTATAAGTATGAGGAATAATATTATAAATATTGATGTGTTTGATGTTTCAGATTTCAACTAAAGCTAATTTATTGGTAAAATTACAAATTATTAACGGGTTTAATTCCAATCAAGAAAACAATAATTTTCGTGCTTGACTTTCGCATATTCAGGTAACTTTACAGGTTCTTTAAACAATGGACAATCAACTACTAAAGTGTGATATTCACCATTCTCACCACAACAATCAACACCAATACGCTCAAGCTCCTCTAACAATTCAATATTAATTTCTCTACCTAAAAACTCAAGTCCTAAATCAGTATTGCATGATACAATTATTGCTTTTACACCAGCGTTAATCATATCTATTACCAATTGCTTACGTTCACCTTGCCACAACGGCAGTTGAGCTTTTAATTCTGCCGCAGCACACACTTTTTCTTCCCAATCTCTATGAGATTGTATATCAATATCACCAAAAACTGCCGCCTGTAACTTATACGTCTTGGTTAAGTTTTGAAGTGTGGCTATAAATTCCTGTTCGTAATTAGCCCAAGTAGCTTGGCAGGTTTCTAGAGGTACATTAATTGCTTGTGCTTGTTGTTTCAAAACGGCTAAAGGAATACCGTGCGACCTCGATATTTTACCATTTTCATTCATCATATTTAACAGCACCATTACTTCTCCTCCTGCTTCAACGGCTTTCATTAATGCGAAGCAACTGTCTTTACCTCCGCTCCACGAACTCAATAATTTCATTTTAACTGATTGTAAAACGTTAATTGATGATTAGGCACCAACTGAGGATGAAATATTGCTATCAAGTCTTTTAATATTAAATCTGGTCTATTTGGTCCTAATTCATAAAACAATAAGCCGCCTGTTTCTCCAGTGGCATTAGCAATAAACGTATTCCCGTTTTGAAAAGCTTCAAACTCTTTATAATGACTATTTCTATCTTGCAATTGTTGTTTTGTTGTTTCTGTACCTAAAGTAATCCAATACTCCGCTTGTTGCGCTTTATCCAACACGCTTTCTATATTTAATGATATGCTCCCGGAACCTTTTGAATTTGCCCAAAGATAATCTCCTCCAGCATCCGTAATAAACTGAGCAGCCCATGAGTTACCATAGGGTACATGCCAAATATCTTTAAACATTGACCCCGCTAAAACTGTTGGTTTATTTTCAATACTTGTTGCAATGTTTTTAGCTAGATTGTATTCTGTTTCTATCTTATTGAAAATTTTATTTGCTAATTCTTCTTTCTTAAACAAACATCCAAAAAACTTTATCCACTCTGCTCGTCCTAGAATATTTTTTTCTATCCACGCTGCATTATACAATACCGGTATGCCTGCATTTTCTATGGTTCTGAAAGTTTTGTTATTTCCATTAACTGCAAAACCAATTACGGCATCTGGTTCTAAATCTAATAACAATTCTGTATTGATACTTTCATTTTCACCTAACTCAGCAATTTTTTGTTCTTTAATCAACTCTCTAGTTACAGGCGATGAAATGTATTTTGTATTAGGGAATCCTACTAAGGTTTCTTCCTCTTCTAAAGCTTCAAGCAACGGAATGTGTGTAGTTGAAGTGACCACAATTTTTTCAATAGGCACTTCTACTTTGGCATCGTATTTAATATGTTTTGGTAAAGTTTTTCCTTTCTCTACTAATGCATACACAAATTCTTTATTCGCTTCTGGCCAAGGGCTTTTCAAATGCACTAAGCTATAGTCTTTATATTTTTCTATAGAAAAACCTGAAGCATATTTCAACTCGGTTTTATTCAAAACATTCTCTTGAACATTTTGCTTTTCTAGACTCTTGTCTTTACATGAAATAAAGCAACTTAAAAGAAATAATAGTATAGTTTTTACGTGTGTCTTCATGTTTATTTTGGGATTAAATCACAAAAATGAAAGCCAATTGTTGTGGTGCTAGGCTTACTTGAAAAGCATGCGTCTTCCTTACTTTTTGGAGCCTCATAAGTTTTCACTATGGTTTCCCCAATATCAAAGTTAATTGGGTTATTAAATATCGGTCCGTCATAAACAAAAGTATGAAACTCCCCATTTTCACCACATGGGTCAACATTTTTAGGCAATTCTTTTAAAAAGTCTTTAGTAATCACCTTGCCAACAAACTCCTCTCCTAATAATTCTGATTTAGTACACACTACAATCGTTTTAAACCCAAGATCGATGAATTCATGAATCAACTCTGCTGTATTGCGTTTCCAGAGTGGAAAATGTGCATTTATACCCACGTTTGCCAACTGTTGCTCTCTGTACGTTTTTAAATCTTCAAGAAAAATATCTCCAAACACACTATGGGTGATCCCTTGAGCTTTAAATTTAGAATTCATTTCTGACAATAGCGTATTATATTCAGACATTGTTGGCTGTTCTGGCAAACGCAACTCTTGTAAAGGCAACTTCAACTCTAAGGCTTGCTGGCGCAATAATTCAGAACGCACGCCGTGCATAGATATTCTATCAAACTTGTCATTTACAGAAGTTAGTAAGGTTTCTATTTGATAGTCTTTATTTTGTAGCGTATAATGCAACGCCAAAGCACTATCTTTTCCTCCACTCCAATTAAAAACGGCCTTTTTCATAATTAGTTTTTTAGTTCATGCTACAAAAATCAAAAAAATAAAGTACATTCGCGCCGAATTTGGTTTTAAAGTTGAAAATCTTCAATTTTAATTTAAGGGAATTAGGTGAGAAACCTAAGCTGTACCCGCAACTGTAAGCTTTAACTATTTTTAGTTATCTGTTACTCTTTCAAAAACCACTGTTACTCGCTAACGGGAAGGTTGTAACACTAAGCAAGTCAGGAGACCTACCAAGTTCTGTACAATGTTTACACTTCCGGGAATAGAAGTATGAACGTGACTGTACCCAAATTATTATTAAAGTAAATTTTTTACAATGAACAAAAGAGTGCTTAGCCTTTTAGGTATGGCTTTCTTAGCATACACATCGTATGCCCAAGAAAAAACACAAGACAGTACAGCTGTTGAACAATTAGAAACTGTTGTATTAGACACCAAGTTTAAACTAGACAGAGAAAAGTCTGGTAAAGTAATTTATCAAATTTCTCAAGACGATTTAGCTAAAGTTAACGGACAAAGTTTAGCACAAACTATCAGTACTGTATCTGGTATTGAAATTACTGGAGCAAAAAGTAATGCTGGTTCAGTTTTAGGTTACCGAGTTAGAGGTGGTAACAGCGGGAAAGTGGTTATTTTAATTGATGGTATTCAAGTAAGTGACGCGTCTAATATTAATGGTGAATTTGATTTACGCTCTTTAGATGTTAACACTATTGACAACATTGAAATTATTAAAGGTGGTGTAAGTACTCTATATGGTACTGGTGCTGCAACTGGTGTAATTAACATTACAACAAAAAAAGCAACAGATAATACTGTTGACGCTTCTGTTTTCATGAGTACAGGGAGTAACCGATCTGTAGTTACTGACAAATACAACTTAAACACTGCTACTCTTGGTGCTAACATTAACGGTACTATACATAAATTCAATTATTTCGCTGCAGCGTCTACAGAAAACACAAAAGGGATGTCTGCAAAAAGATCTGATGATGATACCGTTACATTTGAAGACGATCCTTTTGAAAGAGAAAATGCAAGTTTGCGTTTAGGGTATGATTTTTCTGATGCGTTTAACGTAGGGACTTTTATAAACTATAACAAATTTAAAAATCAGTTTGACAATTCTTTTGGTGCTCCAGATGGCTTCAATGAAGCTAATTCAGAAAACATACAATTTGGTTTAACATCTCAATACACATACAACAAAGGTAGTGTTGTATTAAACTCATCTATTGCAAAAACAGATAGAGATAGTGGTAATGCAACTTCAGAAAGCACATATGCAAGTAACTCTATAGTAGTAGATTTATACAACAAGTATAAATTCAATAAAAGTATTTGGGCAGTTGTTGGGGTGAATTTCCAACAGCAAGAAGCTACACAAGCAAGTACACCATACGGAGGTAACTCTTTAGTTACTGCTTATGAAAAAGATGATACTAGAATTACATTAGTTGACCCATATGCAAATCTTACCTATTTCACAGATTTCGGTTTAACTATAAATGCTGGTATTCGTATGAATAACCACACTAATTACGGAAGTCATTTAGTATACAGCTTAAACCCTTCTTATAGCTTTAAAGCAACTGATAAACTAGACGCTAAAATTTTTGCTACAGGAAGTACCGCATTCATCGCTCCTACTATTTATCAGCAATATTCTCCAGATTATGGAACTGAAGATTTAGAAGCTCAAGAAAGTATTAACGGTGAAGTTGGATTTGAATTGAACTACAATAACAAATACCGTTTTAGTGCAGTTGCCTTCCACAGAGAAGATCAAAATAAAATTGAATTCTTAGACATCTATGACCCAATTTTTGGATGGTGGATTGGTGGAGAATACTACAACTTAAGTGATGACAATGTGAAAACTCAAGGGGTAGAATTAGAATCTGCATTAAAATTAACAAGCAAGTTAAACTTAACTGCTAACTACACGTTTATTCAATTTGAAGAAGATGCTTTAAGTTTAAATGTACCTACACATAAAGCAAATGCCAATTTAGCATATACTTTAAAAGACAAAACAAACTTCTCATTAGCTTACCAGTTTGTTGATGACCGTTTTATATACGGAGGCGACAGACTTGATGCTTATAGTATAACTAACTTCTTTGTAAGTCATCAGTTAACTGATAATTTAGAATTAAACGGTTCATTATTCAATATTTTTGATGAAGATTATACTGAAACTGCAGGCACATCTACATTAGGAAGAAACTATAAATTAGGTTTAAGATTGAAATTTTAAGTGTTATAATTTTAGTTAATGTTGAGAGAAAGGCTACTATTAAGTAGTCTTTCTTTTTTATATAAAATAGCGTACATTTACATCACCAATTGCAGTGCAACTGCTGCATATATCAACTCATAAAATTCAGTTTATGAATAATTTCATATACAGCTTATTAATTCTACTCACAATCACTTCATGTACAGATGATGAAGGTGTCAACTTTCAAGCAGACACGTTTTACCTGTACACTGCTAACACTGTAGTCAATGAAAATGATGGCGCTATTGATGTGACATTCAACACTTCAAAAACATACAATTCAGATACTGTTATAAACTTTGCCCTTTCAGGTACAGCAGATGACACTACTGATTACATCATACCAAGTACTAATGTGACGATTTTAGCTGGAGAAACATCTGCAACAACCACAATTAGTTTAGTTGATGACACGCTTATTGAAGACCAAGAAGATATTATTATTACGGTTACCAGCACCTCAAACTCAGATATTTTTATTGATGAGTCTGACACGATAAACATCACAATAATTGATGATGAAAGCACTGCATATCAAGATGGTATTTTAATCAGCAACTATGGTAACCCAACCAGTAGCCTAACCTATATTAGTGACGACTTTAATACTATTGAACAACAAATTTACAACACCGTTAATGGAGAAGATGTTGGTGATGGCTTACAATCAGTCGGGTTCAATAACGATAAAGCGTATTTAATTACAACTACTAATCATAAAATTACTGTAGTAAACAGAAATTCATTTTTTAAAAATGCCGAAATTACAACTGGCTTAAACAATCCACGTTATTTTTCTGCTTATGGAACTACAGGATATGTAACAAATTGGGGAGACCCAATGGTGACTACTGATGATTTTATTGCAGTAATAGATTTAGAAACCAACACTGTAAGCTCAAGCATTGCTGTTGACGAAAAACCAGAAAAAATCATCACCAAAAACGGAAAATTATATATTCTACATTCAGGTGACACGCCTAACTTAACAATTATCGACGCAACTGATGATAGTGTTAGCACTGTTGCCTTAAATGGAGTTTTACTTAATGATTTTGTTTTTGACAACACAAACTCACTTTGGATTTTAAGTGAAGGAGATGCCGTTACTACAGGAAAACTAATTCAGTTTAACACTTCTGACGAGTCAACGGTAGAGTTAGATTTTGCTACAGGAGAGCATCCTCAAAATTTAAGTTATCATGACGGGAGTTTATATTACGCTTTAAACGACAGCATATATACGCTATTACAAACAGATACCGCTCTACCAACAACTTCAATTATTACTACGCCTGTATATAAATTGGCTGTAAATAATGATAAAGTATATGTTACCAATGATCCAGATTCTGTATCAAACGGCACATTAAAAGTATTCGATTTAACTGATCATTCAGAACTACAGTCTGTACCAACAGGTATTATACCTGGTGGAATTTATTTCAATTAAAACTAATTTTTAGCAATACACTAAAGCCTTTCATTTTCGAGAGGCTTTTTCTTTTAAAGAAAAAAAATATCTTTTTCTGTTACAAATTAGAAATACAATCGTCTTAATTATAAGAGCTAACAAAAAACACCATGAATCAAACTGCGTTTTTAAATTTGGTATTGCCTTTTAAGGACAAACTGTACCGTATGGCTAAACGCTTATTAGTATCTAATGAAGAAGCCGAAGACGCTACTCAGGAAATACTACTGAAACTATGGGCCAATAAAACAAAAATGAGCTCGTATAAAAATGCAGAAGCATTTGCGATGACCATGACTAAAAACTATTGCTTTGACAGGTTAAAATCAAAACAAGCACAGAGTTTAAGACTAGTTCATAGTAATTACAAAGACGACTCTACGTCATTACAAAAAAGAGTAGAGCATCAAGACAGTATAAATTGGGTGGCAAAACTAATGCAAAACTTACCAGAGCAACAGCGTATGGTAATGCAATTAAGAGATATTGAACACTATGAATTTTCTGACATTGCTAAAATTTTAGACATGAAAGAAACCGCAGTGAGAGTAACGCTTTCAAGAGCTAGAAAAACAATAAGAGAACAACTGACACAACAACATAGCTATGGCATTAAATAATAACATAGACCGTTTACTAGAAAAATATGTAGAGGCTAACACTACAATTGCTGAAGAACAAGAGCTACAACGCTATTTTTCATCATCAAATGTAGCCCCTCACCTAGAGGATTATAAAGCACTATTTCAATATTTTTCTCAAGCTAAAAACGAAACTACTGATGTAACTGTGGCTTTAAAGCCTAAAACTAATTTTTTAAAGTGGAGTTCAATTGCGGCTAGTGTAATTTTGATACTTGGTGTTTTCACCTTCAATAGTATTCAAACTCAAAAAGAGCAAGAAGACGCTTTAATAGCGTATTATCAAACTAAAGAAGCCTTGCAATTAATCTCTAATCAATTTAATGCAGGAACCACAAAAATTAACTATTTAAATACATTCGAAACTTCAAAACAACAAATTTTCAAATCAAATCATTAATCATAAACTATTAAAACTTAAAACAATGAAACAATTTATTTTAATTCTCGTTATGGCTTGCATGCCAATAGTATCTTCTGCACAAAGTTATTTTGACTCCTTAGAAGATCAAGATGATATCACATCTGTAATCGTCAACGCTAACATGTTTAACTTAATGAGTAAAATTGACGTGAGTTCTGACGACCCTGAAGCTCAAGAATATTTAGACTTGATAAAAGACATTACAAGCTTAAAGGTGTTTGTATCTAAAGAAGGGAAATCTACCAGTAAAATGCAAAACATGTTAGGACAATATCTTAAAAAAGCTAATCTACAAGAATTGATGCGCATTAAAGATGGAGATAATAATGTGAAATTCTTCATGAAAGAAGGAAGTAACCCAAACCGTGTAAGCGAATTATTAATGTTTGTTCAAGGAGCTGAATTACAATTAGAAGGTAAAAAAGCGGAAACTGTATTACTTACATTAACTGGAGATTTTGACTTAAACAAAGTGTCTAAATTAACTAAGGAAATGAATATTCCTGGCGGGGAACACTTAAAGAAAGTAAAAAAGAAATAACTCATTTTTATCGCTCTATGCAATATGTTGTGTAGGGCGATTCTTAAACATCAATCAAAATGAAACGAATCATAACATTACTCAGCATTTGTGGTTTACTTACAATTTTAGCGAGTTGTAATAGCAAACCATCACTACAGAAATATTACATCACCAATCAGGAAAACCAAAATTTTATGGTTATAGATATTCCTACAAGTGTTTTAAATATTAATGTGGATTCGCTTACCAGCACTCAACAAAAAGCATTTACATCAATTGAAAAATTAAACTTTCTTGGCTTTAAAAAAACTGATAACAACACCACTATATATGAAACTGAACGCGATAATGTTAAGCAGATACTTAGTGACAATAGTTACAAATCACTAATTAAATACGGTGGTGAAAAACAAGGAGCAATAATTAAATATTTAGGTGAAGATGAAGCCATTGATGAAGTTGTTATTTTTGGTAATGACAACTCTCAAGGCTTTGGAATTATTCGTGTTATTGGTAACGACATGAATCCTGCTCATGTATTAGATTTAATAGAGGTTGTAAAACAATCTAAACCAGATAAAGAGGCATTTGAAAGTATTGCAAATTTCTTTTAACTAAAAAGGCAGCTATTAATTAGCTGCCTTTTTAAATGTTATCCAATTTAAATACCCTCCTTTTAAATCGTAAATTTCTTTAAAACCAAG
>JBMYYK010000046.1:0-10938 GCA_049609325.1 Flavobacteriaceae bacterium | reverse complement strand
TTAATACATATAAAGTATTAGATACAGCTGTTGTATTACTTGAAATTACAGAAACATTATAATTTTGCTCATTTGTAATTGTTATAGAACTAAATGCCATTACCTCAATGGTATAACCATTTTGAGGGGGTGTTGTAAATGTTAATGTTGTTCCGCTTATACTATAAGTAGACTTTTCTTGATAAACACCCTGTATAAATACAAACGTTTTATTTTCATCGTCTATTGATTGAGACAATGGAAAATCTGCAGTATTACCATCGCCAGTAAAACTATTTTGGTTTAATGATGATACATCAACTGCTTTTATATGAACAACCTCTATAGCAGCACCGTTTGGTGGTGAGGCGGAAAACGTTAATATGCTGCCAGAAGTTGTGTAATTGTCTTTGCTTTGGTAAACACCATCTATATATACTTGAGTGGCATTTTCATTTGTTATACTCAACGAGAGCGTATATGCTGTAGTTGATCCATTACCCGTAAAACTGTCTCTAGCTATAACACCTGAAACACTCACCATATGTATTAACTCCACAGACGTTCCATTAGCAGGGGGTGTTGATAATGTTACAGTGCTTCCACTTGTAGTATAATTATCTTTACTTTGGTAAACACCATTTATATATACCTGTACATTATTTTCATTTACAATAGCAGTTGAGGTATTAAACGCCGCATTTGACCCATTTGCTGTATATACATTTTTTTCTATAGTAACAGTTCCACCACCTCCTCCTCCTGAAGCAACATCACCGTTTTTCCAATAACTATTTGTAGCATCCCAAACTAAGGCTTGGCCATCTGTTTTTGATGAAACAGTTACATTTGATATATTTTCTACAGTGTGGGCTGTAGGTGTTGCAACGCCACTTGAATTACCAAGCCACAATTGATCTTGAGGAATGTTTGGAACGTCATTTGATCTCCCTGCACCAAATACTTCAACACTACCATTAGTAGAGTGTACTTTTATTACTTGCCCTATTTTTTGTATAAGGGCTGTTCCTGTTGGTTTTGTATCTGTAAATCCTCCGCTCGTATTTACATATAAAGCATCTCCTTCTGTATATCCAGATGTAGAAAATCCAGATGCCCTGCCAAAAGCTACACACTCCCCTTCTGCACCATTTAAAATCTGTGCAGCTAATATTCCTATTGCAGGCATTGTTGAAGCCGATGAGTTATCTGCAGTATCAATCTCTAAAACATTTCCAGCAGGAGGGCTTGCAGTTGGAGCCACTCTTACTACTGTTCCAGCATTTAAGGTTCCTCCAGATACATTTTTTACAGTTAAAGTTACTTTTAGAGCAGAGTCTGCAGTTGCCGATGCTAAATCTGCGAAGCTAAGATTACCCGCTCCATCAGTTACTATTCCCTGCCCATTTGTACCATCAGTAGCTGGTAGTGTATAGGCGTCATTTATTGTTATATTATTTAAATAACGACTTGCCATAATATTTTATTAGTCTATTTTAGTAACTAATACTCTAATGTCATTTGTTGCAGGGGCAGTTGCAAATGTTATTGTGGCTGTATCAGTTGTGGTTCTTACAACGTCGGCATATACCGTATCATATGAACTTACATCATAAAGTTGTATAATAACATCTCTTGTACCTAAACTATGTGTTATTGTAATTGCAGTAGTTGAGCCATCGCCAATTGATCCAACCCAGCTTCTTGCTGCTAGTCCCGCTGGAGTAACAGCTGTTGTTGTATCCGTACCCGCTAGAGCTTCTGCTGTTGTTGCTAATTCAACAACCCCTTTGTTTGTTTCTGAAGCATCTTCTGCATCTATTGTTATACTTCCTGAAGCATTGGTAATATCAATTCCTTCACCTGCTGTTAAAGTGCCAAGAATCATATCCCCTCCTGAGGTGCTGCCAATAAGCAGTTGGCCATCTGTTGGAGCACTACCATCAACACTTGTTATAGAACCCGCTAAACTAATATTATTTATATCTAAATTACCTTTGGTTCCAGAAAATACTTCTGACGTATTAGTTGCTGAAGTTAAAAATGTAAAATTTCCTGTTGAATCATCAAAACCAAAAAACCCTAATTTAGCAGTAGATCCATCATGGTATCTAAATTCAATACCTCTATCTTTATTATCATCTGACGCAGGTGCTGTATCGCCTCCTAAAGTAAATACGGGATCATCTACAGTAACAGTAGTTGAATTAACTGTTGTAGTTGTCCCGTTTACGGTTAAATCACCTGTAACCGTTAAATCTCCAGATGTTGTAACTGTTACATCTGACGCATCTCCTATAGTAACATCTTCGGTTATTGCGGCTAAAGCAGCAATGGTTGTTGCAGAGTCAGTAACAAAATCATAAATTTGATCTCCTGTTGCTAAACCCGTACCCCCGTTTGTTACAGCCGCGGTTATTGTAGCTATGCTAGGATTTGGTCCGCCGCTATCTGTAATAGCCAAGGTGGTTGCTGTACTTGTGGTTACACTTTTTATATCCCCAGAAGCGTCCACAAAAGATGTCCCATCGTAAAAATATAATTTATTATCTGTAGAATTATAATAAATTTGTCCTTCTTGAGGATTAGAAGGTGCCGCAGCTAGTACATGAATCTTTGCATTTTGCAGTTCATTTTTATTAAGATTAATACTAGATAAATAATTTATTGCCATTTGTTGTTAGTTTAAATATGCTTTGCCTGAAAATGCTGAAGCAAATGTTAATGTTATTAAGCTATCACTATTATATGTTATTTCACCAATTACAACATTATTAGAACTATCAACAACAGTTACAGAAGGAAATTTACTCAATGTATGAGTTACATTCCAAGTTGTTGCCGCTACGTCCTGCGTAAAGGTTACTGTAGAGGAACTAAATGTAGCTTCGCTTTCAAACCAAGCTAACATTGCTGATAAAGTATAATTTTTAGTTACTTTACCATCATAGTCACTACCTATTAATATATCTTCTCCGGTTAATACGGTGTCTTTAACATATCTAGATATTCTAGCCATTTTTTATCTATGCTTATTATTACCAAAAACTTTTTCTACCCCTCGTGATCCAAAATACCCTCCAATCACAATAGTTAATAATCCTGTAATATTTTCTAAAGGATACCCTAAATACCAACCGGTTACATAACTTATAGTTAAAAATACTAAAGTTAAAGGTCTAACATTAGCCGCTAACCAAGATCCTGACCTTGCATCAGCAACCCATCTACGAGTTGTACCGTCTATTTCAGCTCTTTCAAGTTCTAATTTTTTTAATGCTATTTCTTTATCTGCATCACTCATGTCACTGCCCCCTATAATAGCTTGTATAACTGAGCCCACAGGAGTATCACCAGCAATAGCACCAACAACATTAGGTATTTTATTTAAAAGAAATTGCCCAACTTGAGTGTCTTTAAATTTCTTTTTACCTTGAGACATTATTTAGATATTTTGTCTTTTAGCTCCTTAATTTCTTTTTTAAGATCAGCAACTGTATCTTCAATAACATCAGCAATACCATCTTTATCTCGGTCACCCAAAATTCCTTTGTATGCTAAAACAGCTGAAGCAACAGCGGCAAATAATAAAATAGATAAAATAATTACAATAGTTTCCATAATATATGATTTTAAGTTAACAGTTCCATCTTCGTCTAGCGGCTCTACCTCTTTCAGAAGTCCAACCTTTAGATCTTGCGCAAAATGATTTACGTCTTTTAGCAGCTTTACTACCCGGCTTTAATTTACTAGGAGGTGTTGTAACTGCGGTTTTTAATTTACTTCCAGGATTATCTGCTCTATATTTTGCAACGCCTTTTTTAGACATACCCCCACCTGCCGCAGCACCTGTTCCTGTAGGTTTAGCTTCATTATAATAGCCTAAAGATTTTTTCTTTGAAGGAGCTGGCGGTTTTGCTTTTTGCAAAGGTGAGCGTTTTATTCGAGAGGTAATTGGATCATTCATTTGTAATATCTATGTATTGTGTTCTACCGTTTTGTTTAACGGCTTTTAATATTCTTCTGCGATTTTGGCCTAGGCTATAGCTTACGTGCACCCAATCAGGATTATTATCATTACCAAATTCCCATATAAGCTGGTCAAAGTCTAGCTTATCTTTAATATAATTAAAAAAGTCAGCATTATTTGCTTTGCTATACACATCATCAATATCAATTGCTTCACCTTTACAATGTTGCGACCTTGTGGATCCACCTATTGCTTTATTTAATTCAGGTGAGCGGTAAAAAGATGATATATAAATAGGCTCATTAAAATAGTTTCTGAGCGGCTCAAAAACTGTGGTAGCAATAACTTTCATATTTGCTAAAGCATCTTCATCAGGATTATTATCTATCCCTAATCTTTTAGCTGTATTTGAACGTATTGCTTCTTTTAAGCTTATGTGTTCACTAATATTCATGATTAAATTAAATTATATTATGTTAAGCTTAATTACTTCTTTTAATTTTTTTTCCGCCTCTCATCATACATCCGCATCCTTGTGCAATTGGTTGCATGCAAGTTGGGCATACAGGTAGCGGAGCTTTTTTCTGCGCGTGTACTTTTTTTGTAATAGGTAAATCCATAATTATTTTTTTGTTTGTTTATTGTACGCTTCTGCTTCCCAAGGCAAATTTTTAGCGCCTTCTTTCATAGTCTTACGGGAATATTTTTTTCCTTTCCAATATACATAATTATCATCATAAGAAAGATCTCCCCTATCTATCTGATTTTTATGCACTTTTTCGTGGCTTAAAGCTATTTTTTGTTGCACCGGAGATAGCCTGCTGTTTATAATGATAGTTCCATCATTATGAGTTTCTCCATGTAAATTAGGGCCTAAATCTTTTTTAATTATAGGACTGTTGGCCATCAATAGATTTTCAACAGTGTTTTTCATTTTATAAGCCATTATCTTTTTGTGTCTTTATTCATAATATCTATAGCGGCATTATAAACTTTATCTGTATAAGTTTTGCCTTTTTCAAAAACGCTTCTTCTTGAATAAGGTAAATCTTCTTGCCCTAATAATATTCTATAGATACGCGCAATTAAATATTTGCATTTTGTAGATACTTTATATACATTAAATTTTATTGTAGTATGATTTCTTTGAGCGTATACTTCTATCCATTTTTGTTTTCTAAGTTTTTCCCACCTATGTTTATCCCAAGAATAGATATAAGTACCTTTTATATAATCATTACGTGTAAATGTTCCTAAACAATCAAAATGAATAAGTAATTCTAATTCAGCGTCTGTTAAATTATAAGTTTTACAAGCCCATTTTCTAACAAGCCTATAATATTTAAATAAACCTATATCTCTTATATCAGAGGCTTCTATTCTCATAACACTACTACAACATCTTGCTCTTTTATAACCTGTAAAAGTTCGCCTTCATAATCTATGCCGTAGCCAGCAAAGCGGTCATAATAAATGTTATCCCCTGCAGTAATTCCTTCAACGTAATTACCAACAGAACGTACTTCAGCTTTTCTATATCGTATTTCATCTTTATGTTTTTCGGTTAAAATTAATCCTGAATCATTAGGTTTAATTTCTTCCTTAATTGATTTAATTATAATAAACTTATTGACTGCTCTCATGATCGTTCTCTTACGTTAGATATTACACAATCAGCAGACATTATGGTTGTTGCAACTGAAATTGCATTTTTTAATGCCGTTTTTGTAACTAGTACAGGATCAATAATACCCTCTTTGATAAGGTTTACTTCATTACCTGTTATAACATTAATTCCGCGCCCTTTTTTTGTATATGGCTCATAGCTAATGCCGGCGTTTAAAAGTATTGTTTTATAAGGTGCTTTAATAGCTTCCATTAGTAGTTTACCACCAACTTTACTATCAGTTGCTATTTCATCCGCAGCATTATATAATGCAATACCAGCACCAGACACAATACCTTCTTTCAAAGCAGCTTTTACAGCATAAATAGCATCTTCAACTCTATCTTTCTTTTCTTTAAGCTCTATTTTAGAATCTGCGCCTACATATATAATACCTACAGATCCTGAAAGCATTGCTTTGCGCTGTTCAAGCTTTTTCAAAGCATAAGGATTTTTTTCTTCCTTAATTTGCTTTTCAATTGCTAAGATACGATCTTTTATTTCATCTGTTTCTATATTTGTTGCAATAACTGTATTATTTTCATCTGTTACAACTTTTGCAGCAATACCTAAACAACTTTCATCAATTAGATCTAAATCATCGCCTAATTCTTCATTAATTACTTTAGCGCCAGTTAATATAGCTAAATCATCTAGCATATCCCGGCGAATTGAAGAAAATCCAGGCGGATCAATAACATTTACTTTAATATTTCCTTTAACTTTATTCATTATAAGCGCAGACATCACTTGCTGTGATACATTACCTATAATCAATATAGCTTTTTTAGTCTTTATAGCGTATTCTAAAACACTTTGTATTTTTCTTATAGTTTCTATTTCTGAGTTAACAATAAGTACAAGAGGGTCTTCTAAAATAGCTTTATTTTTTTCTTTATCAGTAATTAAATGTTGTGATTTTAGGCCTGAATCAAATTGTACGCCATCGACCGTATCAATATAAGTTTTATCAGTTTCTGATTCTTCCATTAGCACAACACCGTCTTTACCAACCGCATTATAAGCTTCTGCAATAATACCTCCTAATTTTTTATCATTATTAGTTGATATTGTAGCAACATGATCAAGCATACCAGCTTTTACTTCTTTTGAAGAACTTTCTAAGTATTTATATACTTTTTCAGCTGTTTTGTTTATGTCTTCTTTTATTTGTCGAAGATCTGGATTTTCAACTTGCCAATATTCTTTTAAAATGGAGTGGGCGAGTACGGTAGCTGTAGTAGTACCGTCACCCGCTTCCTTCACTGTTTTTTGAGCTGCCTCTTTAATGAGGGTTGCGCCGATATTTTCGGCGGGATCCATAAGAACCACGCTATTAGCAACAGTCACTCCGTCTTTAGTAACTATTGGCCTTCCTAATGCGTCTTCATAAATAACGCATTTTCCTGACGCTCCCATTGTAGATGCAACTGCTTTTGCAAGCTTATTGACACCAGACATGATTTTACTTTGAGCGTCATTGCCAAAAGTTAAATCTTTAACAATTTCGCTTGGTTGATTAAATTCCATTAAATTAATTTTTAAATATTATTCAAATGTTTTTACCACAATTGGTCCTTCTGCTAATTTAAGCTTTTGTTCGTAATGTTTAATAGAAGAATCAATAGCTTTTTCTGCACCGTCTATTGTTTCTCTTCTTGTAACACTTACCCAATTATTGTTACTGTCTTTCCATTCGGTTTGGTAATAACCATTTGATAATTGTGTGATACGCCAGTTTTTCTTTTTTGAATAGCGTTTCCAGGTTTTTTTGGCTTCTTCAGACACTTTGTTTTGTCCGGTTGACCATGAATTAGTTTTGTAATAAAAATAAGTCATAGGGTTTTGGTTTTAAGGTTAATAAATAATTTATTGGTTATGTATTATATTACATTTAATTATGTATTTTTATACAGCATTAATTACTTCTAAATCATTTGTCTGATTTCCCAATATAGCCAACTGTATTGTGCTTCCTGAAGTAGGGTAGCCAGACGGCATATCTGGTCCAGTAGCTCCTTTTATCGCAATAGAATATCTACCGTAAGTTCCGCTTGTATCATACTTATAAAGCTGTGCTTGAGCATTTGATATTCCATTAACACGTATTTGGGCTTGATTATTAGGGTCATTTTGTTGAAAATATCTAAATGCAGTATCTAAGTCATACCAAGTGTCAACGGCTGGACTTGCAACATTAGTTAACCACTGCATAAATTTTTGAAAAGTAGGTAACTTGTTTATTTCGTTTTGTCCGGTCAAAGGTGGTTCGTAAAAAACAATACCTCTACTTGTGTCAGACGAACTTGTAAAACTAGTCAAGAATGTGTTTATATAAATATAAATAGAGTCAGACTGATTAGATCCTACATTAAGCCAGTCACTTAAAAGATCCTCAATACCATTTCCATAAATATTAGAATTACTAGTCTGATTATATGTGCCTTGTAGTATACTAGTTGGAAACATTACGCTTGAGATATTGTATAAATATATTCAGAAATAAAAGGCCCTATTGCACTGATTTGAATATAATTTACAGTTGAATTTGTTTGGTCTAGTGTACCTGAAACTTTTACACCGCTTATAGTTACTGTTCCAGTACCGCCAGAACCAGTAACTTTTAATATTTTAGTTTGGCCTATTGATGAATTAGAATATGTTATTGTTGTGTTTGTTGCATCGGAAGGTAATATTATAGGGAATACAGCTGAAGCGCTAAAATCACAAGTGGCTGTTGTGCTAGAAGATGATAAAGTAACAGTAGACGCTATAGTTTTGAATTCATTACCTAAATCTGCATAGCTAACAGAAGTTAATCCATCTGTAATACCATATCCACTTAAAGTAGTTGGAGTACCTGTTAAAGAACTGAATGCTCCATCAAATGCATCAGTAATACCATAGCCGGCTATTGTTGTTGGCGTTCCGGTAAGTGAACTAAACGCCCCATCAAATGTATTTGCATTAACATAACTAAATGTGCCATCGCCATCGGTTTGTATAAGTTGTCCAGAAGTACCATTATTTGCAAGACCGCTTAAATTAGTAGGTTGAACACTACCTGCTCCAGCAGAAGATTTTGTAGTCCATTCTAAATCACCATTACTATCAATACCTAATATTCTTCCTGCAGACCCAGAATTAGTTGTTGTAATATCTGTTTTACCAACAGCAAGGGCTGCAAACTCAACAGCTGTTTCGCCGGTGTTTATTTTTAAATACTGACCTGCTGCCCCTGTAAATGATGAAGGCGTAGAAGGTAATGTTAAAAAATCCGTAGCGGTTGTCGCTATTGTTGCCCACGCTAAATTACCACCTGTAATAGTTAAAAATTGTCCATTAGAACCTGCGGACGGTGATAGTTTATCTATTGTTACTGCCCCATTAGTTATCTCTGAAGTATTAACAGTATTTAATGTAGCAAGGTTGCCGGCATTTGTTATAGAAGACATATCATGGTTATGGTCTCCCGCAGCAACATCACCAGATGAGGTACCGACAGATTTAAACGCGGCATCACCAAAAGTATATGTGGGCCAACTGCTAGATGCTAAACCACCTGCTATTTCAAATGTTAATGTATTTGTAGATTTAGTAATTGCATTTACATAATAATTACTTGCTGAATTAAAAGCCCATGTAAACCCATCTGATCCATCGGATGTAAGCACATATCCTGAAACTGGACTATTTGTTGCGTTTATTTTTGGCTCTGTAATAGCACTATCTACAATTTTGGTGGTTGATATAGCGTTATTATTTATATTAGCGCCTCCAACACTATTTAATTCTGCTAGTGTACCTAAATTAACTAAATCAGATACATCAATTGCAGTTTTAATTTGGTCTGTTAAAGCAGCTACAGATAAAAAAGCAGCTTCACCAAAAGTATAACTTTGATTAGCCGCACCGTTAACACTAAAAGTTAGTATATTACCAGCTTTTGTTATGCCATCTAAATAGTAATTTGTATCCGCAGGATTTGTTACAGTAGACCAGCTAAAACTGCCATCGCCGTCAGATATTAAATATTGACCCGGGTCACCATTACCGTCCACATTTAATTGTGATGCTGTAATACTATTTGTGCCAACAACATCTCCTAAAACATGCGTATGGTTGGATGCAGCAAAATCTGTTGTAGCGGCAAACGCAGCTGAGCCAAAAGTAAATGTTTGATTAGTTGCACCGTTTACAGAAAACGTTAATACATTTCCTGATTGCGTTATACCATCTAAATAATAATTTGTATCCGATACGCTATCTACATTAAAAAAGTTAGATAAAGCACCGAGTGTATATGTTGCGCTATTTCCCGTACCTGAATCAATGCCTAATAGTTTGTCATCGGCAGTTAAAGTTCCGTCGGAAGGATATGAAGATATTCTTGCCATTATGTTGTGTTGTTTATTTTAGTGCCTTTTCCAAAACCAGAGCGGTTTCGCTTAGCAGATACGAAAGACATAGTTGTATGGTCAAAGTCCATCCCATCAATATTCTTACCGTTTTTTTTAGCAGCTCTTCGCTTACGTTGATTTTCCGCTTTCATAGCGCGGCGCCGAGGAGACATAGCTACAGCTTTATCGCGTTTTGCTTTACGACGCCGTGCTTCAGGTGAAAGCTTTTGCATTATTTTTTAAGTGCCTTAACACCTTTCATTTTAGCAGGAGAACCTTTTAATCCTTTTACACCTTTTTTCATCATAGGTGTTTTCTTTTTAGATCCATAAGATTTAGCAGGAGTACCAGCTGATCTTTTCTTAGCTTCTTCAGCAATACCTTTTTCGCCTCTTGCTCCTCCAGCTGCTAGAATTTCTCCCATTTGATTTGTAGCAGTTCCAGGAATGTCTTTAGCTTTTTGTTTTGCTTTTGAGGCCGCATCCATATATTTTTTCTGCTCTGCTTTAATTTGTGCAGATGATTTACCTGTTTTCTTAACTTGATCAATAATTTCTTTATTGGTTAGCTGTCTAACTTTACCATACTGGCCAGGCTTCATGTCTAAGTATGTTCTTCCCGGAGCTGCAGTTCCGGCACCCTCTTTTTTTGTAGGGTCTTTTTTCATAGGTGATTTACCGTATGACTTAGCTGGTGTTTCCGGAGCATCAAGAATAGCCTGCTTTAGGTGATCAGGTAAATTTTTTTGTTTTCCAACCAACGCTTTCATAAATGGCGTTTTTGGATTCATTTTAAATGGTGATCCCATAATAGTTTTTTTTAATGATTAATCAATATGTTTAACATGCATGTGTTATAGATTGTTATATTACGTTCTATCTATTATATTTAAGTTCTTTCATTTTATTATATAGATGTTGTGC
>JBMYYK010000045.1:0-11199 GCA_049609325.1 Flavobacteriaceae bacterium | reverse complement strand
AACATCTTTAAATGAACGTAACCGCTACTAATCCTCGTTGTAAACTCAGGCGTTTTGCGGGTGGCAAATATACCACCTTTATTCTCTAAATCACAAACTTTTCATGAAGTTATTTTTACACAAAAACACCATAAAACAGCTGACTCCTTAACAATGTGTATTTTGACTGTTGTAAAACCTTAATATTTGTTGTGAAACTCCTCTCAACATTTAACCATTCGTAGTATAACACTAAAACAACTACAAAAAGAAATCCCAAATTATTCCAAAACGCACAGTAAAATCTTTATATGGGTAGTTTGGTGCACTATAAAAATTGTTTCCTGTAAAACTTGAATTGAAATGTTCCGCCTTTAAATACATACGAGCATTACGCACTTTTGCATTTACAAAAAAATCGAGCCTTGGATAAGCTCCATATTCATTTTGAGTTTGTACATAAAATTCAGACAATAAAGGATCATATGCGTTCATCTTGTATGCCGTAAAATAATTAAACACCAATCCTGTTTGCAAAAACAAATTCTTATTGAACAATTCGTCTGAATAATATAATGTATTACGCACAATAACCTCTGGCAAATTCAGTACTTCATTTTCTTGCATTACAGACTGGTATTGCACCTTATTGTCTAAAGCCCATTTTCTGTATTTGAACTCTTTATTCGCCGAAAGTTTCAAATAACTAATTGTTGACTTCTCCTGAAATGGTTTTACTCCAGCCGTTAAATTATCTATTCCGAAATACGTATAGTTATTCAGCGTTGTGTAACTTCCTTTTACACTAATGTATTTTTCAGCATCTATTTCAGCAGACACCGTATAGGTTTGTTGTGTTTGCAACTCCGGATTAAACCAATTGTAATTTTTATAGTCACTCTGGAACAACCTATAATTGAAATCTGGCAAAGATTCATTATATGCCATTTTTACTTTCGCAGCAATATCAGCATTAACTTTATACCCAGCTAAAGCATTAAATCGACTTCCTTTATTTGTTTTAGAAAGATTTGACTCATATTCTGAGCGCAATAGTAATTTCCCAAAATTATTTTTATATGCAACTCCATATGAAGCAAAGCTACTTTTTAAACGGTTTGGAATATAACCGTTTGTTAAATTAACAATACTATTATAACCGTAGTTATAATCCGTATATCCAACATGTGCTTTGAACTGTCCTAAACCGTCTTTTTTTAACGCCAAATAACCTTGATTGTAAAACTGCTCTAATCGCACTTCATCTCTAATGGATGACCTAAAGGCGTCTCCGAAAAACGTATTCGCTGCATTTTGACTAAACTCATACTTTTTATCTTTCAAATTGGATATATGCCCGACACTAAGCCTGTAGTTAGAACTAGAATCCTTTGGTTTGACTATATTATAATAATGATTGATGTAAAACCTTTTTGCAGAAAGCTTATTCTTGGCATCTTCAAAATTCACTTCAAATCTTGACCTATCATTAAATTCAGGATCTTCAGATTCAAAAGCATCAACCATAAGATCAGTAATCCCTCCATTTTCTTCGTTTTCTATACTCTGGATCACCACATGACCTTTGGCTACATAACGCTGATTGTTGGTTTGGTAATTCAACGATGTTCTGAATTTCCCTGAATTAGCCTTTATATGCCTATACTTACCTAATGAGCGCAAGCCTTTGAACGCAATGGCCACATTAAAGTTTGGTGTGGTGTTTACTGTAAAGAATCCTTCTGCCAATTGCCCTTGCTCCATAGTCGTTTTAAAAAACAATTCTGTTAATGGCGTAGCAACATTATAGTAGTAGATATCATTCACCTCGGCAAAATCACTATGTTTTGCACGTGCTCCAAATCTCGAAAACACAGTTGTATTTTCAGTGAAATCATAACCTAACTGATTAAATACTTGCCCGGTATTAGAAAATGGCAGCAATTCAAAATAATCTTTTTTCAGGTAGTTGTGCTTATATTCTTTCTTTATACTTAACGTAGTATCTATATAAGTGGTGTCGTTGTCTATAGATATGAATTTATAATCTGAAGCTTTAGTATCAATTTTAATTGCCTTTGTAGACTTGGTATTTTCCCCCAAAGACCTATCCACACCATTATTATTTCCATTATATGTTGTAGATTTTACTAATCCTTTAGAGGTTTTTGGCGCTTGAAGTTCTTGAGCGTTTACAGCAATTACTGATAACAACAGAATAATACAAGCCTTTATTACTAATCTCATTTAGCCTTCAAAAATTGAATTTAAGCTACAAATGTAATGGAAATTAAAAAATCTACATTGTTTTTACACTTAAAGTGTTGTTAATAGGGTTCTGAACTGTTTATTACATTTGAAAATAGTATTTTGCAGCATGTTATTATCCTATTTTCAAGAAAACCTTTTAGAGTGCGGAACAGATGAAGCTGGCAGAGGTTGTTTGGCCGGACCTGTTACTGCTGCTGCAGTAATTTTACCGGATTCATTCCATAATTCAATATTAAACGACTCTAAACAGTTAAGTGAAAAGAAGCGAGAAATCTTAAGACCTATTATTGAATCTGATGCTTTGAGTTACGGGGTTTGTCATGTGTTTGAAAATGAAATTGACAGCATCAATATTTTAAACGCATCTATTACTGCTATGCAGCGTTCAATTTCTCAATTAACACCACAACCGGAGTTTATTATTGTTGATGGCAATAAGTTTAAACCTTATAATAACGTGCCTTATGAAACTATCGTTAAAGGCGACGGAAAATACCTCAGCATCGCTGCCGCATCAGTTTTAGCAAAAACATACAGAGATGCCTATATGGATAAAATTCATCAGGAATTTCCTATGTATAATTGGAAAAAAAACAAAGGTTACCCTACAAAAGAACATCGTGGAGCGATTAAAAAATATGGCGTTACAAAGTACCACAGAAAATCGTTTCGTCTATTACCCGAGTAACTTACCTTAGATATATAACCTGTTAAAAAAACGCAATAACAATTTCATTTATTTTGATATTTTTGCACGTAGCTTTTATCAACAAAACTCCTGTACATGAAATCATATTTTACTCTATTTTTAGTTTCTATTTTTATTTTATCATGTACAACTCAAGAAATTAGAGAAACAACTTTGTTAGATTTTACAGCTAACAACCCTTCTGTGATCATACACAGCCCAAGTATTGATGAATTGCAGAATCAAATTAAAGAAAATAGCTTTTTAACTGAATTTAAACACACTAACACTTACAAATCTATTGCGAATGATTTTCAGTTTTGTAACAACTTAAAATCAAATAATCCCGTAGTAATTAGTTATGCTAAAGTAGGTAAATCACAAGAATTTCTGTTAAGCGTAAATGTAAAAGACATTACAAACAACATTGCCTTAAAATCTCAAAAAACAACCTACAACAATACTGAATACCAACAACTAAACAACCAAAATGCTTACAGTATTGTTTTAGACAGCACACTTGTGGTAACGTCTTCTGAAATACTTATGGAGAACTTAATCAGAAACCGAAAAGCAAATATTCGTTACAGTAACAATAGTTTACTAAAACTCTATAAAACATCTGATATTAGTAAAATTACCGCTTTTGTAAATCTTGAAAAACAACCTTCATATTTGCGCCATCTATTTCCAACAACATTTTTAACAAATTCAGATTGGATATCAGCAGAATTAAGTAATAAAGATGGTATTAGCATTAACGGAATCGCCACCAACACAAACACCAAGCATGAGTTAGCATCGAAACTTATAGGTACTTCTACTGAACATAGTGAAGCAGAAATACTTATTCCTTCTAATTTCACTAAACTTACATCTTATAGTTTTGATGAATTAAACTTAAGCTCGGAATTTGAGAACTTTAATGAGTTGGTAGATGGTGCCACAGAAATTGTAACGTTCAATGATGGCAAAAACCAATTATGCGCTTTTAAACTATTAAACAATTCAACTATAGAAACACTTGATGAACACAGTTTGTACCGCAATCATCAAATCTACAAGAATTCATATTTTAAAATACCAGCAACAATTTGCAGTCCGCAGCCAGAATTTGCTTGTTTCATTGAAGATTTCATTGTATTGTCAAGTAATTTAGAGAGTTTGCAGAATTGCATTTCTCATTTTCAGAACAAAACTACATTAGAACACCAGAACTACTACACAGAAAGTACAAACGCTTTACTAAGTGAATCTCACCTTATTAACAGCCAAAAAACAGCACTTCTAAAACGTGATGTAGCTACAGTCTTAAACGATAAAACTATAAATGATGTTAAGTTAAATAACTTCCCACTTGCTGTGCATCAAGTGAGTTATGAAGATAGTTATATTCAATTTAATTCAATCATCAAACAAATAACACCTCAAACAAATAGTAAAAAAGTTTCGCAAATTGCAAGTGTAACTTTAGATTCTGATGTGTCTTCAGAAATTCAATGGGTTATAAACCACAGAACGCATCAAAAAGAACTGTTAGTTCAAGACAACACCAACCAACTGTACTTAATTTCTAACAAAGGAAAAATACTATGGAAAAAACAGTTGAGCAGTAAAATTCAAGGAAAAGTTATTCAGGTAGATTTATTTAAAAACAACAAATTACAGCTAGCCTTTACTACTGAAAAAGAATTTATGGTTTTGGATAGAAACGGAAAAATTGTAGACCAATTTCATAAAACTTTTACTTCTGGAGGCCTATTACCTTTATCTGTTTTTGATTATGACAATAACAGAAACTACCGCTTTGTCATTACCCAAAACAACACCATACAAATGTATGACAACAACTTCAAACAGGTAAAAGGGTTTACATTTAATTCAGCAAAGAGCACCATTATAACTTCACCTAAACATATCAGGTTAGGCACCAAAGACTATATTGCTATTGCAGAAAGTAATGGTCAGTTACACTTAGTAAACAGGCAAGGAAAGAGTAGAACTAAAGTAAATACTACCTTTAAATTCAACACCTCTACAAGTTTGTACACTAAAGGCAACGCACTACTTTTTAGCGATGATAAAAACATCGTTTATCAAGTAAATATCTCTACCGGTAAAGTAACCAAATCTGACATTCTTCAAGGAGAAATTAATCATTTTACTATTGATGATGCTATTATTGTAAAACTTGAAGATGAGAAGTTGACCATCAAAAAAAATACTATTGAGTTAGATTTAGGCAACTACACTACGCCTGAAATTTTCTATTTAAACAAAAAATACTACATCAGTACAACAGATCTTGACACCAGAAAAGCATACCTTTTTGACAGTAACGTGAAGTTGTTAGACCATTTTCCTGTTTATGGGCAGTCAGAAATAACAATGACTAACATGGATAGTGATAGCAATATTGAATTTGCAGTTCAGGGTGAAGCAAACTCTATTTTAATTTATAAAATGTAACTTTTACATTCGCACCTATCTGAATATCAGTAATATATCGTATTTTTGCAATATAACTATTACCACAAAGATCACACCCAATTCTTATTTCCTCCAAAATAACTACTTCACTTATTTTAATTGACAAATAAATGATGTAAACCATGAGACCTATTTTAAAACTAACCTTGAGTTTAGCAATATTGTTTTGTTACTCAACTGCTAATGCCCAAATATGGAAAAAACTTCAAAAAAAAGCAGAGAATGCTGTTGAAAAAAAACTTAAAAACAAGGTAGAGAACGAAACTAAAAAAACCATGGATTCTATACTAGATCCAAATCAAAAACCTACCAACAACACCCTAGAAAACAATGATGACAATAGAATTGTGTCTATCCCCACAAATAACCAACCTCAATCTAGTAAACTAGAAGTGTATCGTAAATTTGATTTCGTTCCTGGAGATAAGCTTATATTTTTTGATAATTACTCACAAGATTTTATAGGAGATTTTCCTAGTAAATGGAATACAAATGGCTCAGGAGAAGTTGTAAAAATTAACAAATCTAGCAACAAATGGCTTCAGCTTAAATCTGGACATGGTATTACATACATTCCTTTAATAGCCAATAAACTTTCTGATGACTACACCATTGAGTTTGATCTTTTCACCGTTGGCCTTGAACAAAACACGTCATCAAACGCCAAGTTATATGTTACCCTTGATGACAATAATGGTTTTACAAACGGAAGAGATTACGCATACACCGCTATTCCTTTTGGACAATATAGAGCTTTTGGCCTTATTGTAAAAAACACTAACCATGGTAATTTAAAAGTTAACACTACAGTATCTGCAGATATTCGAAAACCTGTACTTAACACACCACACATATCTATAGCAGTTAACAAAACTCGTTTTAGATGTTGGGTTAATGAAACAAAGTATATTGACATTCCACAATTTATTTATAAGCCTGAAAAAATTGGTTTCTTAAAATTTAATCTACATGGTCTTCCTGATGAAAAAGGCAATATATTTATTGGCAACCTAAAAATTGCAGAAGGCGGCGTAGATTTAAGGCGCAAACTCATGACAGAAGGGAGAGTCTCTACAAACGGTATATTGTTTGACTCTGGTAAGGCAATAATTAAACCTCAATCTTACGGTATTATTCGTCAAGTTTCTCAAGTATTACAACAAGAACCATCTATGAAACTTAACATCATTGGTCATACAGACTCTGATGGTAATGCAGCAGCAAACCTAGAACTATCAAAAGAACGAGCTGAAGCCGTAAAAAAAGCTCTGAACACTATCTACAATATACCTATAAACAGATTACAAACTCAAGGAAAGGGAGCCAACAGTCCAATAGCAGACAATAATACTTCTGCAGGAAAAGCACAAAATAGACGTGTGGAGTTTATTAAAGTAAATTAACAACTATTATTTAACTATCAACTCTGCTTCAAACAGCTCAACAAAGTGCGATTTAATTTTTGTTTTCACCTCTTCCTCAGAAATAGTTTGTCCTAACTCGGCATGCATTGATGTAACGGCTTTACCACGTATACCACAAGGAATAATATTATCAAAATACCCTAAATCAGCATTTACATTTAAGGCAAAGCCATGCATGGTGACCCATCTGCTAGCTCGTACACCCATCGCACAAATTTTACGCGCAAAAGGCGTGCCTACACCTAGCCATACACCAGTTTCACCTGGACTACGTTCAGATTCTAATCCGTATTCAGCTAAGGTTAAAATTATTGCCTCTTCTAGTAAGCGTAAGTATTTATGTATGTCTGTAAAAAAGTTTTCTAAATCTAAAATTGGATAACCTACAATTTGCCCTGGGCCATGATATGTGATATCGCCTCCTCTATTTATTTTATAAAATGTAGCACCCTTTTCTGTAAGTTGCTGCTCATTTAACAACAAGTTTGAAATATCACCGCTTTTACCCAAGGTATACACATGCGGATGCTCAACAAACAACAAGTAGTTATCTGTTTCAAGACCAGCATCTTCTCTTCTATTCTTGATTTTAGTATCAACAATTGCCTTAAACAATTCTTCTTGATATTCCCATGAAGCCTTATAATCCTTGCTTCCTAAATCTTGCACAATAACTTTTTTGTTCATCTCACAGGTCTTATTTCAATGTACAAAGATACTATTTTATAGCGGCAGATAATCTTCCAATCACATCAATATTGTGTCTTACCTGAGCAAAAAACACAAACAATATTGCAAATGCAATTAAAAACCCTAAAAGTAACCCTGTGCTATTTTTCTTTGCTATTTTCTTACTGGCTTTTAAATATGATTTTGAAGCCTTATCCATTAGGCCTTTTACAAAACCAAACATCGGCACAAAAATGATTACTGTCACTATCATCCCTATCAACACAGATACATACGTCCCTTCTTTATAATATGAATTGACTAACTTCACAAGGTATTCATTAACCAATGAAGCAGCTAATACAGAAATTACAATTGTAGCGTATTTAGTTGATTTTGTCAGTTTCATATATCACGAGTATTTATACCCACAAATCTAAACAATTATCTGTTCGGATTATTTAAAATGATTAATGCCGCAATAACTCCAGGAATCCAACCTAAACACGTTAATATAAACACGATAATTACTGAGCCACAACCTTTATCTAGAACTGCTAAAGGTGGAAACAAGATTGATAATAATACTCTCCAAATACTCATGATGTTTTTTTATGATTGATGTATTGTATCTGTAGTGAAATCTAGTAGTTTGTTACAAATTTAATTTATACTTAAAAATACACTACATTAGCATAACTAAACAACTAACATTAATTTTTTATGGAAAATTCAACAAATAACACCATGCCTAGTAACCATATGGCTTTGGCAATAGCCGCAACTATTATCGGATGCTGCTCTCCGTGTTGCATCGGTTTTATACTTGGTATTGTAGCTATAGTCATGGCAACTCAAGTAAAAAAGAAGTTTGAAGCAAATGATTATTCTGGTGCCGAAAGTGCTTCTAAAAACGCTAAACTTTTAGCTTTAATTGCCATCGGAATTGCATTAATCTACTTAGCTTATGTTGGTATGAACTGGGATGATACTATGGAAAAATTCAATGAAGCCATGGAACAGTACCAAATGAACCAATAATATATAATAATACCACACAGGCCGGTAGTTCTTTACCGGCCTTTTTTATTATGAAAAAATTCGTTGCAATTTGCGCCATCATCTTATTTTGTATTGGTATTAGATATTTTTATACCAATAATCCTGCAGATAACACTACGCCTTTTGCTATATGCATGACTAAACGCATTGCTAATATTGACTGCCCGGGTTGTGGCGGACAACGTGCGTTTCATCAATTATTACACGGTAATTTTATTGAAGCAGGAAAACTAAATATTTTCATTTATTTTTTTGCTCCACTACTCACATACATCTTTTTCAGTTTTACGTTAAAACCATTCAATATCAATTTCCCTGATATTGATATTTCTACCAAAGGGCTATTGATTATCTTATTAGTTTTAATCGTATTCACGTTCTTTAGAAACACCCATTTATGGTGTTAGTTACCCCCTAATAACAAAAGAGTAGACACAAGTTAGCATTTCTAATCTTTTCATTTTTACTGCACTTATATTTTACGTAATTTTGCAACTTATTTTTTAAAACAAAATACAAATGCAATTATCAGAACAAGAAATTGTAAGACGTGAAAAACTTACAAAGTTACGAGACATGGGCATCAACCCATACCCTGCAAACCTTTATCCTGTTAACACTAATTCCAAACAGATAAAAGACACATATGTTGAAGGTAAACAGGTGGTAATTGCAGGACGTTTAATGTCCCGTAGAATTCAAGGAAAAGCTTCTTTTGCAGAATTACAAGATGGCGAAGGACGCATACAAGTGTATTTTAATAGAGATGAAATTTGTACAGGAGACGACAAAACTCTTTATAACGACGTATATAAAAAATTACTTGACATTGGTGACTTCATCGGAATTGAAGGTGAATTATTCACAACACAAGTTGGTGAAATAACGGTATTAGTCAAAAATTTCAGCTTGTTAAGTAAAGCACTAAAACCATTACCATTACCAAAAGTAGATGCCGATGGTAATGTACATGATGGTTTTACAGATGCAGAAATGCGCTACAGACAACGTTATGCAGATTTAGCCGTAAATCCGCATGTAAAAGACGTCTTCATTAAAAGAACTAAATTGTTTACAGCAATGCGTAGTTTTTTTAACGATGCTGGATACATGGAAGTTGAAACACCAATTTTACAAGCTATACCAGGTGGTGCTGCTGCAAGACCTTTCATCACCCATCATAATTCGTTAGATATTCCTTTATATATGCGTATAGCAAATGAGTTGTATTTAAAACGATTAATTGTTGGTGGATTTGAAGGCGTGTATGAATTCTCTAAAAACTTCCGTAACGAAGGAATGGACAGAACTCATAATCCAGAATTTACAGCAATGGAAATTTATGTAGCCTACAAAGACTACAACTGGATGATGGACTTTACAGAACGATTGTTAGAGCATTGTGCAATTGCTGTAAACGGAACTACTAAAGCAACCTTTAACGGACAAGAAATTGACTTTAAAGCCCCATACAAACGTATCACAATGGCAGATTCTATTAAGGAATTTACCGGATTTGATATTTATGGAAAAACAGAAGCTGAAATTTTTGATGCTGCTAAAGGCATGGGAATAGACGTTGATGACACTATGGGTAAAGGAAAGTTAATCGATGAAATTTTCGGAGAAAAATGTGAAGGCAACTACATACAGCCAACATACATCACAGACTATCCGAAAGAAATGAGTCCGTTGTGTAAAGAACATAGAGACAATCCAGAATTAACCGAACGTTTTGAATTAATGGTTTGCGGTAAAGAAATAGCAAATGCCTATTCAGAATTAAATGACCCTATTGACCAACGCGAACGTTTTGAAGCACAATTAAAACTTGCAGAAAAAGGAGATGATGAAGCTACCGAATTTATTGACTTTGACTTTTTAAGAGCTCTAGAATATGGTATGCCTCCAACATCTGGATTAGGGATTGGAATGGACCGTTTAATCATGTTTTTAACTGACAACCCATCTATACAAGAAGTATTATTCTTCCCACAAATGAAACCAGAACGCAAAGCGCCTTCTGTAGATTTAAATGACGATGAAAAATTGGTACTTGACTTACTTCAAAAAGCTGAGAAAATAGATTTAAACGATTTAAAAACACAAGCTGGACTAAGTAATAAAAAATGGGATAAATCAATTAAAGGACTAACGAAAAATAATTTGGCAAAAGTATCTAAAACGGAGGCTGGCTTATTTGTTGAAGTCGTTTAACATAACATCTTTAAATTTATGAAAAGGAGCTAAACAAATAGCTCCTTTTTTTGTACTTATAATTAAACCTTTGGTATCTATTGCAGTCAAAGTACCAAACAATTAAAAAATCACAATCATGAAAAAATTAATTTTACTAGCTGTATTAGTTATGAGCTCTGCAATTTTTGCTCAAGAAAAACATGCGAACAAAACAGATAAAATGAAGCATTTGAAAGATTTATCTCCAGAACAAATAGCTACATTAAGAACCAAAAACATGACGCTAACATTAGATCTTTCAAAAGAGCAATCCGATAAAATTTACGCGTTGAATTTGGAAGATGCTAACACACGAAAAGCACAACGAACTAAGAGAACACAAGATAAAAACTCTGAACAACCAAAACTATCGTCTGA
>JBMYYK010000044.1:0-11200 GCA_049609325.1 Flavobacteriaceae bacterium | reverse complement strand
GCATAAGCTTTTTTCTTCTGACTTAATACTCCTAAGTAATAAGCTGAATTTGCAGATGGTTCTAAGTTGTGTAATGCCTCTACCATTTTTACGAATAATGGAGCGTCAGCACAATCTTTACCTGCTAATCTGCTAGCAGCACTTTTTAACCAAGCACTGTTTGTTTTGTTAGCTTCAAAATTCTTTTCAAATAAAGGTACTAATTTATCACAGTTTGCACGGTCACCTAAGTCTTTGTCAATTCCTCCAGAAATTTGACTATATGCAGTTAAGAACGAATCATAACTTTTAAGTTTTTTCTTTTCTTTAGAGGTGATACTTCCATTTTCTTCTTTTAATAATAACGCATCTTTTTTACCAGAATAGTTTTTCTGAGCAGCTTCTACTTTATCAGTAATTGTACTGTATAAGTCAATAAGATCTTGAAACGATTTTTTGTTTGTATCAAATAATCCTACCATTAATTTAAAGTAAGTGTAAAGCGCTTTAGGATTGTTAAATGTTTTAGCATCTTTTTTAAAACCAGCATCAAACGTATTGAATTGCGTTTCTGGTGTCCCTAATTTTTGATCATACATTAACTGCCCAATTTTAGCTTCTGTTTTACCACAAGGAAACTTGTTAGGCATATTGGCCATACTTTCTTTGTACATAGCAACTAAATCATTAGCAAAAGCAGTTTGTTCTGCACCTGTACTATTTTTGATTTTATGCTTTAGTATTTTTTCACCATATACATATATGGCGTTGTTTAATTTCGGACACGTTTTTCTTACATACATCCATGTGTCATAAGCTGAATCATAGTTTTTTACTTTAGCAGATTCAGTAAATATTGAAAGTTTTTCAACACATTCTTCATTTTGAGCATTTGCGCTAAATAGGGCAACAAAGGCTATAAATAGTGATAATTTCAGTTTCATAGTTTTAGGTTAAGGTTGTTTTAATCAATTTTTCTTTTCTGGAACCATTTGTCGTTAAATGACAAACTTATATTTAGGTTTATAAAATTCTCTTTTACTAAATTACTATTTGTGGTTCCTCGTGAGCCGTATTCAAATCCAAGGTTTACGTTAGATAGTTTACGACCTACTGGTAATCCAACTCCAAAAGATATGCCAAACTCGTTGATGTCTTCATTTTTAATAACTAATCCTGTATTTTCATAGCGCATACCTGCTCGGTAAGTTACTCTTGAAGTATAGTTGGTTAATGAATTGTATTTTGGTATGTAAAACCCTCCTACGGCAAGTTTTGTAGCGTTTTTAAAATCAGTTTCAGAATTATTAAATGTTCTGTTATTCAATTTACTTGTACTCAAAGTAGAGATGTCGATACCTGCAAACCATCTTTTTGGTTTCCCTATACCAACACCAAGTGTTAACTTAGATGGTAAATTAAGATCTAATACCTTTGCGTCTGATTCAATAACATCTCTAACACCAGCTACTTGGCCATTAGAATTAAGTTTTACGGCTGATATTCTTCGGTTGTTTTTGGAATTTAGTCCTACCTCTGGACTATATGTTAATCCAGATACTAACTCTAAGTTGTTTTTTAACTTTGTAGCATAAGTTATTCCTAAATTTACCCCCAAGCCTTTTAAACTTGTCTCATTAGTTTCCATAGAGTTATAGTGATCTGGTTCATCACTTGTAATTTCGATAGCTTCAGTAGTGATTTTTCCAAAATTATAATTGACATCAACCCCTAAAGAAAGTTTATTTGTAAGTTGGTATCCAGCAGCAAGAAACCCTCGGTTAATCCCACCAGACCCTTCATAACGTCCGTCGCCAATTTCTGCTGTTGTGTGATCTGTAAATCCTGTTTTATAGCCTACAGAACTATATGGCATTAATCCAAAACTCATTGCTAGTTTACCCATTGGCAACCCTACGGCGATATAATCTATTGTAGTAGTAGAACCTTTGGCATCGCCTTCAGAGGTTTTTAATGTGGTGAAACGTTGATTTCCTCCAATATTAAAGTTGGTCATTTTTAATTTACCTAAAGAGGCTGGGTTAAGCATGTTTAAATGAATACTATCAGAATAGACACTTAAACCTCCCATACTTTTATTTTCTACAGTTCCTCTAAATTTTTGCTCCCCTATTCCATAAAATGAATATGGAGATGCAGAACCTTCTTGAGCCACTGTATTTAAAGAAAATAGCGCAACGAATACTATTAAAATGTGTTTTAACATTTAGTCGATATTGATTTTTAATAAATGATTCAAACCCTCTAGTAAGAAATTTGAATTCGCAAATATGCTACTTTTTAATCTTTTAGCCAAGAAATTAGCGTCTCCTCCTGTTAAAATAACTGTTAAATTTGGATACTGTTTCTGATATTGACTAATGATGCCGTCAATCTCATTTACAAGTCCGTTAATAACGCCTGAATGTATACTAGATTCCGTTGAGTTTCCAATTAAATGAACAGTGTTACTAAGTTGTAACTGTGGCAATTTAGCTGTTAAATTGTGTAATGCGTTATAACGAATTGTGAGCCCTGGAGAAATCCCACCACCTAAATACACATTATTGGATGTTTTAAAGTCATAAGTTACACAAGTTCCTGCATCAATAATTAAGGTGTTTGTATTAGGGTATTGTTTTACTGCTGCTGCAATTAACGCAATACGATCAACTCCTAAGGTTTCTGGTGTTGCATAATTGTTTGTAAAAGGTAAGTGTAAGTGATGTGACAGAACGGTAAGCTGAGTTATTTGTCTTAGTTCAAATTCGTCATTTTCTGTAAATGAATCAACGGAAGACACTATCGTATTTGATATTTTTGGGTAGTTATCAATAATTTTTTTTACAGCAGTAATTAAATTTTGTTTTACTGAAGTGGTTTGTGTTACAATGCTATCTGCTTTAAATACAGCAAGTTTTGTTCGTGTATTTCCGATGTCTATAATTAAATTCATAATTGTTTTTGTGTGTTAGCAAAGATAACGAAGAAAAAAAGATTAAAAATGTTTTGTGTATCTAAAAATCCGTCTTATATTTGCACCCGCAATAGCAACGGTGCCTTAGCTCAGTTGGTAGAGCAAAGGACTGAAAATCCTTGTGTCCCTGGTTCGATTCCTGGAGGCACCACCAAGAAAATTGCTAACCCTTGATAGTCAAATGACTGTCAAGGGTTTTTTTATGATGTAATATTGTAAACCACCTCTGGTTTTTTATATTTACCTTATTAAACCCCAATTTATTATGAAATTTTATTTGTTATTATTCGTTTCGCTATTTTACCATGGAGAGAACTTAGCTACCTATACCATTACTAAAGAAGCTACTAAGGTGTATGTAACGGCTAATTTAGATGCTTCTGATGCTGCTAAAGCGATGGGTGTTGAAGAAGAAAGCATCGCCAAGAATGTTGTGCAGAAGTATTTAGAACACCACTTGCATCTAAAAATAAACCAAGAAGATGCTTCATTTCACGTAGAAACCACTCAGGTAAAATACAACCATTTAAACGTTAAGATTGCTGTAGATGGAGATTTTAATACTATATCTACCATTCAAATTAAAAATAGCGCTTTATTTGAGGTGAATAACCAGCAAAGTAATGTTGTTGAATTACGATTTGACGGTATGGTAAGAGATTTTTTAATTAACAAGACAAAGCCTGAATTAACAATAGCATTATAATGATGAAACTAAGTCAAACAATAAAGCAATACTGCCAAGTAATATTAGTAGCGGTGTGTATAATGGCAAGTGGTGATATTGTAGCACAAAATCCAAACATTCTTTTTGTAGTAGCAGACGATTTAGGTATTGATGCTTTAGATACAAGCGATTATGGGTTTTCGGTAAATAGTTCGCCAATTACACCAAATATTCAAAACTTAAAAGATACTGGAGTGTCGTTTATCAATGCATGGGCAACTCCTCAATGTACTACTACAAGAGCATCAATAATGAGTGGTAAGTACGGTATAAAATCTGGTGTGCGTAATGTGCCAGATCACTTAGATGTCACTCAACAGTCTATATTCAATTATTTGAATGCCAACTTAAGTACAAATTATGCTAAAGCCGTGATAGGAAAATGGCATATCTCTCATCCTACAGACATAAATCATCCTTATGATCACGGTGTAGATTACTATGAGGGGGTTATAGATGGTACAATTTCAGATTATTATGACTGGGAGAAAATAGACGAAAACGGTCAAACAGTACAGGTTAACGAATATGTTACAGAACATTTTACCAATTCATCTAGTAATTGGATATCTAATCAATCTGATCCATGGGTGTTATGGCTTGCGCATATTGCACCTCATACACCATTTCATACGCCGCCACCAGGTACGTATTCTCAACCAGATTTAACAGGAAGCAGATCGCAATATTTGGCAGCCATTGAATCTTTAGATTATCAAATTGGTGAGCTGTTAGGGAATATGGATGAAACTACACGTAATAATACGATTGTAATCTTTATAGGTGATAATGGTACGCCAAATGGAGTGTCAAGATTTTTTGCAGGTGATCATGGTAAAGGAACAATGTATGAAGGAGGCTTGCGTGTGCCAATGATTATTAGTGGAAATGCGATTACTCGTCAAGGAGAACTAGAAACTGGTTTGGTTCAAGTAAACGACATTTACGCCACTATCATTGAATTGATTTCAAACGATTTAGAAGGAGGAATCTATAACAGTTATAGTTTGGCTGATGCTCTGCATACACCAAATAGTATTACTCGTCCGTATATCTATGCTGATTATGTTGATAACGGCGTAGAGTATTGGGCCATCAGAAATGAAACGTATAAACTCATAGAAAACGGCAATGGCGATGTTGAGTTTTATAATGTTGTTAATGATTTGGAAGAGGTTTATAACTTAAAAGACTTCTTAACCAATGAAGAGGCATACATATTAAACCAATTGCGTGCAGAAGCTCAAGTTATTCGTAACGGTTGGTCGTGCTCAGATCAAATTTTAAATGGTACTGAAGTCACGGTAGATGCATGTTCAACGTGTCCTACAGACGAATTGAACTTTACAAATATAGGGTGTTGTGATGTGTCTAGTGAGCCAAGTATATATTACGAGTATCATGATGCAAGTTACAGACATGTATACACCAATAACTTTCCTAATCATGATTATTGTTACAATACACCTGCACAAGCACCAGAGCAAAGTTATCATGACTTAGAAATGGATTTAGATCCTGAAATTACTAACACCATAACTAGTGTTATCAATCCTAACACCGGTAGACCATTAACAACATTTGGTGTGGCGCTTAACGGCGTAATTATCGCGCCAGCACCTGCATTACCATTTGTGTTTTTAAATACAGATACGAGTGAATATAACTGGGATTGGGTGTTTGAGCCAACTAATAACCAAGGGCAAGGGAGTGATTATGTGAGTTTAGACTGTGCCTCTGCGCATACGAGTAACGCACATGGGTATCATTACCACGGTGAAATGTTTTCGTACTTAGAGCATGAACAGCCAGGAATTACAACGGCAACATCAGCTACAGAAGTGACACAAGTAGGGTGGGCCGCAGATGGTTTTCCTATTGTATATAAGTTCGGTCCAGATCAATCAGGAACTATAAAAGCGTTACAACCTAGTTATAGACTAAAAGCAGGAGACCGTCCTGGTGATGGAATTTCTGAACCATGCGGACCATATACAGGTAAGTATACCAATGATTATGAATACGATGCCAGTGTAGGCGATTTAGATGAGTGTAATGGTATAGCTGCAAACATTACTTTAGAAACGGCTAACGGTACAGAAGTGTTTGAATACTATTATGTTGTCACATCTACGTTTCCGCAGTTGCCACGTTGTTTTGTAGGAAACTTAAATAATTCTTTTGCTAGTTCTCAAATCTCCGGAGATGATAATGATGGCGATGGGTTTATTGAAGCTTTTGATTGTGATGATACCAATCCAAATATTCACCCACTAGCAGAAGAAATACCAGATAATGGTGTTGATGAAAATTGTGATGGTGATTTTGTGTTAGATGTGTCAGCACACGACTCACCGGTGTTTAAAATAATTCCTAACCCAAGTTCTACGGTAGTTCGATTGGTAAATGATTTTAACTTCCAATACCACATTGTGATATATGACATTCAAGGAAAGCAATTGTTAAAGGACCATCAAAGTCCTGAGTTTATTACTATAGATCATTTAGCGAGCGGTGTATATGTGTTAGAAATAACAGGTGCGAATACTGATTTTAAACAAACCCATAAGCTGATTAAAGATTAAGCGATGCTATAAAAAAACTCCTCTTTAGTCAAGAGGAGTTTTTTTATAGTGCTATTTGATAGTAATTTCAAAAGGGAGTAGGGCTTGTGTACCTTCCATTTCAGAAATGGTTTTCATTTTTTCTAAAATGCGGTAATTGTAGTCTCCTAATTCATCTTTTAAGATGTCTTCTTTGGTTTGGAATAAACCAAAACTTTCTATCATTTTCTCAAAATCTTTGTCATAAACAGGCAATTCTTTTAGCTTGTAGTTATCTAGTTCTGCAGCTTCTGCAGCGTATTGTAAAGCAACATCTAAACCGCCAAGTTCATCTACTAAACCTATATTTAAAGCATCAGCACCAGTCCAAACACGTCCTTGGGCAATAGCATCTACCGCATCTTGAGTCATTCCTCTACCTGTAGCTACTCTATGTGTAAATAAATTGTAAATGTCTACCACACCTTCTTTTATAAAGGCACGTTGAGCTTCTGTCATAGGTTCAAAAACACTATAGTCAACTGAGTTTTTGTTTGTAGTAACCTGCTCGGCGTTAATACCAATGTCATTCATAAAATCGTGGGCATTAGGTAGAGTGCCGAATACTCCAATACTACCTGTAATGGTACTTGGTTCTGCAATAATTTTGTTGGCGTTACAGGCTATATAATATCCTCCGGATGCAGCTAAATTACCCATAGACACAATCACGGGTTTTACCGCTTTTGTCAATTCAATTTCTCTCCAAATTAACTCACTTGCTAAAGCACTTCCTCCTGGAGAGTTTACTCTTAAAACGATGGCTTTAATAGCATCATCTTCTCGAGCAACTTTTAAGGCGTGGTTAATGACTCCTTGTCCAATTTCGTTTTCATCACCTTCACCATACATGATTTGTCCCTGCGCGTATATGACAGCAATGTGGTCTTCAGTTTTAAATTGCTTAATGCGATTTTTACCTGCGGCATATTTCGCATATTCATAGATATCTACTTGTTCATGAGAGTCGTTATCTGACAGACCAAGTTTTTGGTTTATTATGGTGTTAAATTCATCAACATAAATAAGCTTGTCAATTAGTTTAGCTGTTACAGCCATTTTTGGGCTACGGGCAAGTAAATTGTCAGCAATGGTATCTAGTTGCGCCACATCTATTTGTCTGCTGGTATTAATTTCTTTTTTCATTTCGTTCCAAATGGAATTTAGGAACACAGAAATTTGCTCACGATTAGCTTCACTCATTTCTTGCGCTAAATAAGGTTCTACGGCACTTTTGTATTTTCCGTGACGGATAACCTCCATTTTTAAGCCGTATTTTTCTTGAAAGTCTTTGTAGTAAAGTATTTCGGTCGCAAGACCTTTAAAATCTAATGCTCCGGCCGGATTTAAATAAATTTCGTCAGCAACAGAGTTGAGGTAATAATCTTTTTGTCCAATAACATCACCATACGCTACAATGAATTTTCCAGACTTTTTAAACTCTAATAACGCATCTCTTAAAGCTTTTGTTTGTGCCATTCCGGCGCTTAAGGTGTTGTTCTCTATACTAATACCTTTAATGTTATCATCTGTTGCGGCATAATTTATAGCATCAATGACATTAAAAAGCCCAGTATATTTTTTAGAGCCTTTAAATAGTTCGTTTAGCTCTCCATAGTCAAAGTTTCCGGCGTAATCCGGCATATCTTCATCTAAGTTTAAAGCTAAAACTGAGTTGGGTTCTATTGTAATCTTGTCTTTTTTGTCACCACCAATTAGAGCACCAATTAGTATTAGAAAAAAGAAACACAAGCCGCAAAATACTCCAATTCCTACAACTGTTGATAAGACGCGTTTTAAAAAATTCATTATAATTTATTTAAGTTATACTCTTTAAAAAAGAGCGTTTAAGATTAAAAATTCAGTAGCTTTGTGGGCTACGGTTAATTGTTAAATTGTAAGTCTGTTTTTTATTGAATTCGTTACAAAAAATATTCATTTCATTAGGTTCAAACCAAGGCAATAGGTTGCAAAATTTACAAAACGCTGTAGATGCTCTATATGAAACTATTGGTAATACTATTGCAATTTCTTCAGTTTATGAAACAGCATCTTGGGGATTTGATTCTGCAAATTTCTTAAATTGCTGTATTGCTGTCACTACAGAATTATTGCCAGAAACGTTATTGCGAGAGCTGCAAACTATTGAGCATCAATTAGGACGAAAAGAGAAAACGTCAAACACCTATGAAGCAAGATGTATAGATATTGATGTGCTGCTTTATGAAGATGTTGTTGTGGAATCCTCAACACTGACTATTCCGCATTCTGAAATGTCAAAGAGAAATTTTGTACTGAAACCCTTATCAGAAATAGCTCCAGATGTTATTCATCCCATTTTTAATACAACCGTTGCTCAGCTGTTAAAAGACTCTGATGACAAAGGAAATATAGTTGTAATAGATGCTAGTTTGCACAACCCGTTTGATGAACACTTGTTGTCGTCATATAATTTTATAGCCATAGAAGGTAATATTGGTAGTGGTAAAACATCATTAACGCATAAAATCGCCAATGATTTTAATGCGAAGTTAATTTTAGAACGTTTTGCTGATAATGCATTTTTACCAAAATTTTACGAAGACCAATCGCGTTTTGCGTTCCCTTTAGAAATGAGTTTTTTGGCAGATAGATACCAACAGCTGTCTGATGATATTGCACAATATGATTTGTTTAAAGAGTTTGTTGTAGCAGATTACCATATATCTAAATCATTGACCTTTGCCAAAGTCACTTTGCCAGAAGATGAATTTGCCTTATATCGTAAGTTTTTTAATGTGATTTATAAAGACATGCAGCAGCCAGATGTGTATGTGTATTTGTATCAAAATACGGAGCGCTTGTTGCAAAATATTGAAAAACGTGGTCGAGATTACGAACAAAATATCCAACCAGACTATTTGGAAGATATCAATAAAGGCTATGTAGAATTCATCAAATCACAGCCCCAATTAAACGTGAAAATCATTGACGTTTCTGAATTAGATTTTGTTAACAACAGAGCTGATTACTTGGAAGTATTAAAACAAATATGCAAGTAATTCATCAATGTAAGTTGCTACCCTTTTTTAGTGTTATATTAATGTAAGATTAGAAGTTGTATTGTATGTTAGCTTTTATGGAAAAAGGTGTTCCAGGGGTAAAATGTATTTCTTCTACAGGTTGTGTTTCGTGTTCAAGTTGTGATTCAGTGGCAAATTGGGTTTCATACCAGGTAGTGTCAAACAAATTTTGAATTTGTACACCAAAATTCATATTACGCCATTTATAGCCCATGTTAACATCAGTAACTGTGTAACCTTTCGCGGTAATAGAATTGTCTTCGTTTGCAGGTCTATTATTGATATGACGGGTTTTAATACTCCCATAAACTCCAGAATTAAATGTGAAATTTAAACTATTTACAAAAGTAAAATCTGGTGTAAGAGGGATGTAGTTTTCATGTTCTGGAGCGTCTATAGCTCTGGCGTGTGTGTAATTGGCATCCAAGTTCCAATATAACCATGGGAATGGTTGGTACCTATAGCTTAACTCTATACCTTGACGTTTTGTTTTTCCGCTTGGCTCAACGATGCCTGCATCACCAATATAAACAAACTCTTGTTCAAGAAATAAATACCAATATGCCATATTAAGTAGCATTTTAGAATTTGGTTTCCAAATATAACCGATATCTGCACTATATGCTGCTGGTAAGGTGTTTTCTGTAGTATTGGTTACAACTACACGAGTGTCATTAGAGTGAAAGCCTTTACCAGTTTTTACATACAATTGTAAGTGGTTAAAAGGAGTGTATAGCAGATTTAATTTAGGGCTAATAATGCTTTTTGTTTTACTTTGAACCGTATAGTTAGGGGCTAACGCATTGGTGTATTGAAAATCAAAATAATCGAAACGAATAGCAGGATTAATAGTCCATTTATTAATATCTAATGTAGTCCCTACATATCCACTAAAGTTGGTTTCATTAATATCGCCAAGTTGTATCTGATTAAGAGTTTCACGTCTGTTTAGTGTGTGAGAAAGCTCGTTGTTGTTACTTTGGTCTTGACGTAGACTTATACCAGCTTGCCAAGTACCGTCAATGGTATTGGTGGAAAATGATTGGTTATATTCTGATTTAGCACCATATATGACACGGTGTTCTTGTTGCTTTATCTGATCACCATTTCCAGGGTCGTCTAAGAAAAATGTAAAATTAGAATACAATTCAAA
Organism: Flavobacteriaceae bacterium; assembly: GCA_049609325.1. Lineage (GTDB taxonomy): Bacteria > Bacteroidota > Bacteroidia > Flavobacteriales > Flavobacteriaceae. Next base: position 699 of record JBMYYK010000044.1, on the reverse strand, counting down.
ATCATAACGACTTAAATACACAAGACTTTTTAGTGAAGCAGTATGGTTTATTGTTTTGTCATAATTTACAAGCACATTACTACGAGATGTAATACCTCCTTCGGTATCGTCAATAGCACCAAAAGTAGATATTTGTCCACTGTTTACTGCACGTAATGGTATTTGCCCTGAGGCGTCCCACTTACTGTTAAAATGTGATAAGGTTACTCCAATTTTATCTTGATTGTCTAATACACCTGTGTACTTTCCAAAAAGATTCAATCTGTTAAAGTTTTGTGGACTTTCAAAATAGCCATCTGATGATAAAAACTCGGTAGCTACATAAGCTTGATGCGTATTTTGATTCAAAAGATTGAGCATTCCTAAAAGTCTATAGGTGTTAAATTGTCCAGCTTCAAGACGAACAGTACTCGTGTTTAATTTGTCTTTAGTTTTAAAATTCACATAACCAGCAGTATTAAAATTACCTTTATTGGCGTAGTAACTTCCTTTTCCGAAGTCTATTTTTTCAATAGTTTCAGGGATAACAAAGTGTAAATCGGCGTAACCTTGCCCATGGGCATGTGATACCATATTTACCGGAAGTTGATCAACGGTTAGGTTGATGTCTGTTCCGTGATCAATATCAAATCCTCTTAAAAATATTTGTTCAGCTTTACCACCACCAGCATGTTGCCCAATAAACAAACCGGGTACTTT
>JBMYYK010000043.1:0-11208 GCA_049609325.1 Flavobacteriaceae bacterium | reverse complement strand
TTAATTGCAAACTCAACTTCAAACGCTGTGGCACATTGAGTTTCTAAAATAATTCTTAGGTTGTTATTGGCTGAAATTTGCTCTAATAATGGTGCGTTAGTAATATCAGTTGCGTGTAGTTTTATCAATTCATAACCATACTCATTACACCATTGCAAGGTCACCTCTTCAAGAATGCAAGGAATAACTTCTATCTCAATAGATTTGCAGTAGTCAAACAACTCAAACCACTGTTCTTTTGTAAATTCCGTATTTTTATACAACTGATACTTGGTGTAATCGGACACACAAAAAGCATCAACATTCATCATTTGACAAGTAAAATAATCTGCACCCGCTTCTTTTGCGGCTAGCGCTAAACGTTTTAACTCCTCAAAATCTCCCTGATGATTAAAGGCACTTTCTGCTATAACTTTCATTCTTTGTTCCATAACTCTTATGTGAGTATTCTTTATTTCTTTTCCCAATGACTTGGTAGTAAAAAGTCGGCACCAATTGAAATGGTATTTTTTACTAAAAACGAAGTCGCATCACTATACCTAAGCACTTTTTCATTAGTTGCACTATTCATCACATGCACATGTATAGTATATTTTCCGTACCTAAGATTTAGATTATCAATATCGACTTTAAAAGGGAGTTCTCCATTTACTGGTTCTAAATATTTTACGGATTGTTTTGAATCTACTTCAGCAACAATACGGTATTCAATATTAAAAATACCTAAGCGCATTTCTACTTTTTTAATATGTGGTGGCAGTGTAATTTTTCCTGACACCGTAATGACTTCTCCTGTGTTGATTATTAATTGTCCATCAAGCATTTCATTTGCTTGAGAAGTGACATTTATCGTTTCTAAAACTACGTTTTTAGACGACAATACTTGCTTATTATTAGTACTAAATTTGGAAAAGTACTTTTCTATACCACCACCTACATCATTACCTGAAGAACTCACTTTACCTTTATCAAGCAACATATACTCCGTAGACACCATAGCAACTTGAGGCATGGAATGCGATACAAAAATAACGGCACAGTTTTTTAATAATTTTTGAATTCTACTCATACATTTGATGCGAAACCCTAAATCGCCTACAGCTAATACTTCATCTATAATCAATACATCAGGTTCCATTTGTGCTGCTACAGCAAAACCCAAACGAACTTTCATCCCAGAACTGTAATTTTGTACAGGCATATCAATAAACTCGCGTATTTCAGAAAAGTCAATAATTTCCTCAACTTTTTTATCAATTTCTGCTTTAGAAAATCCTAATACAGCACCATTATTATATATGTTTTCTCGCCCTGTTAAAATTGGATTAAATCCAGCTCCTAACTCTATTAACGCCCCTACACGGCCTTTAATTTGTATCTGCCCTTCATCTGGTTTAATTAACCCGTTAAGCATTTTTAACAATGTAGATTTACCTGCTCCATTATGGCCAATTAACCCTAAACATTCTCCACGACGTAATTTAAAACTTACATCTCTTACAGCCCAAAATTCTTTATCACGTAAATTTCGTGGGGCATTATTACCTAATACGTTTGAGGCCAAATCCTTAACACCATACCATAAGCTGGTTTTCAAATCTTTACAAAACTTTTTAGATAAGCCCTCTACTTGTATTAATATATCTTTATCTGTAGTATTCATATCAAGCACTCATACGTTCAACAATTACAGGAATAGACATGCGATAAAATAATAATGCTAAAGCCCCTAATGGCAAACAACACAATACAATAACTAAATACGGTATGAGGTATTCTGGCGATGTACCGAAAGCCATATTTTTCACCGTAACAATTAGTGGTGTAAATGGATTCAAGTGCATCAATGTTCGCATAACTCCTGATTCTTTAGGAACCACATACACTACAGGCGTGACATACATAACTAAAGACAAGCCCATATTGACTACTTTAGCCACATCTTTATACAACATTCCTAAAGGCGTTATTAACAACCCAAGTGTTGTTCCTACACATAAGACGCCTAATAAAACAATAGGTAACCAAACAAGACTCAATTTAAAGCCTACACCATAAAAAACTAAAAAAAACAGTAACAATACCAGTTTCACACTACTGTTAAATAACAACTTATATATACCCGAAATGATTAATGCTTCCTTAGGAAAGTTTATTTTTGATAAAATACCTTTTGCTGCTAAGGTATTTTGAATTGGAGCGTTTATAGCGTCATTTAACATTGACCATATTAAAGTTCCAGTAAAAGCAAATAACGGATAAGCCACACCTGTATCTGTTAATTTAACTGTACCAGAACCATTTAAAAACACCCAAACAAAGGCGGTAGTTAGAGGCATAATAAATGCCCAAAGAATACCTAAGTACGATTGACGGTATTGCGCTTTAATATCACGTACTGCCAATTGCTTTGCTAAATACCTTGAATTGTACACATCTGCTAAACTTTCTTTTAAGTAGTTAACTAGTGATTTGTTGTGCTCTTTTTGGTATGTTCTGGTTTCTAATTGCATTATTTACCTAGCAATTTTTTAAGCTTACTAACAAGTTTTTGAAGTATATTTTCATCTTCATCTAATTCATGATAGCCATTGCCATACACCCCGTAACCATAACCATAGCCGTAACCGTAACCATAGCCGTAACCAGATTTCTGTTTAAAGTAATTCAGTACGAAACTTAAGTTTTTAATTTCTTTATTTTCATACTTCTCATTAATTAAGCCCAACATTCCTTTTTTAGTATAGTCTTGCCTAATCATATACACATTAGCATCTGAAAAACGTGTTAAATCAAGTGCATCTGTAACCAATCCTAAAGGTGGTGTATCCAACACGATATAATCATAGTTGTCCTTTAACTCGGCAACAAGTTGATCCATTTCATCACTAATTAACAACTCAGAAGGATTTGGAGGTATAGGCCCTGCAGTAATCAGATCAAGGTTTGGGATGTGGGTGTGCTGAATAACATCTGATAGTGGCATATCGCCTACCAAATGGTTCACCACTCCAAAATTATTATGCAAATTAAAGTCATCAAAAATCTTTGGCTTACGTAAATCTAAACCTAATAAAATTGTTTTTTTACCTGCTACAGCATATAAACTAGCAATGTTGATAGAGGTAAACGTCTTCCCCTCACCACTAACCGATGAGGTTACCAGTATGGTTTTGGCACTTGTTGGTATGTCATGATTTTTAAACATGAATTGCAAGCCTGAACGCATACTCCTGAATGCTTCAGAAGTTGGTGATTTTGAACGCTCAAACACCGTTAATATAGATTTACTTTTACCCAAAACCCCAAGGATTGGTATTTTAGATAAAAAGGTAACATCTTCAACTCCTGTTATGTTGGTATTTAATAAAAACAACAATACAATTAATACTGTTGGAATTGTAACCCCTATACCTGCAGCAATAATATAATTAAGATCTTTATTTGGCCCTACAGACGTTGCACTTACCACCTTAGCCGTATCGATAACAAGTACATCAGACACACTTGCAGCCTTAATCATTTTAGCTTCACTTTTTTTACCTAAAAACATTTGGTATAAGTTATTGCTTAAATTATATTGACGCTCAATATTACCTAGCTTTTGTTGGTCTTCTGGAAGCTTTGAAAACTCCGATTCTTTTTGATATAACTTATTGTTAGCAGCTCTTAACTCTAAATTTAATGCCGAACGATACGAATTGATGTTTTCATACAACACTGCCTTTAAGGAATTGATATCCCTATCTAACTCAGAAAAAATTGGAGAGTCTTCTCGTACAGCATAGCCGTATTTTGAGCGCTCTACTGACAACTGAATAATTTTATTGACGTTAACTACTATATTGTTTTCATCAATACCAACAATTGTTGGTGCAGGAACGTCTTTATAATTTTCTTTATTTTGCAAGTAACTTTCTAATACACGTAAATAATCAAACTTTTTTTCAATAGCATTTTTTTCAACATCAATTTTTGCCAACTCATCGGAAAGTTTACTAGCTTCTCCACTTAAATTCATTGACCTAGCTTGCTTGTAAAAACGATTCAAGTCATCTTCATTATTCAGTACTCGTTGACGTAAACTATCTAGCATTTTATCTACAAACTCAATCGTTTTAGTGGCGAATAAATTTTTTCTCGCTAGTTGATCTCGCTTTAACACATCTACTGAGGCGTTAATATAATCTGCAATTTTATGTCGGTTATGTCCGCGCATAGACAAATTGATTATAGCAGCACCTGCTACAATTGGAGCAATTTTCACGCCTAAATATTGTTTTACTGTAGCATCAAAATCTGAGAAATGTACTGTGAACGGATCAAAGTTTGTCAGTAACGTATCGGTTGTTTTATGCAGTGTAAATTGCAAATTAGGCAGTTCAACCTTTGTGTTGTATGCAAACACTTGTTTAACATCTCCTGGTTTTACTTGTACAACCTTTTTCTTTTTAGAACCGTAATGCTGTACCTCAATTGCATTGGATTTTTGTGTATATGACACTTCAAATTTAAAATCGTCAATAGGGGTAATTTTAAAACTCTTATTCAGCATCTGAAAAGCAGACGTGTCAACGTCTATACGAAATGGCACTTCTTTATAAGCATCATACGTCCAATATTTTGATTTTTTACTATAGTTGACATAATACTGTAAGTACTCAACTACCTTTTCAGTATGTGTTCTTGATTTCAGTAAAGTAATTGTAGTTTGCACCTTATCTGATGCTCCTCCCCAGTTGAAGGTTAAATTAGTGTTAGATGTAAAAAAAGGATTTTTATCATTAGATACTACCACCTGAGAAGTTACAGCGTAGTTTACTTTTTTCCTCAAGTTTATCTGATAAGCAGTAATCATACAAATGATTAAAAACAACACATACAACCACCATTTACTTAACAACTTAAAAGCTAATTCTTTAAAATTAATTGCAGGTTTAAGATCAGATATTTTAAAATCTTCTTCCATGGTTTGCTTATAAAGTTCTTATTAAAAAATAGGTGGTAGTTAACGCTGTAAAAATACTTAAGATTGTAGAAAACGATTGCAATCCTGTTGTACCTGTCCCCCAAGCCTTTTGTGGTAAAGGTTTTATATACAACATATCATTAGGTTGAATATAAAAAAATGGCGATTCAAAAATATTTACATCTGTCAAATCAATATGATGTATTTTGTTCCCCCCAGGATATGGACGTATTAATAGCATATCTTTTTTATTACCAATATGATTGATGTCACCTGAATTTGCTATAGCCTCAAAAATATTAACACGTTCTTGAAAAATAACCTTAGTCCCAGTACTTCCAAACTCTCCTAAGGTGGTATATTTCACTCCTCCAAGTTTAACAGTAACAAAAATATTTGCTTCCTTTTTAAAATATTGCTCTAACAGTTGCTGCTCTATTTTTTCTTTTACCTCCTCTACTGTAAGATTTAATATTTTAATTTTACCTAAGGTTGGCATATTAATTTCACCATGATCATCAATTAAAAACCCATCAGAATACAAAGCTTCACGGGTTAATGCGTTTACATTGTCATCACTTCCTATTGGATTAAACATCCCTACCAACTCTTGATCAAGTGCTTTTACACGAATACTTAACACATCGTTAATTTGTACTCTATATGGCGGTAATTGCTTACTTAACATCAACTCTTCTACCAACCCATCATGTTGTTGCATGTAAGCCGATTGTTTATTAGAAATACAAGATGTAAATGTGAGAGATATAAGTGCTAAAAATATAAGAACTAACTTAATTTTCATTGAAATTCATGTTTTAGTAAGACACAAATATAACTTTTCAGCACTAATAATAAAACTTTATACCTTATATCTAAGGAATTTCAACTTAATTTGTGAAAAAATAAAATCGTGAACTACTTATCTGTAGAAAACATATCAAAATCATACGGTGAGCGTGTATTGTTCGACCAGGTGTCATTCGGTATTAATAAAGACCAAAAAATAGCTTTTATTGCCAAAAACGGTACCGGGAAATCAACCATTTTAAACATCATTAGTGGCAGAGATGAGTCAGATACTGGGCAAATTATAAAACGTAAAGACTTAAGCGTTGCATTCTTATCTCAAGAAGATGTATTTGATGACAACCTCACCATTGAGGAGACCATTTTTGCATCAGACAATCCGATCTTAAAAATCATCCAAAAATACGAGAAGGCTTTAGAAAACCCTGACAACAGTGAAGCCTACCAAAAGGCATTCGATTTGATGGAACAACATCAAGCATGGGATTTTGAAACTCAGTACAAACAAATTCTGTTCAAGCTAAAACTTGACCAATTAAACCAAAAAGTAAAGTTACTTTCTGGTGGACAAAAAAAACGTTTGGCTTTAGCCACCATACTCATCAACAAGCCTGACTTACTCATTTTAGATGAACCTACAAACCACCTTGATTTAGACATGATTGAGTGGCTTGAAGCCTATTTTAAAAAAGAAAGCATCACGTTATTTGTAGTCACTCACGATCGTTATTTCTTAGAGCGTGTTTGTAATGAAATTATTGAATTAGAAAACGGAAAAATCTACAGTTATAAAGGCAATTACTCCTACTATTTAGATAAAAAAGAAGCTAGGGTAACAGCTGAAAATACAGAAATAAATAAAGCAAAAAACCTCTTCAAAAAAGAATTAGATTGGATGCGTCGTCAACCAAAAGCACGTACAACAAAATCTAAATCGCGTATTGATGATTTTTATGACATTAAGGCAAAAGCACACTCCAGACGTAAAGAACACAATTTGGAGTTGGAAATTAACATGGAACGCCTTGGTAATAAAATTGTAGAGTTTCACAACACTTTTAAAGCCTTTGGAAATAAGGTTATATTAAACAAATTCAACTACTCCTTTATTAGAGGTGAACGCATAGGTATTATAGGAAAAAATGGTGCCGGAAAGTCTACCTTCTTAAACATGCTAACCAATACCGACACTCCAGACGCCGGTAAAGTGATTGTTGGAGATACTGTTAAATTTGGTTATTACACCCAAAAAGGGATCACAATAAAAGAAGGACAAAAAGTTATTGATGTTATTCGCGAATACGGCGACTACATTCCTTTATCAAAAGGACGTAAAATTTCTGCAGCACAATTATTAGAGCGCTTTTTATTTGACAAAAAGAAGCAGTATGATTTGGTAGAAAAACTATCTGGTGGTGAACGTAAACGTCTGTACCTTTGTACCGTTCTAATTCAAAACCCGAATTTTCTAATTTTAGATGAACCTACCAATGACCTAGATATCATTACCTTGAGTGTTCTAGAAAACTTTTTATTAGATTACCCTGGATGCTTAATTGTCGTGTCACACGACCGCTATTTTATGGATAAAGTTGTTGATCATTTATTTGTATTTAGAGGTCAAGGAGTCATCGAGGACTTCCCTGGCAACTACTCCGACTTTAGAACCTATGAAGATAGTAGCGTTCCTGAGGCAAAAACAACAGAGAAAAAAGAAAAAACTACTTGGAAAAAAGAGTCTACAACCCAACTCACCTTTAACGAACAAAAGGAATACAATCGTTTAGAAAAAGATATTCAGAAATTAGAAGCTGAAAAAAAAGATTTAGAAAACAGTTTTGCAACAACAGAATATACTATTGAAGAAATTGAAACTGTATCTAAACAAATAAAACAACTAGCAGATACTATTGAAGACAAAGAATTGCGTTGGTTTGAGTTGTCTGCAAAACTAGAGTCCTAACCGTTATGTTTCAAATTTTTGCCTATTTAAAATTTTTATTCGCCTCAACAAATGAACATGGCGTGCACTCTCCATTTGTATATGATTTAACTACCAAGTGCTTTTACAATAAGACAACTCTACCCGTTTATAAAAAACTAAAACTCTACCGATTACAATTACTAGCCAATAAAAACACGATTACAGTAACAGATTTTGGTGCGGGCAGTAGAGTGTTTAAAAATGCTAACCGCCAAATAGCTGCTATTGCAAAAACAGCAGGTATTACACCTAAACGTGCACAACTACTAGCAAGGTTAGCGCAGTATTTTAATTTCGAATCGGTATTAGAGCTCGGCACATCTTTAGGTTTAGCATCCTCTGCTATCGCTTTTGCTAATCCTAAAACTCGTATCACTACATTAGAGGGATGCCCAGAAACTTCAGCTATTGCTCAAGTACAGTTTAAAGCACATGGTTTACAGAATATCAACTCTATTACAACAGACTTTTCAAAGAACTTAAAAACATATTCTACACAATATGACTTGGTCTATTTTGACGGTAATCACCAAAAAGAAGCCACTTTAACATACTTCAACACTTTAGTAAAAAACACCGCTAATGACAGTGTTTTTATTTTTGATGACATTCATTGGTCAAAAGACATGGAGGAAGCCTGGGGCATCATTAAAAACCACCCAAAAGTCACCATAACCATAGACACATTTTACTGGGGATTTGTATTTTTTAGAACTGAAAACAAACACAAGGAACATTTTAGTATTAGAATGTAAAAACACCTTAAAAAACACTTCGTTTTCTTTCTATAAATCACTAATTTTACCATATGAAAGTATATACAAAAACAGGAGACAAAGGAACAACTGCCTTATTTGGAGGTACTCGCGTACCTAAACATCACATTAGAATTGACAGCTACGGAACAGTAGATGAGTTAAACTCTTATATAGGATTAATTAGAGATCAAAACATTGACCCTAATTCAAAAAAAGTACTAATAGATATTCAAGATAAATTATTTACACTAGGTGCTATTCTAGCAACCGACCCTGAGAAACAAGTTTTAAAAAACGGAAAAGAACGTTTAAACATACCAAAAGTTGAAGAAGCAGATATTGAAACTTTAGAAACTGAAATTGACACTATGGAGCAACACCTCCCTCCTATGACACATTTTGTATTGCCAGGCGGTCACACTACCGTGTCATATTGTCACATAGCGCGTTGTGTATGTAGACGAGCAGAGCGATTAGCAAGTGAGTTGCATAGTATATCACCATTTGACGAGCGCGCATTAAAATATTTAAACAGACTTTCTGACTACCTTTTTGTATTGGCACGAAAGTTGTCCTATGACTTGAAAGCTGATGAAATTAAATGGATCCCTAAAAAGTATTAAATCCGCTATACATCACTTATAAACAGCACAAAAACGTTCTTTAAAAAATATTTGAAATAATTTACTTTTTACTTGATTTATTCATTTAAAAAATTATTTTTGCTTTAAAATTAAAATCAGTTACAATTATGTATTGGACTCTAGAATTAGCATCTCATTTAAGTGATGCTCCATGGCCGGCAACAAAAGATGAATTAATTGATTATGCCATTAGAACCGGTTCTCCTTTAGAAGTTGTAGAAAATCTTCAAGCTATTGAAGACGAAGGAGATCAATATGATTCTATTGAAGAAATATGGCCAGACTACCCTACCGAAGAAGATTATCTTTGGAATGAGGAAGAATATTAAAATAAATAAGCAAAAAAGTCTCTATAACTAGAGGCTTTTTTTGTGCCACTTGTAACTATCTCAGTACCAATACTGTCATAGCTACACCATAACAATCGGTTTTTAGGACAAACATCCTTGACCACTCTCTTTTAAATAAGAGAATAAACATTTATGACATTATGGATTTCATTAATAAAATACTTAAAGTATTTGTAGGAGACAAGTCTCAAAAAGACATCAAGGAAATTAAACCTTTAGTAGATAAAATCAAAAAAATTGAACCTACTTTGGCAGGATTATCTCATGATGAATTAAGGGCAAAAACTACTGCCTTTAAAACTCAAATTCAAGATTCCATTTCTGAGATCAACACCAATATCAGTACTTTAAAAACAGATATTGAAGCTACTACAGATATTGATAAAAAAGAAGAACTGTACTTAAAAATAGATAAGCTTAATGAAAAAGCCTATACTATTACTGAACAAGTTTTACTTGACATATTACCAGAAGCTTTTGCCGTAGTTAAAGAAACGGCTAAACGCTTTACTAACGAAGACACGGTAAACGTTACCGCCTCTGTGTATGATAGAGAATTATCTGGTGTAAAAGACTATGTTAGCCTTGATGGAGACCAAGCTGTATGGCAAACTTCATGGGATGCAGCTGGCACAACAGTTAACTGGAATATGATACACTATGACGTGCAGTTAATAGGTGGTATTGCAATGCACCAAGGTAAAATTGCCGAGATGCACACTGGAGAAGGTAAAACTTTAGTAGCTACTCTTCCGGTTTACTTAAATGCACTTACAGGAAATGGAGTGCACTTAGTTACTGTAAATGATTATCTAGCAAAACGTGATAGCGCGTGGATGGCTCCTATTTTCCAATTCCATGGCTTAACCGTTGACTGTATAGACTACTACCAGCCTAACTCACCGGAACGACGCCAAGCTTATAATGCCGACATCACATATGGTACCAATAACGAATTTGGTTTTGATTACTTACGTGACAACATGTCTCATGCACCAACCGATTTAGTGCAACGCAAACATAATTATGCCATTATTGATGAGGTTGATTCTGTTTTAATTGATGATGCTCGTACTCCGTTAATTATTTCTGGTCCAGTACCTCAAGGCGATCGTCATGAATTTAACGAGTTAAAACCAAAAGTATCTGATATTGTAGACATACAACGCAAACAATTGGTTGGCGTTCTTGCAGAAGCAAAAAAACTAATCGCTTCTGGTAATACAGAAGAAGGTGGAATTCAGCTGTTACGTGTATATAGAGGTTTACCAAAAAACAAAGCTCTAATCAAGTTTTTAAGTGAAGATGGTATCCGTCAATTACTACAAAAAACAGAAAACTTTTATATGGCAGACAACAACAAAGAAATGCCAAAAGTTGATGCTGAATTGTACTTTGTTATTGAGGAAAAAAACAATCAAATTGAATTAACCGATAAAGGTATTGATTATCTTTCTGGAGGTGACAACAAAGATTTCTTTGTGATGCCAGACATCGGTACTGAAATTGCCAAGATAGAAGCTCAGAATTTAGCTATTGAGGAGGAAGCTGCTCAAAAAGAAGATTTATATAGAGATTTTAGCATTAAGAGTGAACGCATCCATACCTTAAATCAATTACTAAAAGCTTACACTTTATTTGAAAAAGATGTAGAGTATGTGGTAATGGACAATAAAGTTATGATTGTAGATGA
>JBMYYK010000042.1:0-11946 GCA_049609325.1 Flavobacteriaceae bacterium | reverse complement strand
AAAAGGAAAACAACTATGAAGGCTTTGGTACAGACCGTGATATATATGCCCATCAACACATCTTTATCAATAATGCGATGATGCCTTATCAAATTGACAAAAATCATCCGAATACTATTGATAATACATTTTTACCTTGTGCAAAAATAATTGGAGCATACAATAATAGACAAAAACCTTACAGACCTGCCTCAGTTATTAATGTATCTGCAATGAGTTTTGGGTCCTTATCTGCAAGAGCCATAGAAGCGCTAAACAAAGGTGTTTTAGAGTCTGGAGCTTACCATAATACTGGTGAAGGAGGACTATCGCCTTATCATAGCAGTGGCGGCGATGTCATCTTTCATTTCGGAACGGGATATTTTGGAGTTCGCGATGAAAATGGTGAATTTTCTATGGAGAAAATGGTAGCGCTTGTCAATGAAAATCCGTTTATAAAAGCTATAGAAATTAAACTCTCACAAGGTGCCAAACCAGGAAAAGGCGGTGTGCTTCCTGGGGCTAAAATCACAAAAGAAATTGCAGAAATTAGAGGAGTTGAAGTTGGTAAAGATGTGTTATCACCACCTAACCACACAGCCTTTTCTAATGTACCAGAACTCATCGATTTTATTGAAGCGATTGCTGAAGCGACAGGCTTACCTGTTGGTGTTAAAGCTGCAATTGGAAAACTAGACCAATGGGAAGAGTTAGCAGACATTATGATAAAGACCAATAAAGGTCCTGATTTTATTACAGTAGATGGTGGTGAAGGTGGTACAGGAGCTGCCCCTCCAAGCTTTGCCGACCACGTCTCGTTACCTTGGGTTTATGGGTTTTCTGATTTATACAAATTATTTAAACACAAAGGTATTACTGATAGAATTGTATTTATAGCAAGTGGTAAACTTGGTTTTCCTGCCAAAGCCGCAATGGCATTTGCCATGGGAGCAGATTGTATAAATGTAGCTCGTGAAGCTATGCTAAGTATTGGGTGTATTCAAGCACAAGTGTGCCATACCAATACGTGTCCTAGCGGAATTGCCACACAAAGTAAATGGTTACAGAGTGGTATTAATGTCCCTTTAAAAACAGAACGTTTAGCACAGTATTTTAAAACATTCAGAAAAGAACTTATAGAAATCACTCATGCTGCAGGTTACGAGCATCCTTGTCAGTTTAAAATGAGTGATATTGATGTAAATGTTGACGACCATAACCTTTCAAAAGAGCTGGACAGAACATACAAATACATTAAAACCGAAGTACCATTTACTAATGTTCAGTCACTTAAAGACTGTAAGTATTTAGGCGGGCAATATTACATGCAAAAAGCAAGTAAAAAATTTACCTCCGTATTGAAAAAATAATACTATTTTTAGCAAAAAATAACAGACATGGATTATCAAAAATTAGTAGAATTTATATTATTTCTTTTCCCTGCAATCATTACTGGTGGTGTGGCATTTTTGTTTTTTAACAAGCATACCAAAAACGAAGAAGGTCGCAGACGTTATTTGATACAAAAAGAAGCTCAAGCTACTGCCCTTCCTTTACGTTTACAAGCCTATGAACGCATGTCGTTATTTTTAGAACGCGTAAATCCTTCAAACTTGCTGCTACGTGTACACCCGCTAAGTAACGACAAATCACAGTACCAACAACTATTAACTGCCAGTATTGAGCAAGAATTTGAACATAACTTGTCTCAACAAATATACATCAGTGAAGAATGCTGGAATGTAATTAAAACCGCAAAAAGCACAACTATTCAAATCATTAGAAGTACTGCCGACAACCCTGAAGTTGCTGATGCAGACAAATTACGAGAAATTATTTTAACCAGTTTGCTAGAAAAAACATCGCCTTCTGAAACTGCTATGGCATTTGTTAAAAATGAAGTTGGTGAATTATTTTAAGAGTTTATTAGCGTAATATACTCTTCAGAATCTTCATCGTTGCTATGAGTTTTATGCTTAGCATACTCGTAGCCTTGTTTCCACCACAAGGTCATTTGTTTTTTATTAAATACCAACGAATTATCTGTAAGTTTTGTTGGTGTATGGTATAAGTTAAGCGTAACATTATTATGTTTTGCGCTTAATTTCCCTAAGGCAATATCCTTTTTCTCAACCTGATCAAGTATACCGTCAAACAAATCTACCATTAATGAAAATGGATTTTTCCCTATAGTTTTTCTGTAGGTAAATGCTTCCGTTTCTAAAATAATGGCATCAATTTCAGTAGCCCCGCGTAATATAGCTTCTCGTATAGGAATTACACATGAGAAGCCACCATCGGCATATTCAAAATCGTTTTTTTTCACCAAACTCATGAATGGCACATAATTACATGAAATCCAAACCCATTCACAAAATTCTTCATAAGAACAATCTTTAATAGATTTATATTCAACCTTGTTTAAAGTCAAGTTAGTTACTGTAACAATAACATCTTTTTGTGTGGCTTTCAATTGATTGTACTCTGCCTTAGAAAAACTCTTTTTAATTAACTTGAATAAGCGTTTACTTTCACCAAAGGTTCGTTTACCTTGTATTAACTGACGTAACACATTAAAATGATGAATTTGAATAAACTCCTCACCTTTTCTGTACTTCACCTTAAATGGTGATAAACTGAAAATACTATTCTGATTGACACTTGTATAAATACCGTGCATTTTATCAATATTATTCAGAGCCAAATTTGGAATGAGTAAACTACCTGTAGACGAGCCTAAAAACATATCATATGCTCTATTCATATCATTAATCAGATACTCTGCCACGCCTCCTGCAAATGCCCCTTTACTTCCTCCTCCTGATATTACTAATGCCTTCATAAGTCTGTTTTGTTTACTTAAAGATACACCATATTTCTAATTGATTAATTATATTTAAGTCATTTACGGTTTTATACTTTGTAACAGCTTTTTACAATACGATTTAAAACGCCAATTATGATGTTTAGCCCCATCTGTTAGGTTTTTAATGACTTCAGAGTTTACCATTTGCAATTCACTTAAATATTGAAATGCATTACGTCTAACTTCAAAATGATATACAGGATTTGTATACTCAACCAACTCGTTAAAAAATCTATAATACATATCACTTTCAAAACCCTTTGTATTCAACGCTAAAGCCAACCAAAGTGTTCTGATATTTTTATCATTAAACCCTATAATATGTGCTGTAGATTGTAAATAGTTTAGGCGATCTTTTGGATAGGTAACCCATAACCCAAATAATGCGCGCTCAATGGTATAATACGACGCATCATTTAATAAGTTTTCAAAATCAGATTTATAATCAACTGGTATACTTTCAAAATTATCTGCAAAAACCTGACGTAACTTTAACTGATTACTTTTAATTCCTTCACGCATTAAATCTTTATATGTGGGATAATCTGGCTTTGTGAATAATTCTTCTAACACAACTTGTTGCACCGTATAATGCGAGTTTTCTGGTAATTGATGTACTACACTGGAAGGAACATAATTATTATCTTCATCGGTTCTATAACTCAAGTAATCGTTTGTTTGATGTGTCAACAGAAATGCCGTGTTTTCATTGTTCTCTAAAGAGCTCATAACATCTTGTATTGGCAACTCATAACTTACCAACCATTTATTTACAAACTCTGATAAATCTTGCCCATTTACCTCTTCAATTGTAGTTATAAAATCCGACGTTTCTACATTTTTAAACTGATGCTTTTTCAGGTATCTTTTGACTGATGTTTTAAATACCGAATCGCCAACTTGCTCGCGTAAGCTATGTAACGCCCATGCACCTTTTTGATAAAATGTTAAGCTACTGGCTTTGGGATTCATCAACGGAATGGTGTCAATCTCTTGGGCTTTTATTAATTGTTGTACCGTGACATAAAGTTTATGGTAATAATAATCTTCTCCAAACACCTCTCTTTCAGCTAACAAAGCATAATATGTCGCGAATCCTTCATGCAGCCAATGATGGGTGCCGTGCGTTGATGTTACTAAATCACCAAACCATTGGTGAGCTAATTCATGCGCATTTACGTTGACATAATTTTTATCTATAAATGACGTGTTATCAATCACAAATGCATCTGAAAACAATGTGGTACTTGTGTTTTCCATTCCTGCATACAGAAAATCTTTTACTGGTACTTGCTTGTAATTCTGCCATGGATATGGCACTCCAATTTCTTTTTCTAAAAAATCAAACATACGTTTAGTATATCTATAAGTAGGCTCGACTCTTAAAGAATCCTTTGGGTAATAATACATTTCTAACGGAATACCACTATTAGATTGTTCAGTTTGTTTAGCATATTTCCCAATTGCAATTGCTAACAAATAGCTACTCATTGGCTGTTGCATATCATAGCGCCAAGTAAGCGTGTTATCACGCTCTGATGTTGAGCGCAATTTACCATTTGCAATAACCTTATAATTTTTATCGAAAGTAATAGATAAATCAAACTCAACTTTCTCATTCATATCATCAAAACTTGGTATCCAATTGGAATTGTCTTTTCCTTGCCCTTGTGTCCACACTTGTGGATTTGCTAATGGATGATTTAAAAACTCCCAATCAATAAAATACATGGCTTTTTTGGGGTGAGCTTTATATTCAAATGTGATATGATATTCCTGACCTACTTTCATTTTTTTAAAGCATATCAATTTTTGAGCAGTCACTTTATGTTTTACGTTTCTCCCATTAATTAAAATACGATCGAACGACATCTGTTTCGCATCGATATAGAGAGAATCTACAGGTTTAAGAACTTTAAATGAGTATTGCACCACACCATTAACTTCCTTTTCAATCGGTGAGATATTAAGTTCTGCTTTACAAGTTAAAAAATCTATAAACTCAGTTTGCTGAGCGAAACTAAACATTGTTGTAAAAAATAAGAGTCTTAAAAAGTATAGTTTCATAAGTGTTATAAATTCGTATAACACACAAAATACAAAAAATGATTTGCAATACTGATTTTTTAGTATTTTAGTGGTTCAATAAATTTACCTTGTCTGTACTACAAACCCCCATAGATTATTTGAAAGGCGTTGGACCTAATCGTGCTGATTTACTTAAAAAGGAATTAGGTATTTTCACCTATCAAGACATGATAAATTTGTTTCCTAACAGGTATTTAGACAAGACCAAATATTACAAAATAAACCAACTGCAACGCAACGCTGCTGAAGTACAGATAGTCGGAAAAATCATTCATCTAAAAATGGTAGAACAAAAACGCGGAAAACGTTTAGTGGCTACTTTTCAAGATGAAACTGGTACAATGGAATTGGTATGGTTTAGAGGGCAAAAATGGATTAAAGACAGTATAAAGTTAAACACGCCCTATGTCATATTCGGAAAATGCAACTGGTATAATGGCTTTTCTATGCCGCACCCAGAACTAGAGCTCCTGTCAGAACATAAAGCAAATATCCGTTCTGCAATGCAAGCCATTTATCCGTCTACTGAAAAATTAAGCACAAAAGGGATTAGTAATAAAACTAAAATTAAACTATTACAAACCTTATTCATTGAAACAAAAGGTAGGTTTCAAGAAACTTTATCAACTAATATATTAACCGATTTGAACTTACTTTCTAAATCTGAAGCTCTTCTTAACATTCACTTTCCTAAAAGCGCAGAACTTTTAGCAAAAGCGCAATTCCGATTGAAATTTGAAGAGTTATTTTACATACAACTACAATTACTCCTTAAAAATATATCTAGGAAACATAAAATTAAAGGCTTTCCTTTTGACCAAGTTGGTGAGCTTTTTAATGAGTTTTATAAAAATCATATACCTTTTGAATTGACCAACGCTCAAAAACGCGTTATCAAAGAAATTAGAAATGATTTAGGCAGTAATGCACAAATGAATCGTTTATTACAAGGTGATGTGGGCTCTGGAAAAACCATAGTCGCCCTAATGTCTGTACTATTAGCCATTGATAATGACTTTCAAGCTTGTTTAATGGCGCCTACAGAAATATTGGCTACCCAACATTTTCAAGGCATCATAGATTTAGTAAAAAATTTAGGTATTAATATTAAGCTGTTAACTGGATCAACAAAAACTGCAGAACGCAAGTTAATTCACCAACAGCTAGAAGATGGTAGTTTACACCTACTCATAGGAACTCATGCGGTTTTAGAAGATAAAGTTCAGTTTAACAACCTCGGATTAGCAATTATAGATGAACAGCATCGTTTTGGAGTTGCGCAACGCTCAAAGTTATGGAAAAAGAACACCATACCTCCTCATATTTTAGTTATGACGGCTACACCTATTCCGCGAACTTTGGCAATGAGTTTATATGGCGATTTGGATGTATCAGTTATAGATGAACTCCCTCCAGGTAGAAAAGCCATAAAAACTGTACATCGGTATGATAGTAATCGCTTAAAGGTATTTGCTTTTATGCGAGATGAAATTAAAAAAGGACGTCAAGTTTATATTGTATACCCACTTATTCAAGAATCTGAACAATTAGATTATAAAGATCTCATGGATGGGTTTGAAAGCATATCAAGAGATTTTCCTAAACCAGACTATCAAGTATCAATTATTCACGGACAAATGAAACCTGCAGATAAAGAATTTGAAATGCAGCGTTTTGTAAAAGGTGAAACACAAATTATGGTGGCAACCACCGTAATTGAAGTTGGTGTAAATGTACCAAACGCGAGTGTTATGATTATTGAAAGTGCTGAGCGCTTTGGCTTATCACAACTGCATCAATTACGTGGTAGAGTTGGACGTGGTGCCGAACAAAGCTATTGTATTTTAATGACAAGCCATAAATTATCTAGTGATGCTAAAATACGTTTAGAAACAATGGTTCGTACAAATGACGGTTTTGAGTTAGCAGAAGTCGACCTAAAACTTAGAGGCCCTGGAGACATTATGGGTACTCAACAAAGCGGTATTTTAAACTTAAAAATAGCAGACATTGTAAAGGATAATGACATCTTAAAACTAGCAAGAAACTACGCTTATAAAATTCTAAAAAACGACCCGAATTTAAGTCATGAAGAACACCGTGTACTCAATTATACGTACCAACAAATCGGCAAGCATAAAAACATTTGGAATTACATTAGTTAAAACGTAAAAACCATGTAATTAATTACCATTTAGATTTTTTTGCACAACTCTTCATAAAATCGTAACATTACGAACTCATAAAAACTAACACAATGCAAGACAATAAAAATCTTTCAGAGATTGATATAGAAAATCAACATATAATAAACAACAAAGAATTAAGTATTGGGGAAGCTTTAATTCCAGTTGTTTTTTTAATGGCCTTATTAGCTTATAACATCTTTTTTAAAGATGGCGCTTGGCTTGGTGATTATTCCAATCAATTAATATTACTTATAGCTGCTGTAATTACAGCCGTAGTAGGACTTTACAACAAAGTAAGCCTTAAGATTATGGGAGGTGAAATTTGGGAAAACCTAAAGAGTGTGTTTGTTCCAATAATGATATTATTTTTAGTTGGAGCTCTAGCAGGCACATGGCTAATTAGTGGAATTATTCCTGCAATGGTATATTACGGCTTACAAGTGTTGAGTCCTGCCATATTCTTACCAGCATCTGTAATTATTGCTGCAATTATATCAATCGCTACAGGAAGCTCATGGACAACTTCAGCAACAGTTGGTATTGCTCTAATTGGTATTGGTTCTGCGTTAGGAATTCCTACTGGTATGATTGCCGGGGCTGTAATTTCTGGCGCTTATTTTGGTGATAAAATGTCTCCTTTAAGTGATACAACAAACCTAGCTCCTGCAATGGCCGGAACAGATTTATTTACACATATTAAATATATGGCCTTCACTACTGTACCAACAATTTTAGTAACTCTAGTAGCATTTAGTATCATGAGCATGACTATTGATACAACAGGAAGTGCAGATATTAGTGGCTTGTTGAATACCATTAAAACAACCTTTAACATTACGCCGTATTTATTTATTGTGCCTTTAGTAGTTGTAGCCTTAATTCTATTAAAAACTAAACCATTAATCGCATTAGGTGCAGGAGTAATTTTAGCAGCAATATTCTCAATCATATTTCAAAGTGATATTCTAACTAGCTTAGCAAGTTCTAATTTTGAAGCAATTAGTAACTCTATACTTACTGATACTGCTATAATAACAGATAATGAAAAACTAAATGAGTTATTTAGTTCAGGAGGAATGAATGGAATGTTATGGACTATATACTTAATTATATGTGCTATGGTATTTGGTGGTGCTATGGACGGTATTGGTGCATTAGCACGCATCACAAAAACTCTATTGAAATTAGCAGATTCTGTATTAGGATTATTTGCCACAACAGTCATCAGTTGTTTAGGCTTAAATACTATAGCGTCAGACCAATACTTAGCATTAGTAATTCCTGGAAAAATGTTTAAAAAAGCATATGAAGATAAAGGCTTAGCACCTGAAAACTTAAGTAGAACACTAGAAGATTCTGGTACTGTAACCTCTGTATTAATCCCTTGGAATACCTGTGGTGCCTATCAATCTGGAGTACTAGGTGTAGGAGTTGCCGAATATTTTGTGTTTGCTATATTCAATTGGTTAAGTCCGTTTATGACCTTGTTTTTTGCGGCTTTAAACATCAAAATAAGAGAGTTGAAAACTAAATAAGCATTCTTTATAACTCTATCAAAAAATTAAATAAAACTTAATGCAAAAACGCCCATTTGATGCGTATATTTGCATCAAGAAATTAATATTCAATTAAAAAAATAAATACAATGGCTGTATTAGTAGGAAAAAAAGCACCTCAGTTTAGTGCTCAAGCCGTAATTAACGGAAATCAATTTGCAGAAAACTTTTCATTAGATCAATATTTAGGACAAAAAGATGTAATCTTATTCTTCTATCCTAAAGATTTTACATTTGTTTGTCCAACAGAATTACATGCATTTCAAGAAAAATTAGCAGAATTTGAATCAAGAAATGTTGCTGTTGTTGGAGTATCAACAGATACGGAGCAATCACACTACGGATGGTTACAAGTTGAAAAAGGAAATGGTGGTATTAAAGGTGTAACTTACCCATTAGTAGCAGACACTAACAAAACAATCGCAGCAAACTATGACGTTTTAGCTGGAGAAGTATTTTACAACGACCAAGGAGAAAGTGTTGCTGAAGGTGAGTTAATTGCTTACAGAGGTTTATTCTTAATTGATAAAGCTGGTATAGTACGTCACCAATTAGTAAATGACTTACCATTAGGACGTAATGTAGACGAAGCGATCCGTATGGTTGATGCGTTACAATTTTTTGAAGCAAACGGTGAGGTATGTCCTGCAAACTGGAGCAAAGGTAAAGAAGGAATGCAAGCAAATCATTCAGCTACAGCAGAATATTTAGCTAAAAACTAAGCATTATATTCATATTCATAAAAAAAGCGCTCTAATTCAGAGCGCTTTTTTTATGATAACTTTATAGTAAAAACCTTTATATTTTAATAGAATTTAACGTAATTTGATTATCATAAAATAATTCACAATTATGGCTACAGTAACACTAAAAGGAAATCAAATTCACACATCAGGACAATTACCAGAAGTTGGAGATAAAGCTCCTGATTTCGAGTTAATAAAAAGTGACTTATCCACTGCTACTCTTTCAGATTATGCAGGTAAAGCTATAGTACTTAATATATTTCCGAGTATTGATACTGGCACTTGCGCACAATCTGTAAGGCAATTTAACAAAGAGCTTAACGACATTGATGATGTTATTGTATTATGCATTTCAAGAGATTTACCATTTGCCCAAGCACGTTTTTGTGGTGCAGAAGGCCTTGAAAATGTCATTAATCTATCAGATTTTAACACCAATAGCTTTGGTAAAGCATATGGTTTAGATTTTGTAGATGGACCTTTAAAAGGGTTGCACTCAAGAGCTATTGTTGTAATTGATGAGAATGGTATTATTACACATACTGAACAAGTTGATGAAATAGTTGACGAACCAAATTACAAAGCTGCTTTTAAAGCCTTATAAATCAATGAAACCAGCAAAGGATAACTTCATAACAGGCAGATTAAAGGGGGCTAAATACGCCTTTAAAGGCGCCTGTATACTCTTAAAAACCGAATCTAGCATTCAGGCTCAATTTACTATTGCAATTGGCTTAACCTTTGCTGGACTGTATTTTAATATCTCTACTACCGAATGGATATTCCAAATACTTGCCATTGGTTTGGTTATGAGTATTGAGGGCATCAATACTGCAATAGAAGAAATTGCTGATTTTATACATCCAGAATTACACCCAAAAATAGGGTTGATTAAAGATATTGCGGCCGGAGCTGTATTCATAGCGGCAATAGCTGGTTCAATTGTAGGATTAATTATATATGTACCAAAAATTATAGCACTATAAAACACACTTAATGGCTAAAAAGAAAACAAAAGCTAAAAAAAAGCTAAATATCACTCCAATTACACTAAATAAGCAACAAAAAAACATTCTTGGTGCATTCTTATTTTTATTTGGTATACTTATGTGTGTGGCTTTTGTTTCTTACCTTTTTACTTGGAAAGCAGATCAGAGTGAAATAGGACACCTCACTCGACATTCAAAAACTGAAAATATTGTTAATGTTTTTGGAGCATCAATTTCACATGTATTTATCTATAAAGGATTTGGTATTGCCTCTTTGATATTTTCCTTTTTAATTACATTAAGTGGTATCACTTTTTTATTAGACACTAAATTTGAGGTGTTAAAAAAACGTTGGATATGGGGAAGTTTAGTAGCTATATGGATTTCAGTAGCTTTTGGTTTTTTTAACAACTCACTATTAAGTGGAGTTATCGGTTTTGAATTGAACGATTATTTACAAGGCTACATTGGCAAACTTGGTACAATCATCATCTTATTATTCTTTTTAATCACATATTTGATTGTACGGTTTAAAATTACCTTTGATGTAGTTCGTGACTTTTTCAAAACAACCAAAGACACTATTCAAGATGATATATCTTCAAACACAGAAGAAACAACTGAACCTTTAGAAGTATCTGAAGAAGAGTTAATTTCTGAATTTGTTTTAGAACACAGTCCGACATCATCAGATAATGAAAATGTAGAACTTAAACCTACTGAAGAAGCACAATCAGCTATAGAACTCAAACCCGAAGCATCTATAGAGCTTACCCCTCCTAAGGAAGAAATTGTAATTCCATCTTCAGATAATAGTGATATTGCTATGGCTGTAGAAGTCATGGAAGAAGAAAAAACCGTTACCGACAACCTTTCTGATAAATTAGTAGAAGACTTTGGTGAATTTGACCCTACATTAGAGTTAAGTAATTTCAAATTCCCAACAATAGACTTATTAAAAGATTACACAGGCGGACAAGGGATAACCATAGACCAAGAAGAGTTAGAGAACAATAAAAATCAGATTGTTACTACACTTAAAAATTATAAAATTGAAATCTCAAGCATTAAGGCTACTGTTGGACCTACTGTAACTTTGTATGAAATCATCCCTGAAGCTGGTGTACGTATTTCAAAAATTAAAAACTTAGAGGACGATATTGCTTTATCTTTGGCGGCTTTAGGAATACGAATCATCGCACCAATGCCAGGAAAAGGTACCGTTGGAATTGAAGTGCCAAATAAAAAGCCTCAAATGGTGTCAATGCGCTCTGCTATAACGTCTAAAAAATTCCAAGAAGCAGAAATGCAATTACCTATTGCTTTCGGGAAAACCATCAGCAATGAAACATTGGTTGTAGATTTAGCTAAAATGCCACACTTACTAATGGCTGGTGCAACAGGACAAGGAAAGTCTGTAGGGTTAAACTGTATCTTAACATCTATTCTATACAAAAAACACCCTGCTGAAGTGAAATTTGTTTTAGTAGATCCTAAAAAGGTAGAACTTACACTGTTTAATAAAATTGAGCG
>JBMYYK010000041.1:0-16684 GCA_049609325.1 Flavobacteriaceae bacterium | reverse complement strand
TATACCCAATTAAATTATTGGCTTTAGATATATCAGCTAATGAATGTTTAACATCTCCTGCCCTGTCCGGACCGTGAATTATTTTTGAAGCACTAGGATTGATTTCCAATGCTTTTAATCCATTAATTAAGGCTTCAACTAATTGATTTAAATTTGTATTATCTCCAAAAGCTACGTTAAACACTTGATTAACGGCTTCAGGATTATCCGATAATGCCGCTTTTATATTGGCCTGAACTACATTTTCAATAAACGTAAAATCTCTAGAATGTTTCCCGTCTCCGTTTATTGTTAAGTCTTCATTATTCAGAAATTGTCCTATAAACTTCGGTATTACTGCCGCATAAGCTCCGTTAGGATCTTGTTTAGGTCCAAACACATTAAAGTAGCGTAATCCAACTGTTTCTAAGCCATAGGTCTTATAAAACACATCTGCATACAACTCATTAACATATTTAGTTACCGCATAAGGTGATAACGGCTTTCCTATGTTATCTTCAACCTTAGGCAGCCCTGGATGATCTCCGTATGTAGATGAACTTGCTGCGTACACCATTCTTTGTACAGAATCTGACTCTTTAGCCGCTACCAACATATTTAAAAAGCCAGAAACATTCACATCATTAGAAGTGACAGGATCATTTATTGATCTAGGCACAGAACCCAAAGCTGCTTGATGCAACACATAATCTACATTTTTCATGGCAGCATGACATGTGTTAATATCACGAATATCACCTTCTATTAACTCACATCTTTCATCTTGAAGAAAAACCTCAATATTCTTCATATGTCCAGTCGCAAAATTATCTAAAATAATAACTTTTTTAACTTGGTGTTTTAATAGATACTCTACTAAATTTGAGCCTATAAATCCTGCTCCTCCAGTAACTAAAAACGTTAACTGAGATAAATTTACGTGGTGATATTTATGTTCAAACATGATTATAAACGTTTATCAGATAATGTGTTCGTTAAATTTCCTTTTACATCATAAACAACAGACTGTTTCTTTTTTATAGTTTCAAAATCTAAGTCTGCAAATTCATTATGAGCCACTGTATGTACTATAGCGTCATACGTGTCGGTTAAGGTATCAATAGTACTTATACCGTACTCGTGCATCACTTCTTCTGACGATGCCCATGGGTCATAGACATCCACATTCATATGAAACGATGTTAGATTACGATACACATCTATTGCTTTGGTGTTTCTGATATCAGGACAATTTTCTTTAAACGTAATTCCTAACATTAATACTTTAGCGTTTTTCACCGGAATTTCATTTTGCACCATTAACTTCAGTACCTCGGTAGCTACATACTCTCCCATACTATCGTTTAGGCGTCTTCCTGCTAAAATAATTTCTGGATGATACCCCGCTTCTTGTGCTTTTTGTGCCAAGTAATACGGATCAACACCTATACAATGTCCGCCAACTAAACCGGGCTTAAATGGCAAGAAGTTCCATTTGGTAGATGCCGCTTCTAATACGGCATGAGTGTCAATATCTAACTTATTAAATATTTTTGCCAACTCATTTACAAAGGCAATATTAATATCGCGTTGTGCATTTTCAATCACTTTTGCAGCTTCAGCTACTTTTATGGTTGGTGCTAAATGTGTGCCAGCAGTAATAATTGAAGCATACAAATCATTCACTTGTTGCCCTATTTCTGGTGTAGAACCAGACGTTACTTTTTTAATTTTAGTAACTGTGTGTTTCTTATCACCTGGGTTGATACGTTCTGGTGAATAACCTGCGTAAAAATCGTCATTAAATTTCAAACCACTTACACGTTCTAAAACTGGCACGCATTCATCTTCAGTAACCCCTGGATACACTGTAGACTCGTAGATGACAATATCACCTTTCTTTAACACCTGACCTATCATTTCTGAAGCCTTTATCAACGGTGTCAATACTGGTCTGTTGTTTTTGTCTACCGGAGTAGGAACTGTGACTATAAAAACTGTGCAAGAACTTAAATCGTTAACATCACAACTTAATTTTAGTCCGTTTTCACCAGCAATATTTAAAACTTCTTGAAGTTTATCATCTGCTACTTCTAGAGTACTATCGTGTCCTGAACTTAGTTCATCAACTCTGTTTTGGTTAATATCAAACCCTAACGTCTTATATTTTTTAGAAAATTCTACTGCTAGTGGTAAACCCACATAACCTAGTCCTATTACTGCAATTTTCATATTTATTTTTTTATATGTTCTAAAGCCTGTTTTAGGCTGTCCTTCCAGTTCGGAATTTTTACATTTATTTTACTTACAATCTTGTCTTTACTTAACACACTATATTGCGGTCGCTTCGCTGATGTTGGATATTCTGACGTTGTAATTTTATTAAGCCTCACATTACAATTTGCAAGACTAAAAATCTCTTTTGCGAAATCATACCAACTCACTTCTCCTTCATTTGAATAATGGTATATGCCATATTCTTCATTATCTTCCGTAACTACTTTTAATATAACTTGTGCTAAATCTTTAGCATAAGTTGGTGTTCCTATTTGATCGCCAACCACACTTAGTTCTGTACGTTCTTGCCCTAACCTCAACATCGTTTTCATAAAGTTATTACCATATTCTGAATACAACCATGATGTTCTAAATATAAAGTAGTTGTCTAGAATTGCTTTTATTCTTTCCTCTCCTTCTAATTTGGTTTGACCATAAACAGATAATGGGTATGTTGCATCTGTTTCTGTATATGGTTCAGGCGTGTTGCCATCAAACACAAAATCAGTGGATATATGGATTAAAACGGTTTCGCTTTGCTTACAGGCATTCACTAAATTAACCACACCATCTACATTTACCTTGTATGCTTTTTCTAAATTTCCCTCGGCTGCATCAACTGCAGTATACGCTGCACAATTTATGCAGTAATCAAAATCATTATTTTCAAAGAGCCGTTTAACATTTGTCTGATTAGTAATATCGAGTTCATGAGACCCTAAAAATGTAAATTTAATATCTGAGTTAACTTCTGAAAGCTCCTTCAAATATTGCCCTAATTGCCCATTTACACCTGTTACCAATACTTGTTTCACCTAGAACAATTCTTTAACGGTTGGCAATTTAGTGTCTTTTTCTGATACAATAAACTCTTTCGAGTCTAAAATCCAATCAATATTTAATGTCGGGTCATTATATATAATACCTCCCTCTGATGCTTTGTTATAATAATTATCACACTTATAATTAAACACTGCAGAATCTGTTAATACAATAAACCCATGTGCAAATCCTCTTGGCACAAATAATTGCTTTTTATTTACAGAAGATAACACCACGGTTTCTACTTGTAAAAATGTATTAGAGTTTGGCCTTAAGTCTACTACAACATCAAGAACCTCACCATGAGTAACTCTTACCAATTTTGCCTGAGCGTAATCGCCTTTTTGAAAATGTAATCCGCGTAGCACTCCTTTGGCGGAAAACGATTCATTGTCTTGTACAAAATTGACATCTGTACCAACTGCCTTATCAAAACTAGTTTTGTTATAGCTTTCAAAAAAATACCCTCTACCATCGTCAAACACACGTGGCTCAATAATAAAACAATTATCAAACTTTGTTTCTACTACATTCATTATCCTCCAATAATACTAATTAGGTGTTTTCCGTATCCACTTTTTAATAATGGTGTAGCTAAGGTTTTTAATTCTTCCTTGGTAATAAATCCTTGTCTATAAGCTGCTTCTTCAATAGCACCTATTTTTAAACCTTGGCGTTCTTCTATGACTTGCACAAATTGAGAGGCCTGCATTAAGGACGTGAAAGTTCCAGTATCTAACCAAGCTGTACCTTTATCTAAGATGCTTACTTGTAATTTACCTCGTTTTAAGTACTCTTTATTTACATCTGTAATTTCCAGTTCTCCTCTATGGCTTGGTTTAATATTTTTTGCAATATCAACAACATCATTATCATAAAAATAAATACCTGGCACTGCAAAATTTGATTTTGGATGTTCAGGTTTTTCTTCAATAGATTTTACCTTTCCGTCTTCATCAAAATCTACCACACCATAACGCTCTGGGTCATGCACATGATACGCGTAAACTATACCGCCATCAGGGTTATTATTGGCTTTTAACAATTCTCCTAATCCGGTACCATAAAATATATTGTCGCCTAAAATTAAGGCTACTTTATCATTACCAATAAAATCTGCTCCAATAATAAAAGCTTCAGCTAAACCGTTTGGATGTTCCTGAATAGCATATTCAAACTGACAACCTAACTTAGACCCATCACCTAATAGTTTTTCAAACAATGGCAAATCTTGAGGGGTCGAGATAATTAAAATCTCTCGTATTCCTGAATCAATTAATGTTGATAACGGATAATAAATCATCGGTTTATCAAAAATTGGCATCAATTGTTTACTTACCGATAGAGTTAACGGGTGTAAACGTGTTCCTGACCCTCCTGCTAATATGATTCCTTTCATCTTTATTTTTTGTATTTATTGATGTACCAAGCAACAGTTTTCATAATACCCGATTCAAAGTTTTCATCTGCTTTCCACCCTAATTCATTCTCTATCTTTGACGCATCAATGGCGTATCTGAAATCATGACCTGCTCTATCTTCAACAAAACTTTTTAGCTCTTTATATGAGGCGCCGTTACCTCTTGGTATTTTTTTATCTAAAATGTCACAAATGGTATCAACTATATATATGTTTGTACGCTCATTACGACCTCCAATATTATAGGTTTCTCCTGAAACTCCTTTGTTAAATGCCAATTCAATTCCTTTACAATGGTCTAACACATACAACCAGTCACGGATATTTAAGCCGTCTCCATAAATTGGAATATTGTCTTCCGACAAGCATTTTCGTATGATTGTTGGAATCAGTTTTTCATCATGTTGGTTTGGCCCATAATTATTAGAGCAATTGGTAGTCACCACATTCATCCCATAAGTATGGAAATAACTGCGCACTATAAAATCTGAGGCGGCTTTTGAAGCGCTATAAGGACTATTTGGAGCATATGGCGTGTTTTCAGAAAACAAGCCGTCTTCGCCTAAAGTTCCATACACCTCATCTGTAGATACATGTAAAAATCTTGATGTAGTATATGCTGGTTTAACCTTACTTGGTCCTTCCATCCATGCTTTATAGGCTACATCTAATAAATTAAAACTTCCTACAATATTAGTATCGATAAACGCTCCTGGATTTTTTATAGAATTATCTACATGTGATTCTGCTGCAAAATGGATAACATCGGTGATATCATGCTTAGAAAATATTGTTTCTACCGTAGTTCTATCACATATATCTCCTTTTATAAAATGATAACGTGCATTCTCTTCAACAGATTTTAAGTTGTCTAAATTACCGGCATAAGTGAGCTTATCTAAATTATACACCTCAACATCATCATTAAGCAATATATGTTCTATAAAATTAGATCCTATAAATCCTGCACCACCAGTCACTAATATCCTCTTCATCTTAAGCCTTACTTATTATAGTTTGCAATAAATTTATTCAATTTTAAACCAAAAATTAACACCATCATTAATACAAACATCACTATTGGTGATACAATTTTCATCTTACTAAAAAGTCCTCCATTTACTGAACCTATTAATTGAAAATCTGATACAACTTCAAACAACTGATTCTCTTTAATAGCATCTTCTTGTAACGTGGTTAATTTTTTCTGTTCAGCAATTTGCAATTGTAACATTTCAAATTCTTTAGTTCTTTGCTGCTCATCCATTAACTTCAACGCAGTAGACCCTAAAATTTCAATCTTTTGATTTTTATCTTTTGATAACTCTTTAATATACACCTCTTTTAACGCATCAATATCTTTTAACGATTTTTCAATAGACTCTTTTTGAAGTTTGTATAAAGTGTCTTTTTTACGTTTATTATCTTCTGAGTATACATTTGATCTAAATGTTTTTTTAAACCCTTTTGAAAGTTTTCCAAACACATCATTAATAGAAGACTTGACTTCTATTTCATATAACGACGCATCATAAATTGTAATATTTTCTACAAACCTATCATAATTAACTGTAGCAGCAGCAGCAGAATCTAGAGACTTCATAAACTCATCATAAAGTCTTGTTTTGGCTTTTTCACTTTCTGGGCCATCTTGAATTTCAAAACTGCATAAACTTTTAGTTTCTTCTAAGCTTAAATCAAAAATTGATGATAGTTCTTCGTGCTTTTGATTTTTAACCAACTCGTTATAATACTTAATATTGGTTACTAACTGATATTTACTATCAAACAAGGGTTTAACAATCATTTTTGAAGCATACACTTTAGGTTGATACATATCATAGGCCACTCCAATCCCAAAAGCAACAATAACAGCTATAGATATTTTTATAAAATGCTGCTGTAATACTTGTAAAAAAACAATAATTACATCAAAAATTGATTTGAAACCTTTAAATATTAATCTAAAAAAGCTTTTCAGTTTACTCTCAAAAAACCCAAATAATTGCAATAAATCTATTTCTTCTGAAGTATTCTTTTCTGTATTGTTACTCATTTGTAGTTGTTAGTTTAATATTTGTTTTAGTATCTGTTGTGTAATAATATATGTTGGCTTTACACCTGTAGTTCCTAGTCCGCCTGATGCTAAAGTACTTCCTGTCTCTAACGGATTATCTGAGGCATAATAAGCATACCTAACCTTGACATCTTTTGAAATACTCCCCCTAACTTTAGAGGCTGATTGAATGGCTTTCTGATAGTGAGCGCCTTCCATTTCTAAACCTATCACATTCCATGTAGATTCATAAAAGAATTTCAATATATCTTTATTCTGTAATGATGTCCCTAAAACCGTAATCATTGCTCCTTCAACTACCTTAATGTCATCATCTTTAAAATCTTCTAAAGACAACTCATTGTCAAATGGATAGTTATCTGCTGTGCCCTCAAAAATATGAGCAGAAGGAATCATCACATCGCCTTTTCCTCCTTCTAAAATACCAGCTTTACCCATAATTGACAGCGACTGTACATCTAAACGAATCAACTCGTTGTTGTACTTATAAGGCTTGAGGAGTTCATCAATAGTTTCATATGCTTGCTCACCAAACGCGTAATCCATAACAATAATTACCTCATCTCTTGACGCATCAATTTTTGACATATCAAAAATTTGCACATTAATATTTGTACCTGAAGTATCTTCCAAATAAAGCATTCCGTTTTCCAACGCAGTTTTAGACACTTTATTGCGCAATGCATTGTTTTTATTATCACTTAAAGCTTCATAAATTTCAAAATCTGTACTGTTTTTCAACTCCGATTTTAACGCCTTTGGCACAAACAATGTGTTCATCACACTATGCATGTTAGCACTTATCACATGAATTGGTTTGTTTAAAAGCTCCTTTTTTAATAAAGTTTCTTTAATATTATTTGCCCAAACCTCTCCGTGTATATGATGCCCAATGCGTTCTCTTAACACTGGAGAAAATGTTACTACACGTTTCTGACCTCCCGTTTCTTCTTCAATGGCTAACTTACCTAACCAGTATATTAAACTTAAAAACCTGTCAGGATTTTTAGGTGTGGCATAATCATCATAAACATTGGTAACTTCGGCAAATGTTCTTCCTAAAATATTAGCCGTATGGGTGAGGGTTATTTCTCGTTCTTTTACGCTAAGCTTTTTGGTGCTATTAACTGCTTTTTCTAACTTTAACCAATCTCTTTTCAGCTCACCATCATCACCAATAACCACTCTTTTCATTAGTTTCTGTGATTCTAAAAACAGGAATGTCAAATGCGTAAGAATATCATAAATTTCTGAACGACCTCTTGTGATTTCAATATTCATCTGTTCAGCATCTATTCTGTAACAATTGCGTCGTCTTTTGGAAGGAATAATGACTTCAAAATGTGATTTAGAATAGCCTTCATCAGAAGTTAAATTAATAAACCTACATTCTTCAATACCAATAGGCAATCTGTCAATAACATACTTAAGACCGTTCAACTCTACCTTTTCTTCTGCTATTGTCCCATATATTTCTGGTTGTAACTGCAACAAAGCTTCACGCAATGTTTCGCCAGAAACTCCCATGGGTTTATAAAACCCTCTATTAAACAAATGACGCATGGTAACATACAAACGCTCAATAGCGTTAGAGCTTTCTTGCGCTCGTGTTCTTACGATATCTTGTTTGGTTATACTCATATTTGATAATTGTAAACAAATATAAGATTTCCATTGTTAAATGCAGAATTTAGATAGTTTATCTGCAATACTCCTATTATCAGACAATCTTGGCAGTTTGTTTTGCCCCCCTAACTTACCTATTGATTTCATGTAATTTTGAAATCCGTTAGTTGTAATTTTAGTGATCACAAGTGGGCGCAACACCTTACCGTCAATCAAATCAAAATAATAGGTGTTTTGCTCTTGTAATGCTACATCTATTTTGTTAGAAAATGCATTCATATCTTCTGGCTCATTTTCAAACTCTATAAACCACTCATGGTAAGGTAAGCCTTCTTTTGGAGTTATCTGTGGTGCCACAGTAAATTCATTAATCCTGACCTCCGTACCTTCTACAGCTACTTGTAAAGCCTGCTCTACTTCTTTTCCTATAACATGTTCACCAAATGCTGAAATAAAATGCTTAATTCTACCCGATACAATGACTCTATAAGGTTGTGTAGATGTAAATTGTACCGTATCCCCTATGTTGTATGCCCACAATCCTGCTGTTGTGGAAATAATCATCACATAATTAACTCCTATTTCAACATCTTTTAACGTTAATCGAGTAGGATTGTCATTAGAAAAATCTGATACTTTTATAAATTCATAGAAAATACCAGAATTTAACTGCAGTAACATCCCGTTTTCTGTTTGAGAATCTTGGAATGCAAAAAACCCTTCTGAAGCCGGATACAACTCTATACTATCTACTTTTCGTCCAATTAATTTTTCAAACTTATTTCTATACGGTTCGTAATTAACCCCCCCATATATGAACAAATTGAAGTTTTTAAACAACTCTCCAACAGGAGTCTGGGTTTTTTCTACAAGCTTTTCAAAATACATTTGCACCCATGACGGAATACCTGAAATGACAGACATGTTTTCTGTTACCGTTTCTTCTACTATAGCATTTACTTTAGTTTCCCAATCTTCAATACAGTTGGTTTCCCAACTTGGCAATCTGTTTTTTAATAAATATTTAGGCACATAATGCGCAACTATTCCTGACAACCTACCTAATTTAACTCCATTTTGCTCAGACAACACAGGACTTCCTTGCAAGAAAATCATCTTACCGTCAACAAATTTTGTGTTTCTAGTTTCTGCTATATAACACATAATTGCATTCCTTGCGTTAGCAATATGTGTAGGCATTGATTCTTTTGTAATTGGAATGTATTTTGCTCCAGAGGTAGTTCCTGATGTTTTTGCAAAATACAACGGTTTATTAGGCCACAAAATATGAGCCTCTCCAGCAACAACCCTATCTACATATGGTCTTAGTTGCTCATAGTCTCTAATAGGAACTCGTTTAACAAAATCTTCATGACCATTAATACTTAAGAAATCATGGTCTTTACCAAACTCTGTTGGTATGGCTGTACTTATTAAGTCTTGAAATACCTGCTCTTGCGTAGCTATAGGCTTGGAAGCCCATTTATCTATTCTTTTTTTTACTCTTAAAGCAAAAGGTAACGCTAATAACGATTTTAACGACATCTTAAAAATCAATAAAGTTAGTTGGATTCAAAGGGTAGCCTTTACTCCATAATTCAAAATGTAAATGCGGACCAGTACTCAGCTCTCCAGCAGCTCCTGAAAATGCAATAACTTCACCTGTTTTAACAAAATCACCTTGTGATTTATTTACTGCAGAGTTATGCTTGTAAACTGACAACAACTGATTTCCGTGATCAATTATTAACACATAACCTGTCTCCACGGTCCATTCTGCAAAAATCACTCGTCCGTCTGCCACAGATTTTACTGGTGTACCTTCTGCAACCACTACATCTACAGCGTAATGTTTTATATCTTCCTGAAAGCCTTCTGAAATACTTCCTTTTATTGGCGGAAACAACACAAAATTCTCTTGATTCACATCTGTTTCCAGCAAATTATACTTATCTTCTTTCGCAACAGCATTACGCAACAACGAATCTTCTTTACTGGTTGGTATGGCTTCAAAATGAATCTCGTCTGTAGATCTATTTTCTTGTATAGAATCTACATCAAACACATTACCTGTTAACACCTTCCTGATGCTACTCAATTGTTTTTTATTCGTTTCTAACGCAACAATTAAGGAATCTGTTTTATGAGTAAGTGTATATGCTTTTTTCTTTAATGCTGTTGAGGAATACCCTGGTATATATTCTCGTAATGGTGTAAAAGCTATCAATACGGTAGTTAAAGCGATAAGTGCTATTGCAGAAAACCCCGCAAACACAAATACATTTAAACGCGTTAAATTAAATGAGATTTTCTCTTCAAAAGTATCATCATTTAAAATCACTAAACGGTACTTACTTAGTAACTTTTGTTTTAGTTTTTCTTTTTTACTCGCCATAATTATACAAATATACTCCTTGCTGCACTAAATTTAAGTTTTAAACGCTTGTTTTCAACTTTTCTTATTAAATTTGTTTCATAAAACTTATGATAATTATGATTTCATTAAATGTATTTTTAGGATTTGTAGGACCATGGCAATGGATTGTTATTGGTGTAGTGGTATTACTACTTTTTGGAGGAAAGAAAATACCTGAACTAATGAAAGGTCTTGGTGGCGGAATTAAAGAATTTAAAAAAGCGACTAAAGAAGAAGAGGACGCGACTAAAAAAGTAAATGATTCTAAAGAATAATTCATTTACTTACTATTTTATAAACAAACCTTTCATAGTTAACTGTGAAAGGTTTTTTATTTTAACCATATAAATCACAACTGTTGTGCTAAAAAAAGAACTGAGACGTTATTACAAATCAAAGCGTGCACAAATTACCAATACGCAAAGGGATGATTGGAGCATGCAAATTGCCAACCAATTATTAACTCTACCTATATGGAATCATCTCTATTTCCATTTGTTTTTAACTATTGAAAAACAACGTGAAGTACAGACCGAATACATCTTACATATTCTACATGCTAAAGATAAAGAAGTTGTTGTTTCAAAAAGCAATTTTGATAACTGCGAAATGACACATTTTTTACTTACAGATAATACTGCACTAAAGACTAATGCCTATCACATTCCTGAACCCATAGACGGGCTTGAAGTCCCTACAAACAAATTAGATGTTGTATTTATACCATTACTGGCATTTGATAGTACTGGAAATAGAGTAGGTTACGGCAAAGGATTTTATGACAGAATGCTACAACAATGTTCACCAAACACCAAAAAAATTGGACTATCTTTTTTTGAAGCTTCAGAAACGATAAGTGATGTAAATGCAAACGACATCACATTGGACTATTGCGTGACACCCAATACAATATATCAATTTTAAGAGTCTAGTGGCTGAGGAAATACTTTTTTATTAAACACCAATAAAATCCCTACACCTGTACTTATAGCCATATCTGCTATATTAAATACTGGGTCAAAAAATGTAAAATGATTTCCTCCTAACACTGGCATCCATTCCGGCCAGGTCCATGATGTGAATGGAAAGCGTAACATATCTACCACGCAACCTTGCATCATTCCGCTATACCCGTCACCACTCATTTGTGACACGCCAGTATAACCAATCCAATCATTATACTGTACATTAAAAACAGTTCCAGAATCAAAAATCAACCCGTAAAACAACGAATCAATATTATTACCAAAAGCACCCGCAAAGATTAAAGCTATAGACACAATTAATAAATTTGGCGCTGCTTTTTTAATTGAATTGTGTAACCAATACCCTATAAAGCCAATTGCTACCAATCTAAATGATGTTAAAAACACTTTAGCAAAAGGTTCACTAATAGGTAAAAAATCACTCAGCTTACTTCCCCAAGCCATACCCGGATTTTCTACAAATCGTATTTCAAACCAAGATAATCCGAAAACATTAATATACTCTCCTAAGCTAAAATTTAATTTTATGTATAGTTTTACCAATTGATCAACAACCAATATTAGAGCTATTAATACTACAGATTTTTTTAAATTCATTTGAGAGATTAGATTACACGTTTTTAACGGATGCTAATGTAATAAAATATTACTTTGCTTGCTCTATATTTATATGGCCATTAACTGTTCTTAAATCAAATACCGAACTTCCTTGTAACAACTGCTCTTGAGTTATAAGTCCTGTTTTGGTTTCAGTAATCACACGGCCAGACTTAGTTATTAAATTGATATCACCATTAACTGTTTGTATTAGCATTTTACCAGACACGTTGGTAAGCTCACAATTTCCATATAAAAAGTTTGTTGTTAGCCCTCTATAGTTACCCACTGCTTGTAGGTTACCAATATCACTATTAAAAATGATTTCTACAGTTTCAGGAACAGTGATTTCTACAGCAATTGCATGTACTTTATGCGCGCTTAACTTATCTTGATTATCAGGAAAAGTAAAGGCTATTTTTCCTTCAATTGTTAGTGCTTCATCATTCGTTTGTTCTGTAACAACAAAATGATTTGCATATTCCCCTTCACTAATTGCCTTAATATTTATAACAGGCGTTTTTGAACTCTTTACACTAATTGAAAACACATGCTCTAAATTAAAAACTACTGATGAGGTTTGTTCATTTATGGCAATAGTTTTTTCAATTCTCTTTTGCGCATGAATACATAATGCGCTTAAAAATAGTAGAGTTGTTAAGGTTTTCAACGAGTGAATGGTTTAAAAAACGCTCCCTAAAGGAGCGTTCATTTATTTTTGTAGATTTTTCGCCTCAATACTCAGCGTGGCATGAGGTACTAATTTTAAGCGTTCTTTTGCTATTAACTTTCCTAACACTCTACACACACCGTAAGTTTTATTTTCTATACGTGCTAAAGCGTTTTTCAAATCACGAATAAACTTTTCTTGGCGTTGTGCCAATTGCATATTACGTTCTTTACTCATGGTTTGAGAACCTTCATCAAACGCTTTAAAAGTTGGAGATGTATCTTCTGTACCATTATCATGGTCATTCATATACGCCCCTTTTAACAACTCAACATCAGCCTTAGCTTTTTCAATCTTAGCTAAAATAATAGTTCTAAATTCTTCTAAATCAGCGTCTGAATATCTTACTTTTATATCGTCACTCATTTTTTTATATTTTTTCAATAAATAATTTTGTTTCAATATTGTCAAAAGCAATATCTATACCATTATTCACTGTGGTTAGTAAATCTATTTGTTCGGTTAAGGTTTCTGTTTTAATATACTCCTCAAGGTTTCCTTCAATGGCTTTTTCTAAAACTCCATCTTTTTGTATTGCTACTGTAATTTTATCTGTAACCTCAAACCCAGAATCTTTACGTAAATTCTGAATTCTATTAACCAATTCTCTTGCAATACCTTCATTGCGTAAGTCTTCAGAAATCGTTACATCTAAAGCTACTGTAAGCCCGTTGGCATTAGCAACTGACCAACCTTCAATATCTTGAGAAGATATTTCTACATCTTCTAAGCTCAAGTTAATATTTTTTCCATTAATATCAAGCGAAATTCCCCCATTTTGTTCTATTTCTATGATATTTTCTTGACTAAATTGCATGATTGCTCCGGCAACCGCTTTCATATCTTTACCAAAACGAGGCCCAAGCGCCTTAAAGTTTGGTTTTATTTGCTTTACCAATATACCAGAAGCATCATCTAAAAGCTCAACTTCTTTAACGTTTACTTCTGATTTTATCAATTCCGAAACCGCTAAAATTTCTTCTTTTTCACCAACATTCATCACCGGAATCATGACACGTTGCAATGGTTTACGCACATTGATTTTTTCTTTAGCTCTAAGTGACAATACTAAAGACGAAATGGTTTGCGCTTTTTCCATTTTACTTTCTAAAGACTTATCTATTATTGTAAGGTCTGCTATAGGGAAGTTTGCTAAATGCACACTCTCTTTGGCATTTCTATTTGTTGTTTTTGTCAAGTCCTTATACAACCTATCCATAAAGAAAGGCGCCACTGGTGCCGCTAACTTTGCAATAGTTTCTAAACACGTATATAACGTTTGATAAGCCGATATTTTATCGTGTGCATACTCACCTTTCCAGAAACGTCTTCTGCTTAAACGTACAAACCAGTTACTCAAGTGTTCCTGTACAAAATCAGAAATGGCACGAGTTGCTTTTGTTGGCTCATAAGCGCCATAATATTCATCAACTTTTTGTACTAAACTGTGTAATTCTGACAATACCCAACGGTCTATTTCTGGTCTATCCGCGATAGCAATATCATCTTCTGCATAGGTGAACTCATCTAAATTGGCATATAAACTGAAAAATGAATAGGTGTTGTAAAGTGTTCCGAAAAACTTTCTACTTACCTCTGTAATACCATCTAAATCAAACTTTAAATTATCCCAAGGGTTGGCATTAGAAATCATGTACCAACGTGTGGCGTCTGGGCCAAATTTCTCTAAGGTTGAAAATGGATCGATTCCATTCCCTAAACGCTTCGACATTTTTTGTCCGTTTTTATCTAACACCAACCCGTTAGACACTACGTTTTTGTACGCTTTATCATCAAACACTAATGTTGCAATTGCGTGTAATGTGTAAAACCACCCACGTGTTTGATCAACTCCTTCCGCAATAAAATCTGCAGTTTTCCATACGTTGTCAACCAACTCTTTATTTTCAAACGGATAATGCCATTGTGCATAAGGCATTGACCCTGAATCAAACCACACATCAATCAAATCGGCCTCACGGGTCATTGGTTGCCCAGAATCCGACACTAATATTAGTTGATCTACTACATTTTTATGCAAATCAATAGTGCTATAGTTGTCATCAGACATATCTCCAGCTACGAATTCTGCAAATATATTTTCAGACATTATATTGGCTTGAACAGCTCGCTCAACCTCAGCCTTTAATTCAGCAACACTTCCTATTACTTTTACTTCTGTACCATCTTCAGTTCTCCATATAGGCAATGGAATTCCCCAATAACGAGAACGCGATAAATTCCAGTCATTAGCGTTTTTCAGCCAGTTACCAAAACGTCCGGTTCCTGTTGCTTCTGGCTTCCAGTTAATGTCTTCATTTAAAGAATGCATTTTATCTTTGACATCGGTAACTTTAATGAACCAAGAATCTAACGGATAGTATAAAATTGGTTTATCTGTACGCCAGCAATGTGGATAACTGTGCACGTATTTTTCAACCTTAAAGGCTTTATTTTCTTCTTTTAATTTGATTGCTATTTGAACATCTACAGATTTTTCTGGTGCTTCACCTTCTGCATAGTACTCATTCTTAACATACATTCCAGCAAACTCACCCATATCTTTAGTAAACTTCCCTTGTAAATCTACTAATGGCACTAAATTATCATTGGCATCTTTCACCAACATTGGTGGTACACCAGCGTCTTTAGCTACCAAAGCATCATCAGCACCAAACGTAGGTGCGGTATGCACGATACCTGTACCATCTTCTGTAGTTACAAAGTCTCCTGGAATAACTCTAAACGCCTCTTCTGGAGTATCAAATGGTTGTGCGTATGGTAATAATTGCTCATACTTAATGCCTACTAAATCTGCTCCTTTGTGTTCCGAAACTATTAAATACGGGATTTGTTTAGCTCCAGCTTCATATGACTCTAAATCTGCCTCGTTTTCAACTTGATTGAATTTCTTCCCTGCAAATTGTTTATTTACTAAGTTTTTAGCTAAAACAACGTTAGTTGCCTCAAACGTATATTGGTTGAATGTTTTTACTAACACATAATCAATCTTAGGACCAACGGTTAACGCCGTGTTACTTGGCAGAGTCCAAGGTGTAGTTGTCCAAGCTAATAAATGCACGTCACCATCTAGTTGTAATGCTTGTGGCAATGTGCTTTTTACAGCTTTAAATTGTGCAACAATAGTGGTGTCTGTAACATCTTGATACGCTCCTGGCTGATTAATTTCATGAGAACTTAATCCTGTTCCAGCCTTTGGAGAATAGGGCTGAATGGTGTACCCTTTATAAATTAAATCTTTCTCATAGATTTGTTTTAACAACCACCACACACTTTCCATGTATTTTGGTTGATAGGTTACATACGGATCTTCCATATCTACCCAATACCCCATTTTTTCTGTAAGGCTATTCCAGATATCGGTATACTTCATTACTGCTTTTTTACAAGCAGCATTATATTCTTCTACAGTAATTTTTGTACCGATGTCCTCTTTGGTAATTCCAAGTTCCTTTTCAACACCAAGCTCTACCGGAAGACCGTGTGTATCCCATCCTGCTTTACGTTTTACTTGAAATCCTTTTTGAGTTTTATAGCGGCAAAAAATATCTTTAATGGTACGCCCCATAACGTGATGGATACCTGGCATTCCGTTAGCTGAAGGTGGTCCTTCAAAAAACACGAATGGTTTATTATCATCACGAGTGGTTATACTTTTGTCAAAAATATCATTCTCTTCCCAGAATTTTAATATTTCATCAGCAACATTTGGCAAGTTAAGCCCCTTGTATTC
>JBMYYK010000040.1:0-17446 GCA_049609325.1 Flavobacteriaceae bacterium | reverse complement strand
CTCGACATACAATAAAGATTATGGCTACATATAAGAAAAGAGGATATAGAAAACCAAAAGAAAAGGTTGAAGAGGTAATTACAGAAGATGTAACTAACGATGTTGAAGGTTATGTTGAGGGAGAAAGTACCACAGAAGAGGTTTTTAATACATTAGACGAATCTGCTAATAAAGCTGAAGAATGGGTTGCTGCTAATCAAAAATATATTTTTGGTGTTGTAGGAGTAATTGCATTAGGAGTGTTATTATATATGGCTTACGGAAAGTTTATTCAAGAGCCAAATGAAGCTGAAGCATCAAATGATGCGTACAAAGCACAATCATATTTTGCTCAGGCTGTAAATGCTACAGGTACGGCTAAAGATTCATTATTTAATTTAGCGCTTAACGGTGGTGAAGGTAAATTAGGACTGTTAGATGTTATTGAAGACTATAACGGAACTAAAGCAGCAAATATTGCAACTTACACAGCTGGTATGGCATATTTAAATATGAATGACTATCAAAATGCAGTAACATATTTAGATAAATTTAGTTCTGATGATGAAATTTTAGCAGCAAATGCTAAAGGTGGTGTAGCTGACGCTTTCGTGCAATTAAATCAGTTAGACGATGCGTTAACACACTATGAAAAAGCATTAGAGACTACAACAAACGAATATAGTACGCCAAAGTTCTTATATAAAGCAGCTGTAGTTGCTTTAGATTTAGGTAAAAACGATGTAGCAGCTAAATATTTATCTCAGATAAAAGACGAATACCCAACAGCATTAGAAGCTGGAAAAGTAGATGCGTTATTAGGTAAAGCAGAAGCAAAATAATATATGGCTACGATACATAAAAACTTATCAACTTACGATAAAAACACAATCCCAAATGCGAAAGATTTTCGATTTGGGATTGTTGTTTCTGAGTGGAATCCTAAC
The DNA here is from genome assembly GCA_049609325.1 of Flavobacteriaceae bacterium. Taxonomy (GTDB): domain Bacteria; phylum Bacteroidota; class Bacteroidia; order Flavobacteriales; family Flavobacteriaceae. The sequence goes on along the minus strand of JBMYYK010000040.1, from coordinate 16,520 downwards.
ATTACTGAAGGATTAAAAGAAGGTGCTGTGACTACATTATTAGATAATGGTGTTCAAGACAACAACATTGTTGTTTGGGATGTGCCAGGAACTTTTGAGTTGCCATTTGGGTGTAAGCACATGATTAAAACTATAGATGTTGATGCGATTATCGCTATAGGAAGTGTAATTCAAGGTGAGACGAAACATTTTGATTTTGTCTGCAGTGGAACAGCACAAGGAATCATGGATTTAAATACGCAAGGTGATGTGCCTGTTGTGTTTTGTGTGTTAACAGATAATAACTTACAACAAGCAATAGACAGGTCTGGTGGTGTTCACGGAAATAAAGGAACAGAGGCCGCAGTTGCAGCTATAAAAATGGCTACCTTAAGTAAGTACTAAGATTTATTTAAGCATAGTATACTAAAAACTGATTTTTGTGTTAAAATCAGTTTTTTTGTTTTGGAGTAATTCGTCTTAACAAAAATTAGCAATTAAAGCCGTAATTATCTTGGGTAAATTGACTATTTTTGACAATATACATTACAACCAATTTTATGAGACTTCCAACGCTTTTTAAGCAACATAAGAACAAATCCTTTGGCTTTAAACCTCGTTATTATGACGAGCGTAAAGAACGTTTGGAAAAGTTATATGAAAAACATCATGGCGCTAAAGATGCTACAACAATAAAAGGGAGCTTTAAAAAAAGAGCGTCATTTAGAGATGATTGGAAAACTGTAAGTAAAGAGACCGATCAGAAACAATCTCAAACACGACTAGTGGTTATTTTTGTGTTATTGGTGGTTATAGCCATCTTAATATTAGATAAATATAATATCAAGCTATTTTAATGTCAGACATCATTCAGTTATTACCAGATCATGTTGCTAATCAAATCGCAGCAGGTGAAGTTGTACAACGGCCAGCGTCTGTTGTAAAAGAATTGTTAGAGAATGCTATTGATGCCAATGCCACTCATATACAACTCATTGTAAAAGATGCAGGTAAAACATTAATTCAGGTTATTGATAATGGTAAAGGGATGAGTGTTACCGATGCTCGATTGTCATTTGAACGTCATGCCACATCTAAAATTTCCTCTGCCGAAGATTTATTTCAATTGAATACTAAAGGTTTTCGTGGTGAAGCATTAGCTTCTATCGCTGCTATTGCTCATGTTGAAATGAAAACTAAGCGAACTGATGATGATTTAGGAACCATTATTAAAATAGAAGGGAGTAAAGTAATTGAGCAAGAGGTGGTGGTTACACCTACAGGCACATCTATAGCAGTAAAGAATTTATTTTATAATATTCCAGCCAGACGTAATTTTTTAAAATCAAATCAAGTTGAAATGCGTCATGTTATTGATGAATTTCAACGTGTAGCGTTAGTACATGCTGATATTTCATTTAGTTTATACCACAACGGTACAGATATGTTTAATTTGCCGGTGTCAAACCACCGTCAGCGTATTGTAAATATTTTTGGTGCTAAAACAAATGAAAAGCTAGTACCAGTAACTGAAGATACAGAAATAGTATCAATTAAAGGTTTTGTGATAAAACCAGAATTTGCAAAGAAAAGCAGTAAAGATCAGTTTTTTTTCGTCAATGATAGATTTATAAAAAGTCCGTATTTAAATCATGCTGTGAGTTCAGCTTTTGATGGTTTGTTGAGAGATAAAGCTAATCCAGGCTATTTTTTGTTTTTACAGGTTGATCCTAAAACGATTGATATCAATATTCATCCTACAAAAACAGAAATAAAATTTGATAATGAGCACGATTTATATGCCATTATAAAATCGACTGTTAAACACAGTTTAGGGCAGTTTCAAATTGCACCAATTCTTGACTTTCAACGCGATTCAAGTATGGATACCCCTTATTCATATAAAGGTAAAACTATTGCAAGCCCAACTATTGAAGTGGATAGAACATTTAATCCGTTTGAGCCTGATCAGAAGGAAAAGACTACTTCAGGAAATTTTTCTTCAAAGCCATATCAAAAGAAAACTACAGATTCTTGGGAAAGCTTGTATGTGGGCTTAGAGTCAAAAATGACAGACAATGCGATTGATGTATCAACTATTGAAGTTGAGTCTGAAGAGGTAACAGGCTCATTCTTTGATTCAGAAGAGGTGGTGCAAGAGCATGTAACACTACAAGTGCAAAATAAATATATTGTAAGTAAAATTAAATCGGGTATGGTGGTTATTCACCAACACCGCGCTCATGAACGTATTTTGTTTGAGGAGTTTTTACAGCATATTACGGTGCATCAAGCCGTGAGCCAGCAATTACTTTTCCCTGTGGTTATTGATGTGACTAAAGAGGAGTTGGCGTTTTTGAATGATATTCAAACGGTGTTAGAGCATACAGGTTTTGTGTTTTCTAAACTTGAAAATGACGCCATTGAGATTAGCGGAATTCCAGCTGCAATAAAAAACGAACAAGTAAGATTTATCATTAGTGATTTGTTGGCGTGTGTTGATGAGCATTCTGCTGATGATGTGAGTTTTTACGCTACATTGGTAGCGAAATCTATGGCTAAAAGTATCGCAATTAAAAGTGGTAAGCCATTATCTAAACAAGAACAAGAAGATATTGTGAATAGGTTATTTGCATGTAAGGAGCCAACAATGACACCATCTAATAAATCGATATTTATTACCTATAACACCAATGACTTTGATAAAAGATTATTGTAATGATTAGAATTACTGATACTATAAAACATTTGCTCATTATTAATGTGTTGTTTTTTGCAGCTAAATATGTAGCCTTACAGAGCGGCGTAAACTTAACAGAACACTTGGGCTTGTTTTTTATTAAAAATGAGTTGTTCATGCCTTGGCAATTTGTAACAACAATGTTTATGCATGCTAACGTCAACCATATTTTATTTAATATGTTAGCTTTATGGATGTTTGGTAGTGCATTAGAACAAGTTTGGGGTAAAACAAAATTTTTGTTTTTTTATTTTTCTGCGGGTATAGGTGCGAGTTTAATATACACGTTGGTCAATTATATTCAGTTTGATAATGTATATTCTGGGTTATTATCAGCAGGGTTGAGTTCAAATGATATTTCTATTATACTAGATACTGGGAGCTATAATACCTCTATATTAAAATATGTTAGTCAAGAGGCATTAGAGAGTTTTTACAGTATTTATAACGCTCCAGCAGTAGGGGCTTCAGGAGCTATAATGGGCTTGTTGGTAGGCTACGGAATGTTGTTTCCTAATGCTGAACTAATGTTGTTGTTTTTTCCTGTACCTGTAAAAGCAAAATATTTTATACCGGTGTTAATAGGATTAGATATTTTTTCTGGATTGACTGGTATTTCAATTTTTAGTCCGAACAACACAGCGTATTGGGCACATATTGGTGGAGCGCTCATTGGTTTTGTGATGATGATGTACTGGAAAAAAACTCAGTTTAATAAAAACCGTTGGGATTAGTGATAATGAACGAGTTACTGTCAAAATACAAGAGCTTAAATATAGCAGAGAAACTGATTGCAATAAACCTAATTGTGTTTATGATTTTTGGGTTGATAGCGTTTTTGTTTACAACCTCAATCGTGTATGATTGGTTTGTGTTGTCAAAAAACGTATCTGAAGTAATAACGAAGCCTTGGTCTGTATTCACGTATTCATTTTTACATTTTGGTTTGCTGCACTTAGTTTTTAATATGGTAACACTGTATTATGTGTCACAATTATTTTTAAGTAGATATAATCCTAAAACATTTTTAAATACCTATGTTTTAGGGGCATTAGTAGGCGGGGTGTTGTTTTTATTGTCTTATAATCTTTTTCCAGTTTTTAATGATCAATTAGGTTATTTGGTAGGCGCATCGGCTTCAGTAATGGCGGTTTTAATATTTATATGTACAGCATTACCTCATATGCAAGTGTCAATATTTACGTTTAGGGTTAAGTTGTGGCATTTAGGACTGTGTTTTGTAATGTTAGATGTCATACAAATTCCATATAGTAATTCAGGAGGGCATATTGCACATATTGGTGGGGCTCTTTTTGGTTATATTTATGCTTCACAATACCAAAAGGGCAATGATATCGCTAAAGGTTTTGAAAATTTCATGAATACACTAGCGTCTAAATTGTCTTTTAAGAAAAAATCGAGTTTAAAAACGGTACATAAAACCAAAGCTCAGAGACGTGCTACTGATAAAACTGTTTTTCAGAAAAAAAGAATAAAGCAAGCACAAATTGATGCCATTTTAGATAAAATTAGCAAAAGTGGCTACGAAAGCTTGTCAAAAGAAGAAAAGGCGTTTTTGTTTCAATCAGGAAAAGAATAATAAAAAACGGATATTTGAAGACATTAAATACAATAGATAAAATCATATATTTTGTAAATGGCATTTTTGCTGTGGTTTTACTATTAGCTTATATTCTTCCTTTTGTTCCTCCAAAAACTTTTTCATTATTATCCGTATTAAGTTTATCTGTACCAGTATTATTGGTAGTTAATGCAATATTTTGTTTGTATTGGTTGCTTAAAGTGAAAAAACAGTTGTTACTATCATTAATAGTGTTGATATTAGGCTATGATAGTGTTAGCACATTATACAGATTTTCTTCTTCTGAAAAAGCTTCAGGTAATAGTATATCTGTCATGAGTTATAATGTGCGTTTATTTAACTTGTACGATTGGATAGGCCAGCCAAATATTGAGGCGTCTATTGAAAAGTTTGTTTCAGAAGAATCACCAGATATTATTGCGTTCCAAGAGTTTCATCCGCATAAAAACGTGAATTTTTCACAATATCCATACAAGTATGAAAGTTTGTCTGGACAAAAATTTAAGTACGGACAGGCCATATTTTCAAAATATAATATTATAAACAAAGGAGAAATTCAGTTTAATAATACAAGTAACAAGGCAATTTATGTAGATGTCATAAAAGATGCAGATACGTTAAGGGTGTACAATGTGCACTTTCAATCTATGCAAATAAATTCTGATGTGAATCATTTATCTGAGCAAAACACAGAGTTTTTAGTGAAACGTATTGGAGATAAATTTGTCATGCAACAAGAGCAGGCTGAAACCATTATTGCCCATCAAAAACAATGCAGTTACAGAAAAATTATTTTAGGAGACTTTAATAACACGGCTTATTCGTATATATACAAACGTTTTAAAAATGAAGCGTATACAGATGCGTTTGAGTTAAGTGGTAATGGTTTTGGGAAAACATACGACTTTCAATTATTTCCACTACGGATTGACTTTGTGCTTTTGAGTGAGCAATTAAAAGCCATTGAATTTAAAAACTTCAGTCATAAGTTATCAGACCATTATCCAATTTTGGCAAAAGTGGCTTGGTAAATCACATCATTTGGCAGTCAATCCAATCTGTTAACATGTGAAACAGTAAAGCGAAAGCTATAATTCTTGTTTTTTTAGGAAGCAATAATACAATGTAGGTCATTATTGCATAGTAACTGTGTAGTGGATGATAATTAATACTACATCTATTTTCCTGAAATATTGGAGTAGCTAGTAAATGATCTGCATCAACTAACATTGAAAGTATAAATATACTATAGATTTTCTTCCACTGGTTTTTATAAAAGAAAAGGGCAATTAGTAGCGGAGCTCCAAAATGTAAAAAGTAATGTACTATGGTTTGCATCTCCAGAATTTATCTTGCGATTCTAAGTAGTTTAGGGTATTTGGTCCTTCATTAAATAATAAATCTAATACGCTTAAATTATTTAGGTAGCCAAACTTATCTCCAAAGACCTGTGTGTAAGGTTCAGTAGTTAGTGTATTTTCTTTTTTAGCATTTGCAAGATGTCTTAGGTCAACACTGTCAGTTGGTGTTGTTTCAAAAGTTGTGGTGTATTGCAAGTTAATATCAAGTTCAATACATTCTAAAAGACGTTTAAAAATTTCGATGTTTAATTTGTATAGAGAATTCTGTGGGCTTGTAAACAGGTCTTTAAAATCATCTTCATAATATTCAAAAAAAGGAGACGATTTGTAAGCAGAAACAATTGAACGCCAATGCTGATTTTGCCAGTTTTCTACATTTTCAATTTCTATACTTTTATAAGGCGTTTTTTGTTTGTTTTTATTGTGTTTTACCGGAATATTTAACAGTAATTTTCCGTTTGCCCCATAAATATACATCCGGTTCCTATAGGTCTGTTTTTGAAAATTATCTGCAGCCTCAAAGATTACCGTTTTTGCATTTGCTATAGCAATAAAATGCGCAACAGTAGGGAAGTATGTTGGATGAATTAGAATGTTCATTTGTTATTCTTGAGCAGACTTTTTCTTTTTATAAAACTTAAACCCTTGCCATAATGCAATAACAACTAAAAAGTATGGTAAGTACGATACTGGTTTTCCGCCTCCGCCAACGGTTGTAAAAATTCGATCGGTGTTGAATGTCCAGTTTTTGAAGTTTTTAAGTCCTAGTTCTACACCACTGATGCTCATCCATATAAAAACTGGTTTTCCAATAACATGATCAAATGGTACAAAGCCCCAGTAACGAGCATCTAATGAATTCTGGCGGTTATCTCCCATCATCCAATAGTAATCTTGTTTAAAAGTATAGTTTGTAGCTAAAGCCCCATTGATGTATATGTTGTTTTTATCAACCGTTAATTTATTCCCTTCGTATTCAGTGATAATATCTTTATAAAGAGGCAATACATCTTTGTTTAACTCAATAGTTTTTCCGGCTTCAGGAATGTAAATAGGTCCGAAATTATCCCCATTCCAATTAAAGTTTCCATATTTTGGAAAGATATTAGCTTCGCGTTCTCCTTTAGGCTTAATGTTTCGTGTGATTGATACAATATCTGAATTTTTAGCTAAGGTTTCTTTTTCTTCAACAGACATGTTAATGTTGTAGCGGTCTGTAGCTTTAAAATCTTTATTCTGACTCACATTTAAATCCCCTGGTAATTCTACCATGTAACTTGTAGAATCATTTGGGAAAGGTAGCACGTCTCTTAAGTTGTAACGTTGAGCAGCTGCTTTTTCAATTTTATAAAATCTATTGAATTCAGTTGTACCAATGTCTTCTTTTAAATACTGTGCAGATAAATATTTTTTAGAGATAACGGTGTAATAGAACTGTGTTTTTGCTCTGTCTGGTAACACAGTTTGTTTGCCGTTAATGAATACATAACCATCTTTAATTTCTAAAGAATCACCAGCAATACCCACACAACGTTTTACATAGTTGGTTTTTTTATCAATTGGTTTTTCATATTTTTTATCGGCTTGCTTGTACATGTTAAACAGTGTATCTGTAGGCCAGTTAAACACAACAATATCATTACGTTCTATGTCTTGAAACCCAGGAATACGTAAATATGGAATTTGAGGTTTCTTTAAATATGACGGTTTGTTGACAATAGGTAATGTATCATGAACCATTGGAGCGGCAACTGCTGTCATAGGAACACGCGCACCATAATGAAATTTACTTACTAATAGAAAATCACCTTTTAATAGTGTTTTTTCTAATGATGATGTAGGTATCACAAAGGGTTGCATGAAATAGGTGTGCACTAAGGTTGCTGCCACAACTGCAAACAACACAGAACTTATCCAATCACCAGAACTGCTTTTTGGTTTTAAGCTACGGTCCTTAATGTGTGATACGTCTTGAGTGTAATTGATATAGGCAATATAAAGCCCACAAGTAAGTATGGCTAATGCCGTATCTGTATATGAATTCTTACCAAAGCTTCTGCAAGTTTCTACCCATATTACTGGTATCATTATTAAGTTAATGATAGGAATAAATAGTAAAATCACCCACCATTTTGGTCGGTTTATAATACCCATTAAAACTACAGCGTTGTATACAGGAACAAAAGCCTCCCAAGCATTTCTTCCGGCTTTAACGTATAATTTCCATGTTCCTAATCCGTGTATAACTTGTGTGATTAAGAAAAATATAAACCATTGTGTAAGTGTCATATTATTAGTTTGTTTAAGTTGATTTTGAAATTAAATCAAATTGTTATTGTATGTTGTTGATTAGTATTTACTAATTCAATATTGTTACTGTTTTGTATTTATTTTAACGTTTCAAGTCCTAAAACATCTTTCATATTATAAACTCCAGTTTTACCAAAAAGCCATTCTGCAGCTATAACTGCTCCAAGCGCAAACCCTTGCCTGTTATGTGCAGTGTGTAAAATGTTAATAGTATCTATGTCGCTAGAATAATTTACATGGTGTGTGCCTGGTACAGTGCCAATACGTTTGGCTATAATAGGTATTTCATGGTTTTCTGTAGCATGATCTAATTTCCATGAGGTGTTACTGCTGTGTTCAATAATACCTTCGGCAAGAGAGATAGCTGTTCCGCTTGGTGCATCTAATTTTTGTGTATGATGAATTTCTTCAATACTTACATCATATTGTTTTAGATGTTGCATCATTTTAGCAAGTTGTGTATTCAGTTCAAAAAACACATTAACTCCAATACTAAAGTTAGAAGCGTATATAAACGCACCGTTGGTTTGATTGCATAATTCAACCATGTCATGATAGTGTTCTAACCACCCTGTGGTTCCGGAAACGACAGGTATATGTTGTTGTAAGCAAGTGCTAATGTTGTTTACAGCGGCATCAGGGATACTAAAATCGATGGCTATATCTACATTAGAAAGATCAATAGCTGTTGTACTACTACTTGATTTGAATGTAATTTGATGCCCTCTTTCTAAAGCAATTTGTTCAATCACTTTTCCCATTTTTCCGTAGCCTAATAATGCAATGTTCATTAGAATTGGTAGTTTAGTGTAAGGCCTAAGTTAGGTTTGTAATCAATTTCATTTTGATAGAAATCCGGACGTAGACTCAAATTTTCATTGACATTAAATTGTGCCAAATGTGCGCTAACATTAGCGTCAACAATATTTAAAATATAGAAAATACCAGTTACTAGAAGTGATAGGTCTTTATTTTTACTGTAAAACTTTTGTGCGTCAATTAAAGCGTCATTACTTAAGGTTTGCTCTCCTGTTGCTTGGTTGGTGAATTCATCATCTGTAAACCCAGCCAAACGTCTTTTATAGGCATTTCTATAGCGTTTATACTGTTTGTTGTTTCTAGAATAAAAATAGATTCCAGCGCCCATACCTGCATAAACAATAGGAACTTTCCAGTAGTGTTTGTTGTGTATTTGCCCTAATCCTGGTAGCACCGCTGAAAAAAATGCGGCTCTAGCTGGTGACAAAGGATCAATTTTTACAGGAGCAGTGGCAGTAGAATCAATAGGTTCTATTTTAAGCTCACCACTTTGCTGAGCACAACTTATCCATGTAAAAAGGCTAAAGCAAATTACTATGAAACATTTATTTTTCACGTTCAAGTAATTTTTTTATACGATTAAAATCTTCTTCTGATGAGAATGGAATGGTGATTTTACCACGACCAGATTTATTGACATTAACACCAATTTTTGCTCCGAAAAATTCAGAAAAATCTTTGATGCTTTTTGAAATGTATTTAGGCGTTTCAGTTACCGTTTCAGAAGTTGTAGATTGCGTGTTTTTATATTGCTGAACTAATTTTTCAGTAGCTCTTACCGATAACTTTTTAGTTAAAATTTGCTCGTAAATTTCTAACTGATCTGATAAGTCAGTAATGTTTATAATGGCTCTACCGTGCCCCATTGATATGAAACCATCTTTCATTCCTGTTTGAATGATAGGGTCTAATTTTAATAAACGAAGATAATTGGCAATGGTGGAGCGTTTTTTACCAACGCGCTCACTCATTTGCTCCTGAGTTAAATTAATTTCGTCAATAAGCCTTTGGTATGATAATGCCACTTCAATAGGGTCTAAATCTTGACGCTGAATATTTTCTACTAAAGCCATTTCTAATGACTCTTGGTCATTGGCAAGCCTTACATATGCAGGTATTGTTTTAGAGCCGATTAATTTAGAAGCTCTAAATCGACGTTCACCGGAAATTAATTGAAATTTGTTAACCCCAGTTTTTCGTACAGTAATTGGTTGTATAACTCCCAACTCTTTAATTGATGCTGATAACTCTCGTAAAGCCTCCTCGTTAAACGTTGTTCTCGGTTGAAACGGGTTAACTTCAATCGCATCAATATCTAAGTCTATAATATTTCCAACAACTTTGTCAGCATTTTTATCTGAAGCAGAGTTGATGTCTTTTTCTGGATCTTTAAGTAAAGCAGACAATCCTCTTCCTAATGCTTGCTTTTTCATTGCCTTTGCCATATCTTTTTTTAGTTATTTTTTTTAATAATCTCCTCGGCTAAACTTAAGTAGTTATTAGCGCCTTTACTGCTTGCATCATAGCTAATAATACTTTCACCGTAACTTGGCGCTTCACTTAAACGAACGTTTCGTTGAATCACTGAGTTAAATACCATTTCATTAAAGTGCTTTTGTACTTCTTCTACTACCTGGTTTGACAAACGTAAACGAGAGTCATACATGGTTAATAACAAACCTTCAATGTCTAAGTTTTCATTGTGAATTTTTTGCACACTTTTTATGGTGTTCAATAATTTACCTAAGCCCTCCAGAGCAAAATACTCACATTGAATAGGTATGATAACAGAATCTGCAGCCGTGAGCGCGTTTAACGTTAATAAGCCTAATGATGGCGCACAGTCAATAAGGATATAATCGTAATCATCAACAACACTTGTTAGTGCTTTTTTTAGCATATATTCTCTTGACTCTTTGTCTACTAATTCAATTTCTATAGCAACCAAATCAATGTGTGCTGGGATTAAATCTAAATTAGGCGAGTTGGTGGTAACTATGGCTTCTTTGGCTGAGTTTGAGTGTTCTAAAATTTGATATGTTCCAATATTTACAGACTCTACGTCAACACCTAAACCAGATGTAGCATTAGCTTGTGGGTCTGCATCAATTAACAGTACTTTTTTCTCTAAAACACCTAAAGACGCAGCTAAATTAACTGAAGTTGTTGTTTTACCAACACCACCTTTTTGATTTGCAATTGCAATGATTTTACCCATTAATTAGAAATTTGAATTGAATGTAAAAATACAATTATTTATGAGTTATTCAAGGGAAAGTTGTTAACCGCAAGTTAAAGTAAAAAAGGCTGCAATTGCAGCCTTTTGGAGTATTGTTCGTATGGGTGAATTAATTAACGTTATCTATCAAAATTTGTAACATTTCTATGGCTGCATCACTAATTTTTGTTCCAGGTCCAAAAACAGCAACAGCACCAGCATCAAACAAATATTGATAGTCTTGGTGAGGTATGACACCACCAACAATAACCATAATATCTTCACGTCCGTATTTTTTTAGCTCTTCAATTACTGCTGGCACTAATGTTTTATGCCCTGCCGCTAAAGATGATACACCAAGGACATGTACATCGTTTTCTACAGCTTGTTTTGCAGCTTCTTGTGGCGTTTGGAATAATGGCCCGATGTCAACATCAAAACCAACATCGGCATAACCAGTCGCTACAACTTTAGCACCACGATCGTGACCATCTTGCCCCATTTTGGCAATCATGATTCGTGGGCGTCTACCATCTAATTCAGCAAAATCATTTGCTAATTGTTTAGCTTTTTCAAAAGACTCGTCGTTTTTTATTTCTTTACTATACACGCCTGTAAATGATTTTATGTCTGCTTTATATCTGCCAAATTCTACTTCTAATGCATCTGAAATTTCACCTAATGTAGCTCTAGCTTTTGCTGCTTTAACCGCGAGTTCTAATAAGTTTTGTTTTCCAGATTTTGCCGCATTGGTTAGCTCTGCTAAACATGTTGCGACTTCGGTTGCATTACGTTCAGATTTCAACCTGTTTAATCGTTCAATTTGTGATTGACGAACAACTGTATTGTCTACTTCTAAAATATGAAGTGGATCTTCTTTCTCTAATCGATATTTATTTACACCAACGATCACATCTTGACCAGAATCTATTCGAGCTTGTTTTCTTGCAGCAGCCTCTTCAATACGCATCTTAGGGATTCCAGCTTCAATGGCTTTAGTCATCCCGCCTAATTCTTCTACTTCTTCAATTAATTTCCAAGCTTTTTCTGCGATATCGTTGGTTAAGTTTTCAACATAATAACTTCCTGCCCACGGATCTACAGTTTTGGTAATATGTGTTTCTTCTTGTAAATATATTTGTGTGTTACGAGCAATACGGGCAGAGAAATCTGTAGGTAAGGCTATAGCTTCATCTAAAGCATTGGTGTGTAGACTTTGTGTTCCTCCAAATGCTGCTGCAGTAGCCTCTATACAAGTTCTTGCTACATTGTTAAACGGGTCTTGTTCAGTTAAACTCCAACCAGAAGTTTGGCAATGTGTACGCAGTGCTAATGATTTCAAGTTTTTTGGCTTGAATTGTTTGACTAATTTAGCCCACAACATTCTTCCTGCACGCATTTTAGCAATTTCCATAAAATGGTTCATCCCAATAGCCCAAAAGAACGATAATCTAGGAGCAAAGGTGTCAATATCCATTCCTGCAGCGATACCTTTTCTGATGTATTCTAAACCATCTGCTAAGGTGTATGCCAATTCAATATCACAAGTTGCACCAGCTTCTTGCATATGGTAGCCCGATATACTGATAGAATTGAATTTAGGCATTTTCTTGGCGGTGTATTCAAAAATATCAGATATGATTTTCATGGAAGGCGTAGGAGGGTAGATGTATGTGTTACGCACCATAAACTCCTTTAAAATGTCGTTTTGAATAGTACCAGCTAAGAGTTTTTTATCTACACCTTGTTCTTCAGCTGCAACGATATAAAACGCCATAATTGGTAGTACGGCACCATTCATCGTCATTGAAACAGACATTTTGTCTAGCGGAATTTGATCAAATAACACTTTCATGTCTTCAACAGAATCGATGGCAACACCAGCTTTTCCTACGTCACCAACCACACGTTCATGATCGGAGTCATACCCTCGGTGTGTGGCCAAATCAAATGCAACGGAAAGTCCTTTTTGTCCAGCAGCTAAATTTCTTCTATAGAATGCATTAGACTCTTCTGCAGTTGAAAATCCTGCATATTGACGAATGGTCCATGGCCTGCGAACGTACATTGTAGAATATGGTCCTCTTAAGTTTGGGGCTATTCCAGCTGCAAAGTTTAGGTGATGCAAATGTTTAATGTCGTCCGGAGTATAAGACGATTTTACATTGATGTCTTCAGCAGTAGACGAAATTTTAGCTTCATCATTTTGTTGCTCTGACGATGACAGTGTTATATGTTGTAAGTCTTTTCTAATCATGATTAGTGGTTATGTCCGTCATGTGAGCCATGCTGTTGTTTGTTGTTTTTTCCTGTATTTAAGTTTAATTTTTTTCCTATTTCAGGGGCGTTTAACTTTACACTAGGAAGTGGCTCATTTGTTGGATCTTTTTCAACAAGAAATTCAATGTTAGATAAATCTGTGTTGAAGAATTTCGAATAATACATATCTAACGCAACATAGGTCATTAACACCTTGTCTTTATATTGATCTCTTACTGTTTTATTATCAATAATTGCAGAAGCGACTAAGTTTGGATGTAAACTTTCAACAGATAGTAATGTGTTAAAAGATTCTTTGATGTTAGAGTTTGAAATATTATCACCAATACATTTCGTGATTTCTGCGTTGTTTTTTAACTGTATGCCATCCCAAATATCTTTGTTTTTGAGTACGTTAAACACATCAAAAGCTTCTTGTGTGATAAAATCTGTAATTCGCATATTTCCTCTGGCTCTATAGATAAAACTCCTAAGAGCGTAATCAGTAGTTATTTTGAAATTTGGTCTTCTGTTATTATTTTTTGCTTGTGTAACTATAGCGTTTTCAAAGGCATAGTATGCCTCGTTGAATAATGTAGTGTCATTGTTTTCGCATGTTATTGCTGGAGATTGGTCTGCGTATTTGTAATCAAAAGTAGGTTCTTGTTTACAGCTTAATATTGAAATAGAGACTACTGTTGCTAAAATTATTTTTTTCATGTTTATATATTAGTTTGGTTGTGTTTATTCTTGGTCTAATCGGTTTTTATCTGATTTTTCTGAAATACGCCTTGCAGTAATTGGTGCAATAATTGTTTTACGCGGTTCACGATTTATAAAAGGATTCTTTTCTAATTCGTGTTTCATTTTATCATTTGCATTTTGGTATTTATTTGTTCCTAATAACACCAAATCACCATTGTTGAATTGTTCTTGCTCTAACAACCCACTTTCTTTTATTTTTCGTTGTATTGTGCCTTCTTTTAATTGTGCTAAAAATCCGCCTCCTTTTTCTATGCTTTTGAAAATATCTAAAGCTTTTTCAGCTAATTGTTGGGTAAGAGTCTCTATGTAATATGACCCGTCTGCTGGGTTAGACACTACATTAAAAGCACTTTCGTTTTTTAAAACTAACAGCTGATTTCTAGCTATTCGATTACCAAAACCGTTAGAATTATGGTAAATATGATCATACGGTAAATTACAAATTGTATTTGCACCACCTAGTATAGCACTCATGCATTCTGTAGTGGTACGTAGCATATTAACATTGTAGTCGTAAATTGTTTTATTTCTGTTAGTTGGGAAACTTAAAATTGTACATTCATTATTTGATGTGTTATAAGCTTCAGTGACTGTTTTGAATAGGAGTTTTAAGGCTCTGATTTTTGCAATTTCGAAGAAGTAGTTCCCTCCAGTTGATGTGATGAACTGAATTCTTGGTAGCACTCCATCTTTAAAATTGTTAAAATACTCATTGGCGTGAGCAATAGCATATGCCAGTTGTTGAGTGATTGTAGCTCCAGCATTTTGATATACCGAGGTGTCAACACTTAAAATATTGTGCTCAGGATATGTTTTGACTAAAGTTTTAATGACATTGAAATCATCTTTCAATGATGTATACCAATTACCGGTTTGTGCCAAATGTCCTATAATATCAATGTTTAAGTAACATTTTGGTAAGTTTAATTCAATTAAACTTTCAGCCATAGTTTTACTTAAGAGTTTGAATTGAAACTGAAGCTCAATTACATCTGTATCAATTGCATTAAGTAATGTATTAATGTCAATTTCTGAACTGATCATAAACACAATAGCCTCAGCTCCTTTATCTATGGCGTCAAGAGCTGTTTTATTTGCATCTACAGTACTGTTGACTTCAATCGATTGTGCTGCCTTCCAGTTGTTTGATGGAATACTGGCGGTGAAATTATCTGTGTCTTTATGATAAAAAGGTTTTACGGTAATACCCTCGTTAGTTTTCCATAATAAGGTATTGTTATAGTCAGCACCTTTCAAATCTGCTTGAATTTGTTGTTTCCAAGCAGCTGTAGATATATTTTCAAACTCGTTGAATAAGAATTTACTCATCAGTTTTATTTTTAGTTGGTTTGTTGTCGTACTCTATAATATAAATTTCTTCATTGTCTTTCTTCATGTAATACGTTTCACGGGCAAAATTTTCTAAGTTGTCCTTGTTTTTTAAAAAACGTATAGTCTTTTTATCATTTTCAATTTCATTTTCATACAATTCAATTTCGGCTTTTTTCTCGTCAATAATTGTATCTAATTCTTTGTGAAAAAGATATGAGTTGTCATCTAAAAAAAGCATCCAAATTACAAAAGCTACAGATACTGCAACATAAGGGTTGAGTAGATGTTTTAAATATTTATGCTGATGTAACTTTTTGAAAAACATATAATAATGCTATAAAATTTAAAAGTACAAATTCTTTATGATAATCGTTCGTTAATGATGGTTTTTACAATATTTATTCCTACTGTGTTGAATTTGTTATTAGGAATAATAATGTCAGCATACTCTTTAGTGCTTTCTATGAATTGTTGATGCATAGGTTTTAACGTGTCCTGGTATCTATCAAGTACTTCAGTTAAATCTCTACCACGTTCTGTGATGTCACGTTTCACACGTCTGATTAAACGTTCGTCAGAGTCAGCATGAACGTATATTTTTATGTCAAATAAATCTCTTAAAATAGGATTGGTTAAAATTAAGATGCCTTCTACAATAACGACTTTTTTTGGAGTGGTTTTTAAGGTTTCATTAACACGATTGTGTTCAATAAATGAATAGACGGGTTGATCTATAGTTTTTCCTTGTCTTAAGTTTTTAACATGCTCAATTAGTAAATCGAAATCTATTGACTGTGGGTGGTCAAAATTAATCTGAGTACGTTCTTCATAGCTAAGATCTGAAGTGTCTTTGTAATAAGAATCTTGTGATATTACTGAAATATCATCATGAGATAATTCGTTTAATATTTGTTTAACTACAGTAGTTTTACCACTTCCAGTTCCGCCAGTAATACCAATAATAAGCATGAGAAAATTTTTATTGCAAAAGTAGGCTATATTTTCAGTAAAATCAAGATTAAAATTATGAGTTAAAAACTTGTTGTATTAAAAAATACATGTATATTTGCCCACCGAATATTTCGGGGTGTAGCGTAGCCCGGTCATCGCGCCTCGTTTGGGACGAGGAGGTCG
>JBMYYK010000039.1:0-17874 GCA_049609325.1 Flavobacteriaceae bacterium | reverse complement strand
CGACCTTCAACTGGTCTAGCAACATCAACCGATACATCGTGGTACGATTTGTTACCAGTAACTAAAGGTGTTCTTATTGGTGCTTCGTAATGAGACCCCATAATTTATACGTGTTATTACTTAATTAATTTTTATTTATTCGTCTTAAGAGTTTCTCACTTTTGTTTGATAAACCACATTTGGCTCTGTACCAACGTGCTCTAATAAGTGATAAGCTCTATTGTCATTTTTCAACTTGTAAACTTCACTATCATGGTCATTCACATCACCAAAAGTCATAGCTCCAGTTTCACATGCGTTAGAACAAGCTGTTTGGAATTCTCCGTCTTTAATTGCTCTTCCGTCACGCTTAGCATCAAGAATAGTTTTCTGTGTCATTTGTATACACATAGAACATTTCTCCATAACTCCACGAGAACGTACAACTACATCAGGATTCAATACCATCTTACCTAAATCATCATTCATGTGGTAGTTGAACTCTTCGTTTTCAGCATATAAGAACCAGTTGAAACGACGTACTTTGTATGCACAGTTGTTAGCACAGTAACGTGTACCTACACAACGGTTGTATGCCATTTGGTTCTGACCTTGACGACCATGAGACGTTGCCGCTACTGGACAAACTGTTTCACATGATGCGTGGTTACAGTGCTGACACATTACTGGTTGGAAAACTACCTGAGGATTAGCCGCTGGATTTTCCAGCTCACCAAATTCAGACAATGAACTTCCTAAACCTGCAATATTATCTTTCTTCTCAACATCAGCATTAAAACTGTCTTGAGATGAATAATATCTATCAATACGTAACCAGTGCATATCTCTTGAACGACGCACTTCAGATTTACCAACTACTGGCACATTGTTTTCAGCATGACAAGCAATAACACATGCTCCACATCCTGTACAAGAATTCAAGTCAATTGATAAGTTAAAGTGATGCCCTACAGATCTGTCAAAAGATGTCCATAAATCGGCATCTGGATCTGTAGTAGGAATCATTGCGTGATCCTTAGATACGTGTGGCTTAGGATTCCAAACCTTCGCATCTTTAGTATTGAATACTTCTAAAGTTGTATCTTTTACAATATCACCTCTACCCATTAAGGTATTGTGTAATTGTAAACAAGCAAACTCGTGCATTCCTTCTGTAGCTTCAATAGTTACATCTTGAATAGCATTGGCATTAGCATATAATTTATATGCATTAACACCTGTTTGCATTTCTGTTTTTAAACCTGCTTTTCTACCATAACCGAAAGCCATACCCACAGAACCTTCTGCTTGACCTGGCTGAACCATTACTGGTACTTTTATAGTAACACCATTAACCGTCACGTTAGCATAAGCACCATTCAATCCTCCATTAGCATCATGACGAGCTTCTGTAAAGAATGTTGATTGCTCTAAGCTTAAACCTAAACGATCAGCATCAGCTTGAGACATTGTTAAATAGTTATCCCACGTTGCTCTTGTTAACGGATCTGGAAACTCTTGTAACCAAGGGTTATTAGCCATTTGTCCGTCTCCCATACCCGTTTTAGAGTATAGTGTCAATTCCATTCCTTTTGAACTTGCTTTAGCCAATTGAGCAACTGCAGCAGACACATCTGTCATTGGAGCCTCTTCAGCTTCAACAACATCACCTTCTTGTGCATCAACAGCTACAACTGGAGCTACCAACACCCCATCATGCAATGCTTTATTCCAAGAAGACCCTCCTAAGAATCCTGTTGACCAAGTAGACTTGATATAAGTATAGTAAGACTCGCTACTTCCCATCCACTTCAATAATGAATCTTGGAATTGACGTGTATCAAATAACGGTTTGATAGTTGGCTGTGTTAACCCATAGTGTCCTTTTTTAAACTCTACATCTCCCCATGCTTCTAAATAGTGAGGCGCAGCACCTAAATGCGATACATAAGCAGAAGTCTCATCTTCTCTTTCTGTAAATGACACAGTTAACTCAACTTTCTTTAAGGCTTCACCAAACGCTTCTCCGTTTGCTAAAGTATATACTGGATTTACACCAGCCATGATCACTGCTCCAACCTTTCCTGACTTTACATCAGCTACTAATTGACTTACAGCAGTATCATTCCCTTGTCTAATTTTTACAGGAGTTTCTGGCATAAAAGCTTTACTCGCTAACACGTCGTTTATCGCTAAACAAACTGCTTGAGCTGCTTTATCCTGAACACCTGTTAACACTACAGCTTTGCTTCCTGCTTTTTTCAATTCAGCAGCAGTCTTTTTCACTGCAGCTTCAACAGCAGCAGGCAATTTACCTCCAACTGAACTACCAGTTACATAACCGTATAATTTAGCGATAGCAACTTTTTGTTGAGATGGCGTTAATGGCACTCGTAAATCTGCATTAGCTCCAGACAAACTCATGTTTGACTCAAACTGTACATGACGAGACATTTTACCATTTTTAGGCACTCTACCTTTAGCATAAGCACCTTCATAACCACCACCTTGCCAATCTCCTAAGAAATCTGCACCAACAGAAACTATAACATCTGCATGCTCTAAATTATAAGACGCCAAACCTCTTTCTCCGTACTTTTCTTGAAAAGCATCTAAAGCAGCTGACTCAGAAATTGCATCGTACACCACGTGACGTACATTTCCGTATTTTTCTTTAAACTCAGCAATCAAACGCGTTGTTGACGGGCTTGCAAACGTTTGTGTTAACAACACCACCTCTTTGCCTGCAGCACTCAACTCATTTAACTTCTTAGTAACATCAGCATCAAATTTAGACCACGTAGTTATCGCGCCATTGATTTTTGCTGATTTCAAACGCATGTTATCATATAGTGACAACACAGAAGCTTGAATACGAGCAGTTGTTCCTCCATTAGAACTTGCCAATTTATTTGGCTCGATCTTAATTGGACGACCTTCTCTTGTTTTTACTAACACACTAGCAAAGTCGAAACCATTTGCAATAGTTGTTGCATAATAATCTGCAACACCAGGACGAACTTGTTCTGGCTGAACCACGTATGGAATTGACTTAATTACTGGACCCTCACAAGCAGCTAAAGATGCAGCAGCTGTACTGAATCCTACATACTTAAGAAAATCACGACGAGTAGTTGATGACTCCTCAAGAGATTCTTTATCCCCTAAGAAATCTCCAGCAGGAATCTCTTCAATAAATTCACTTTGCTGTAGCGTCTCAACAATTGAGTTAGTATCTAACTCCTCAACACTTTTCCAGTATTTTTTGTTTGATGCCATATTATTAATTGATATTAACTTCTTTTATTATTAATAGTGACATTTACCACATTCCAATCCACCCATTTGAGCAATTGTAAGTTGGTCAACACCATATTTTTTCTTTAATTCTTCGTGAATCTTTGTGTAATACTCATTACCCTCAGTCTTCACATTTGTTTCACGGTGACAGTTCACACACCACCCCATAGTTAATGGCGCATGCTGTTCTAAAATTTCCATCTCCTCAACAGGACCATGACATTTCTGACATGCTACACCTGCAACAGTTACGTGTTGTGAGTGATTGAAATATGCAAAATCAGGTAAGTTATGTACACGCACCCATTTCACCGGCTTAGATTCACCAGTGTACGCACGACCATCCCATCCTACAGCATCGTATAATTTTTGAATTTGCTTGTCATAAAACTCTTTTGTATACTCTCCATCTGCAGTTGTTTCAGCAACTTCAGAAATGTTTTTATGACAGTTCATACACACATTCAACGCTGGTATTCCAGACGTTTTACTCACACGTGCACTTGAGTGACAGTATTTACAATCAATACCATTATCACCAGCGTGAATTTTATGAGAGAAATGTATTGGTTGTACCGGACGGTACCCTTGATCAACACCTACCTGCATAAAGAACCCGAATAAATGATATCCTGCAAACAACATAAACATGATTACAGACACCAATACTAAAAATTGATTCTTAACAAACTTTTGCCATAATGAATCTGTTTCCTCAACAGCAACTCCACCTTGCTGCGCAAGATTTTTTAATGTTTTGGTCACCATCATTAACATCACAGCTAACACTACAAGTATCAATGCCAATAGCCCTAAAACCACATTCATATCAACTGCAGAATCATCAGACGCACCCGCACCTTCAGTTTGAACCACAGCAGCAGGAGCCGCTTTTTTCTCTTCAGAAGTATACGCTAAAATATTGTCTAAATCAGCATCAGATAACTGAGGAAATGCCGTCATTGGCACACTATTGAACTTTTCAAAAACCTCAACCGCATACGGATCTCCAGCTTTAATCATTTTCGAACTGTTACGAATCCATTCATAAAGCCAATCTTTATCTAAACGTTCTGCAACCCCTCGTAACGCAGGCCCCGTCATATCTTTATCTAATTTATGACAAGCCGCACAATTGGTATTAAACAATGCTTTACCCGCAGCAGGATCGCCTTGAGCAAAAATAGACGTAGAAAATGCTAGCAACATTGCCAAGCATAAACCTAGAACTTTAGAAGTTGAATTACGGTGTTTCACCTGTTTCATCTGTAATGTATCTATAATTTATTAGTAATCCCTGTAAATTAACACAGGACGATTTCATTTTTGGTACGATTTTTTCAAGTATAACTCCAGAAAAGCACACTTTAGAAAAAATTGTTCCGACAAAAATAATATTTCAGTTGGATTTTTTAAGTGTTATAGAAATGTTAATCGCAATTTATACAAATTCTAAATAAGATTATACCGCAAGTAAAAACACATATAAAATGTACTTTTGTACTAAACACAATTCATTATGAGTAGCTTACCAACACCTAAAATAATCGCAACTTTTGTATTACTCTTTTTTGCATGTTTAAAAACATACGGACAACAAGGAGAAGTCACGATTTTACAAGACAAAAAAGTAAACCAACTACTTAATGAACGTGCAAAACTTCTAAAAAATGGTGAATTAAAAAACTATTACACCATACAAGTCATTTCTGGAGAAATTGAAACCGCACGAGAAACTTTAGCCGAGTGCAAGGAAAAATTTACCGATTATAAATCTGATATTGTATACCAAACCCCACACTATAAAGTTTGGGTTGGAAGGTACCGCAATAGACTTGATGCTGATGCGGCATTAACACTAATTACAGAAGAATATCCTGGAGCCTTTGTTTTTAGGCCCGAAAACAAAAAACCACAAAAAAAACCAACTAACAACTAGTTGGTTTTTTTTTGTGACAAGACTTAGCGTCTGCGCTTTTTCTTATATTTTTTTTGAGATGCAGACTTCTTATTTCTGGCAGAATTCTCCCCTTCTTTTTTAGGTAAAACACTTACAAACTCTTTCTGTCTTGATTTATTTTTAGACGCACCTCTTTTTAAATGCTTGTCTTGAGCTTTCTCCTCTTTTGGTAACAACCGATCTATTAAATCAAAGCGCCCTACTTTTTTCAATGTATTTCTAATCCACTTTTGATTTTCTGGCTTGTACCAAAAGAAAAAACGATGCTGGTCTTCTTTTTCTTGCTTGGTCTTTGGAGTATTCATTTTCTTAAGGGTGTATGGATGATACCCACTATAATAAATAACCGTTGCGACCGTCATTGGTGTTGGTGTAAACCCTTGAACTTGCTCCAATTTAAAGCCCATATCTTTGGTTTCTGCAGCCAAATTTGCCATGTCTTCCAACTCACTAGCTGGATGACTAGAAATGAAATAAGGTATTAGTTGTAAGTTCAATTTCTTACGAACATTAATCTTATCAAATAACTTTTTAAACTGATGAAAGTTTGAAAATGAAGGCTTACGCATCAATTTCAAAACGGGATCAGAAGTGTGTTCTGGCGCTACTTTTAAACGTCCTGACACATGATTAGTAATCACTTCTTCTGTATATTCCTCTAATTCCTTTGGGTCAGCATTTTTATTAAATTCAGGCACCAACATATCATAACGAATACCACTCCCTATAAATGATTTTTTGACTTTTGGGTGCTTATCAACCGACTGATAAATATCCGTAAGTGGTTTATGTGAGGTATCTAAATTACTACAAATAACCGGGTTTATACATGATGGCGCCACACATTTATCACATATAGACTGCACCTTACCTTTCATTTGATACATGTTAGCCGAAGGCCCACCAATATCAGAAAAATACCCTTTAAAGTCAGACATATTTGCTACAGTATCCACCTCCTTCATGATAGACTCCTTACTCCTACTTGCAATGAATTTACCTTGATGCGCAGAAATAGTACAAAAACTACAACCTCCAAAGCATCCTCGATGAATGTTGATTGAAAACTTAATCATTTCAAAAGCAGAAATAGGACCTCGTTTATTATACTTTGGATGTGGCAGTCGGGTATATGGCAAATCAAATGAACTGTCTATCTCTTTTTCAGTCATTGTAGGATACGGCGGATTAATCACCAATCTATCCTCACCCACATGCTGAATAATTCTGTTTCCAAACGTTTTATTAGACTCTTGCTCAATAACCTTAAAGTTAGATGCAAAAGTTTTTTTATCTTTTAAACAGTCTTCGTGTGAAGCAATAGTAACTGCATTCCAATTTTTATTTTTTTGCAAATCTTCAGAACGGTCTTGCAAATAAGCTGTTTGTTTAATTGTTTTTAATGACGAGAATGGCACCCCCTTTTTCAATAATGCAATCACATCTCTCAAAGGCTGCTCTCCCATACCGTACACCAATAAATCTGCCCCTGAACTCGTTAATATATTTGGCATTAACTTATCACTCCAATAATCATAATGGGTGACACGACGCAACGACGCCTCAATACCTCCTATGACAACAGGAACATCCGGAAACTTCTCTTTTAAAATTTTGGTATAAACAGAGGTAGCATAATCTGGGCGTAATCCTTTATCGCCATTTGGAGTATAGGCATCTTTCTCTCGTTGTTTTTTTGATGCTGTATAGTTACTCACCATAGAATCCATGGTACCAGATGTTACCGCAAAAAACAAATTAGGTTTACCTAGTTTGGTAAAATCTTGCAAACTATCGGTTACACATGGTTGTGGTACAATTGCAATACGCAAACCACAATCTTCAATAATTCTACCAATAACTGCTGGACCAAAAGACGGATGATCTACATACGCATCTCCACTAAATAAAATCACATCTAATTCTTCCCAACCTCGAATCTTCACTTCTTTGTTAGTAGTTGGTAACCAGTCTGATAGCCTTAACTCATTCTTCATTCGGCAAAAATAGGGTATTTATCTGACATATATATTTTAATTTTCAGCTGTAAGACTTACATTTACTATTCGTCTATATAAAATCATTACACATAATTATGGCAAAAACATATTACGATCCGGCAGATTTAAGAAAATTTGGAAAGATTACTGAATGGAATGAAGAACTTGGCAACACGTTTTTTGAGTACTACGGAAAAGTGTTTGAAGAAGGCGCCCTAACTGCCCGAGAAAAATCACTAATTGCGCTTGCCGTTGCACATACTGAACAATGCCCATACTGTATTGATGCCTATACTAAAGATGGTTTAGAACGTGGCATTACTAAGGAAGAGATGATGGAAGCTGTTCATGTAGGAGCAGCAATAAAAGGCGGAGCTACTTTAGTGCATGGTGTGCAGATGATGAACAAAGTCAATAAACTAGAAATGTAACTTCTTTTTGTAGTACAATAACATCTATACATGTCAACAACATCATTACACAAACGAAATAGTGCGCTTGCAAAAGCACAAAAACAATTAGAGCATTTATCTAATGGTCTTTTTGCTAATGGCGAGTTACCTACTTTTAAACACAAACTTTCTGAGTCACAACAATTCCCCTTAACTCCCAATAAACTAGAAATTTTACAACTCAACTTAGGTTACATGTGTAACCAAGTGTGTGAACATTGCCATGTAGATGCTGGCCCAGATCGCAAAGAAATCATGACACGTGAAACTATGCTGCAATGTTTAGAGGTTATCAAAACAACTGGAGCTCACACCCTAGATTTAACTGGCGGTGCACCAGAGATGAATCCAGAATTCAGATGGTTTGTTGAAGAAGCATCAAAAGCCGGCATTAAAGATTTTATTGTCCGCTCAAATTTGACCATATTAAAAGCTAATAAGAAATATTACGATTTACCTGAGTTTTTCAAAAAACACAATGTTCATGTAATCTCATCAATGCCACATTGGACTCAAGGAAAAACCGACAAACAACGCGGTGATGGTGTTTTTGATAAATCTATTAAGGCACTACAGGACTTAAACGCAGTTGGTTATGGCGTACCTGGTAGTAGTTTGCGTTTAGATTTGGTATATAACCCTTCAGGAGCCTTTTTACCTGGCAACCAAACTGCTTTAGAATCCGAATTTAAAAAAGCTTTAAAAAATCATTTCAATATTGAATTTCACAATCTATTTGCCATTACTAATTTACCGATAAGTAGATTTTTAGATTACCTCATCGCTTCAGACAATTATGACGATTATATGTATGCACTGGTTGATGCTTACAATCCTGAAGCAGTGAAGAATGTGATGTGTACCAATACAATTTCTGTAAGTTGGGACGGCTGGTTGTATGATTGTGATTTTAATCAGATGTTAGAATTAAAAGTGGCAAGCAAGGTCAAACACATTAGTGAGTATAATGAAGATTTACTTCAGAACAGACATATTATCACCTCTCAACATTGCTACGGTTGTACAGCCGGAGCCGGAAGTAGTTGTCAAGGCACAGTAGCTTAGTACGTATGAAACAACTTATTTACATCTTATTTTTATATACAGCAATTGGCACTGCTCAAAACTCTAGTTTTGATGCAATGATTAACAATACGCTTCAAAAAAGCATCCCGTTTATTACGGCAAAAGATTTGCTAAACAATTATGACAACTACACAATTCTTGACACAAGAGAAATTGATGAGTACAACACAAGTCACTTAAAAAATGCCATACATATAGGGTACAACCATTTTAATAGTGATAAAACTACTTCAACACTTAATACAAATCAACCTGTTGTAGTGTACTGCTCTGTGGGGTATAGAAGTGAAAAAATTGCCGAAAAACTACACAAAAAAGGCTATACCGTCTATAATTTGTATGGTGGTATTTTCAATTGGAAAAATGAAAAGAATACCGTTGTTGACTCTTCAGGTCAAAAAACAAACAACGTGCATTGTTACAATAAAGAATGGAGTAAATGGCTAACTAATGGTGTGAAAATATATGAGTAAACAACTGCTAATAATATTTACTAGAAATCCAGAATTAGGCAAATGTAAAACCCGGTTAGCTAAATCTATTGGTCATGAGAATGCTTTAGCCATTTATAAATTACTTTTAGAACATACTGCACAAGTTACTCAACAACTTAATTGTGACAAGGCTGTATACTATTCTGTTAAAGTGAGAACTAATGATATATGGGACAATGCAATATATCAGAAACACCAACAAAACGGTCATGATTTAGGAGAACGCATGCAGAATGCTTTCAGAACTAGTTTTAGTAAAGGCTATGACAAGGTAATTATTGTAGGGTCGGATTTATACGATTTAAAACCTCAGCATATTCAAGAGGCTTTTATGCAGCTAGACCATAACGATGTTGTTATCGGACCTGCAGAAGATGGTGGATATTACTTACTAGGTATGAAAAAATTACACCCAAAACTATTTAAACATAAAAACTGGGGAACAGACACAGTTAGAGCTGCAACATTACACGATTTAAAAACTAAAAAAGTAGCACAACTTGAACTCTTAAATGATATTGATGTTTACGAAGACATAAAAGATTACGCTATTTTCAAACCATACTTAACATAACCAAATGAAAACACAACATTTACAAGACACCCTTACATATTTAAAAGATAAAATTACAATACAGCCAGAACTAGGAATTGTTTTAGGAACTGGTTTAGGACAAATTGTACAAGACATTACCATTAGTCATGAAATAGCATATGCAGATATTCCTCACTTTCCAAAAGCAACGGTAGAGTTTCATTCAGGCAAACTCATATTTGGAACATTAGAAGGAAAAAACGTGGTGGTAATGTCTGGTCGTTTTCATCTTTATGAAGGCTATGATTTTTGGCAGGTGACCTATGGTATTCGTACGTTACATGGTTTGGGCATAACAAAATTATTAGTTTCTAATGCCGCTGGAGCTATTAATTTAAACTACAAAAAAGGTGACCTTATGGTTATTGATGATCATATTAATCTCCAAGGCGGCTCTCCATTAGCATTCGCAAATGTCAATGAATTTGGATCGCAATTTACAGACATGTTAGCGCCATATTCTAAACATATAAATACACAATTAAAAACCATTGCACAACAACATGGTATCACGTTACATGAAGGCGTTTATGCAAGTGTTGTTGGTCCGCAATTAGAAACCAGAGCAGAATACCGAATGTTAGGTATTTTAGGCGCAGATGCTGTTGGGATGAGTACCGTACCTGAGGTCATTGTTGCTAATCATTTAGATCTTGAGGTGGCTGCAATATCAGTATTAACTGATGAATGTGATCCGGATAATCTTCAACCTGTAAATATTGCTGAGATTATAGCAGTCGCAGGTGAAGCAGAGCCTAAAATGATAACCCTATTTAAAGCATTAATTAACGTCATTTAAACAATTACAAAACCACATCTTATGAGTTATTTAGACACTACACACAACGTTTATAAAGAAGCTGCACTTACCCCAGATGTGGGTTTATGCTGCACGACTAACCCTATTTGGGAATTACCAGGATTAAAAATTCCAAAAATCATGCAAGAAATGAACTACGGCTGTGGTTCAACAGTACATGCCCGTGATTTATCTAACAACCCTAAAATGCTATATGTAGGCGTTGGTGGTGGAATGGAATTGTTGCAATTCTCCTATTTCAATCGTCAAAAAGGCGGAGTGATTGGCGTCGATGTTGTTGATGAAATGCTAGAAGCCTCTAAACAAAATTTTAAAGTTGCCGAACAACAAAACGACTGGTTTAAAAGTGCGTTTGTAGAGCTTAAAAAAGGAGATGCAATGAATCTACCAGTTGAGGACAACTCTATTGATGTGGCGGCACAAAACTGCTTATTCAACATTTTTAAAGCTGACGATTTAAAAAAAGCTATTGCAGAAATGTATCGCGTATTAAAACCACATGGCCGTTTAGTAATGAGTGATCCTACCTGTGAACAACCTATGAATGACAGGTTAAGGAATGACGAGCGCCTGAGAGCCTTATGTTTAAGTGGTAGTTTACCCATTGCTGAATACGTAAAAGCATTGACTGATGCTGGATTTGGAACAATTGAAATTAGAGCTCGAAAACCTTATCGTATTTTAGACCCAAAGAATTATCCAACTGATGAGTTGATTTATATTGAATCTATTGAAGTCGCTGCCATAAAAGACCCAATGCCAGAAGACGGCCCTTGTGTGTTTACTGGTAAAGCAGCTATATATTATGGTGATGACGATTTTTTTGATGATAATGCTGGGCACATTTTATTAAAAAACCAACCGTTAGCAATTTGTGATAAAACCGCGGCTGCTCTCAAAGCGTTGGGACGTGACGACATCTATTTTTCAGAATCTACCTATCATTATGACGGTGGTGGGTGCTGCTAATAACATAATCACAAAAGCTCTGTAACAACAGGGTTTTTGTGTTTAGTAACTATTTCCTCTTGTTTACGACTAACAATCTTAGTATTACGCATTAACATGAAAACCTTATTAACGCTTTTAGTTCTTATTTGTAATGGTATTGCATACAGCCAGCATACCAATACCTCTAGTAAACTCAATCACAACAATTTTAATGTCTTACTTCAAAAGCACGTATCAAGTACAGGTAACGTGAGCTACAAAGGCTTTGCAAGTGACAAGGAAAAACTAACAACATATCTCAACCATCTTAGCAATAATCCACCTAAGCTAACATGGAGTAAAAACGAGCAACTTGCGTATTGGATGAATACGTATAATGCATTTACCATTAAATTAATTATCGACAATTATCCCATAAAAAGCATTAAACATATCAAAAAACCATGGGATACAAAGTTCATTAAAATTGGTCATGATTATATGAGTTTAAATGACATTGAACATAACATCTTACGCAAATTGAATGACCCACGAATACATTTCGGAATTAACTGTGCTTCGTTTTCTTGTCCGCAATTGCTGAATAAAGCGTTTACTGCTGCAAGTGTACATGATGATTTAGACTCTTTAGCACATCAGTTTATAAATGATGACAACAGAAATATACTTTCTGAAGATCACATTCAATTATCCAAAATATTTCAATGGTTTTCGAAAGACTTTAAATCCGAAGGAACTTTAATTGACTACTTGAACACCTATTCTGATGTTAAGATTTATTCTAACGCCAAAAAATCTTACTTAAAATACAATTGGGATTTAAATGAATAAGCTATCTATCATTATCCCAACTCTAAATGAAGCGGCAAATATTAAACGATTACTGCTACATTTATTACAACATAGTACAGCCACAACTATTGCTGAAATCATTGTAGTTGACTGTGGAAGTTCCGACAACACACAAGAAATTGTAACAGCTCTTTCTCAAAATCATGACGCCATACAACTTCTTATTTCAGACAAAGGGCGTGCTAAACAAATGAATTTTGGCGCTCAGCATTCGTCAGGAAATGTTCTCTATTTCTTACATGCCGATACCTTTCCGCCAAAACATTTTGACCAATATATACTTCATGAAATTGAAAACGGCAACAAAGCAGGCTGCTTTAAAATGACGTTTGACTCTAAACATTGGTGGCTACAACTTGCGGGGTGGTTCACACAATTCAACTTGCGCGCCTGTAGAGGTGGCGATCAAAGTCAGTTTATTAGCAAAGACTTGTTTAAAGAATTAAATGGATTTAACGAGCAATTTACCGTGTATGAAGACAATGATTTAATTAACAAACTTTACAAGCAAAACCAATTTGTAGTCATTCAGCACTGGATTACTACTTCAGCAAGACGGTATGAATCAAATGGTATTTGGAAACTGCAATACCATTTTTTAGTCATTTATTTTAAAAAATGGAGTGGTGCTTCTGCGCAAGACCTCTATGATTATTATTTAAAACACATTAAAAACTAGAAGTATTGCCCTATTCCAAAAACAATTCCTCCAGATTGGTTAGCAAATGAATAGCCATAATCCAATCTAAAAATTGCATTGAATATATATTTGTGTATCAACCTAATACCCAACCCGGAATATAATTGCCCTTTATCAAATTCTATAAAATCACTTAAATGCCCCCCAGGTGAACGCCAAGTTCCCATATCAACAAAAGTATTTCCTTGAAGCACAAACCAACTTTTCTCATATAAAGTATGTCGGTATTCAGCATTTAAAACTAAGCTCCCAGTTCCTCTATCTATTAAATTACCTACACCTCGAATATTAACATTATTATCTACTACAAATGGAGCAAAAACACTAGATGTGTTGGTAGCTAATCCTACTCGTAACCTACTTGCAAAATTACCCTTTGAGCCTAATGTTTTATATAGCATTATATCATTCCACCAAGCTAAAAAGTCTGATTGAAAATCATTATCTGTAAAATGTTGTTGTAACGTAAATACATTTTTAACTCCTTTTACATATTGATAGTTAAAATCAAGTGTATTGTATTCATACAATGCCTTTAAAATAAACTTATTAACCTCTATTCTCTCTGCAATTGTAGCGTCTAAATGACCCGATTGGTATTCATAAGTATCTTTACTATAATTTAACCCAGCTCTAAAATTATTTTTAAAATTACGTTCATAGGTTATAAAAGCCTCAATACCAGAGTTTTTATAAATATAATCTGTTGGTATATCAGTATAATAAAATGGTTCTTTACTGCTCCATTGCTGTGCATTAATAGCTACACCTAATTTATTAGACAACAGATAAGGTGCAAATAAATTAGCTCCAAAAGAACTCTCTCCGTTATACTGGTAATAGCCTCCTAAAGTGATGTTTCGGCCAGCAAAATTATACTCATACAACCCTAATTTATAGGAAAACGTATCATCAACTGACCAAATATTAATTGCTGGTATTAAAGTATGATTTTCTTCGATATCAAATACTAGTGTAGCACCAACTATTTTATATGTTGCATTAGATATACCTGTAAGTCGCTTTAATTTTTTGATATCCTGTTGTAATAAAACAGTATCTATAACTGCGTCTTGTTTAGTTTGTATCAATTGAGTTAAAAACGTTTCACTGTTTTTTTTCAAACCTTCAAACTGAATTTTATCAATTTTATGTTGACCAAATCCTTGTAAAAAACATAAAAACAGTACAATGTAATACTTCATAATAACTTCAGTTAATTAATCATATACTATGGTCGTGTATATTCAATTCAAATTACAACTAATGTAAATCTTTAATTCAAAAGCATCTATATAATCGCCTATAAACGAACACATCATTTTTAAAATTAATTTCCTTATCTTTAGTGTACACTAACCTTAAAAAAACATTAATTATGAGCGGATTATTATATTCTTTAATTATAGGCGGACTTGCCGGTTGGGGAGCTGGAAAACTTATGAAAGGTGGGGGCTTTGGCATTCTTGTAAATATTGTATTAGGGCTTGTGGGAGGTTTAATAGGAGGCTGGCTATTTCAACTGTTAGGCTTAAACTTATTAGATGGAATTTTTGGCGACCTGCTTACTGGAGTTATTGGTGCGTCATTAGTGCTATTCATAGCAGGGTTCTTTAAAAAATAATCCCTACTGCACCACTAAAATAATTAAGGTTCCGTTTTTTATTACGACTCACCCAACAACAACTCAAAATAATGGAAGAACACATCGTAATTATTGGAAATGGAATTTCAGGGATAACTTGTGCGCGTCATATCAGAAAACACAGTAACAAAAAAATTACTGTGATTTCTGGAGAATCTGAACATTTCTTCTCAAGAACAGCTTTAATGTATATGTACATGGGACATATGACATTTGAGCACACCAAACCTTATGAAGATTGGTTTTGGAAAAAAAACAAGATCAATCTTATTTACAATTACGTAACGTCAATTGATACGTCAAAGCATCTGCTAATCTTTAAAGATCAATCTACCTTACAATACAATAAACTCGTTATAGCAACAGGGTCTAAACCTAACAAGTTTGGTTGGCCTGGGCAAGATTTAAAAGGCGTATCTGGGTTATATCATAAACAAGATTTAGAAAACATTGAAACCTATGCTCCTAATAATTCTACCTGTAAAAGAGCTGTTATTGTTGGCGGAGGTTTAATTGGTATTGAATTAGCAGAAATGTTACATAGCAGAGATATTCCTACTACCTTTTTAGTAAGAGAACCTAGTTTTTGGGGCAATGTACTCCCTAAAGAAGAATCGGCAATGATTAACCGTGAAATTATTAACAACACTATTGATTTACGCTTAGGGGTTAACCTAAAAGCAATTACATCTGATCATGATGGCAAGGTGAAATCGGTAATCATAGCGGAAACTGGCGAAGAAATTTTATGTGATTTTGTGGGCTTAACTGCTGGCGTATCACCAAATATTAGTATGCTAAAAAACAGTGGCATTACAACCAATAAAGGAGTATTAGTCAATCGGTTTTTAGAAACAAATATGCCTAACATTTATGCCATTGGCGATTGTGCAGAGCAGCAAGAACCTAAAGCACATCGCAAACCTATTGAAGCCGTTTGGTATACCGGGCGAATGATGGGTGAAACTTTGGCGCAGACTATTTGTGGCAATAAAACTGCCTATGCTCCTGGCCATTGGTTCAACTCCGCCAAATTTTTTAATATTGAATACCAAACTTACGGACAAATTACGGCATTACCTCAAACACATGAAACTCGCTTTTATTGGGAACATCCTGATGGCGATAAATGTATTCATATAAATTATGACAAGCACACGCATAAGTTTTTAGGTATTAACACATTTGGTATTCGTATGAGACATGAGTTTTTTGATAAAATGCTTACACAAAAAGCTACAGTTAACCACGTTTTAGAGCATTTTCGTGACGCTAACTTTGATCCTGAGTTTTACAAACATCACGAAAAAGATATTATTGCAAAATTCAATTCAGAAAACAAGACAACTATTCAATTGAAATTAAAAAGTTGGAAACGTATTTTCTCTAAAGTTTAAACAGTATGAAATATATTCAAAACACCGGACTTGGGATATTTCTTACTGGGTTAACAATTTTTATTAGTCTAATAGTTTTAGGAAAATATGAACTAACTACAAAACAATTCAATCAGTTTATATCAGATAAAAATATCACAAGTAATGTTTTCATTTCTGAAATACAAACTCGAATTGTAGACCAAGAGTTTACTAATCCATTCTCGTATTCCTCTGAAATAAGAACGGCTTTAAAAATTGCCAACACAACTCATGTACAACACAAAGAGTATGGCAAAAAAATATGGTATAAACCTCATGTGTTAACTTATGAAATTTCAAAAGTTTCAGGCAAAGGCCTCATTAAAGAACATAAAGGGGTATTCTGGTGGTTAACATTTGGACTTGGTATATTTGGCGCACTACTTTATATCATACCTTCAATAGTCACACTTGGGCCTAAGGGCATAAAAAACAACTCTATTTATTCAAGTTCAGCCACCAACAGAGGTTGGATAGGTTGGTTGGCATTTGTGTTTCTTACTGCATTTTATATTATACTCTACTTTACACCAGATTATATTGTAAACTGGACGTACATTGTAGATCCTATAAGTTTAGCTTTAAACGGCAATTTAGCTAGCCAATGGTTTTTATATGGGTTTTTATACTGTGTAGTTATGGTTGTTATGGCAATCCGCATGTATATCAAATACCGTCATAACAACTACCAGATATTACGAACTACATCTGTACTGTTCTTTCAAATTGTATTTGCCTTTTTAATTCCTGAAATCATGGTGCGTTTTCAAATGCCATGGTATGATTTTAAAAATATCTTTCCTCTTGACTATGATTTCTTTTTCAAATGGAACTTAAACGACCTTATAAACAGTGGTGGTATTGGTATATTCATCTTAGTTTGGGGTATTGCACTTACATTAATTGCAGTGCCAATACTTGTCTATTTTTTTGGCAAACGATGGTATTGTTCCTGGGTATGTGGTTGTGGTGGATTGGCTGAGACTTTAGGTGATCCTTACAGACAACTATCTAACAAATCACTCAATGCTTGGAAATTGGAACGCTGGATGATACACAGCGTATTGGTATTTGTTTTAGGCATGACTTTAATGACTTTGTATTCGTTTTTTACAGATAACAATCACATCGTAGGCATTAAGACATCTACTGTGCAAGACGCATACAGTTTTTTAATAGGCTCTATATTTGCAGGTGTTATAGGTACAGGTTTTTATCCTATTTTTGGAAACCGAGTTTGGTGCAGATTTGGTTGTCCGCTAGCCGCATATATGGGATTAATTCAACGTTTTAAATCGCGTTTTAGGATTACTACAAATGGCGGACAATGCATTTCATGCGGTAATTGCTCTACCTATTGCGAGCAAGGTATAGATGTTAGAGCTTATGCACAAAAAGGAGAAAATATTGTTCGTGCCAGTTGTGTGGGGTGTGGTGTTTGTGCTGCAGTTTGTCCGCGTGGTGTACTAAAATTAGAAAATGGCTCTGAAGATGGCAGAATTAACCCTACAGAAATCCTTTTAGGAAATGACGTAGATTTGATGCAATTACTCAATAAAAAATAAGATGCGTAAAATAGTTGTTTACATAATATTTGGTTTATTAATCTTCACATCGTGCAG
>JBMYYK010000038.1:0-18355 GCA_049609325.1 Flavobacteriaceae bacterium | reverse complement strand
ACTAATGAAGAAACACGTAATTTATCTCGCTTCATTACTTTTACCTGTAACTATTATGGCGCAAAAAGTAACTTTTGAAGAGTATGACCTTGACAACGGCCTGCATGTTGTTTTACACCAAGACAATTCAGCTCCAGTTGTAACAACATCTGTAATGTACCATGTTGGTGCAAAAGACGAAAACCCTGAACGTACAGGTTTTGCTCACTTTTTTGAACACCTATTATTTGAAGGAACAAAAAACATTGGAAAAGGAAAATGGTTTGAAATTGTAACCTCAAATGGTGGTACAAATAATGCCAACACTACAGACGACAGAACCTATTACTATGAAGTTTTTCCATCAAATAGCTTAGAAGTTGGGTTATGGATGGAGTCTGAAAGAATGCTTCACCCAGTTATTGACCAAACAGGTGTTGATACACAGAATGAAGTTGTAAAAGAAGAAAAAAGATTACGCGTTGACAACTCTCCTTACGGAAGTTTTTTAGCAGAAATTAAAAAATCTTTATTCACAAAGCACCCATACCGTTGGGCAACAATAGGATCAATGGATCACTTAGACGCTGCAACTTTAGAAGAGTTTCAAGCGTTTAACGACACATACTATTCACCAAATAACGCAGTATTAGTTGTAGCTGGAGATATTGATAAAGCAAAAACTAAAGAAATGATTCAAGCGTATTTCGGACCTATACCTCGAAAAGCTGATCCTAAGCGCGTAACGATAAAGGAGGAACCGATTACTAAAGAGATTAAAGCAAAATACAACGATCCTAACATTCAAATTCCTGCAATTGTAGCTGCATACAGAACACCATCTATGAAAACTAGAGATGCTTATGTTTTAAATATGATTTCAACTGTTTTAAGTGATGGGAAAAGTTCGCGCTTATACAAAAAACTAGTAGATGATAAGAAAATGGCATTACAGGTTGGCGCATTTAATGTAAGTCAAGAAGACTACGGAATGTACCTAACATATGGATTACCATTAGGTGACACCAAACTTGAAGATCTTGTAAAAGAAATTGATGAAGAAGTTGTAAAAATTCAAAACGAATTAATTTCTGAAAGAGAATACCAAAAGTTACAAAACAAATACGAAAATCAGTTTGTTAATGCTAACTCAAGTATTGAAGGTATTGCTAATTCTTTAGCTAGATATTATATGCTTTATGGCGATATCAACCTAATTAACAGTGAAATTGACATCTACAAATCTATTACAAGAGAAGAGATTAAAAATGTTGCTAAAAAGTATTTGAATCCTAATCAACGTGTTCTATTAGAATACCTTCCTAAAGAAGAAAAGACAAAATAACATCATGATGAAAGCAAAAATTTTATCACTTATAGCATTAGTTTTTATGGGTATAACTACAATGCAAGCACAAATTGACAGAAGTAAGCAACCTACACCAGGGCCTGCTCCTAAAATAAATATCGGAAAACCAGAAGCATTCACACTATCAAACGGATTAAAAGTAATGGTAGTTGAAAATCATAAACTACCTCGAGTTTCAATCAGTTTAAGATTAGACAACCCGCCTGTTTTAGATGGCGACAAAGCTGGAATTTCTGGTTTAACTGGAGCCATGTTAGGAAAAGGTTCTAAATCTATTTCTAAAGACGCCTTTAATGAAGAAGTTGACTATATGGGAGCCAGTTTGAACCTAAGTTCAAACGGTGGTTTTGCTAGCGGACTTTCAAAATATTTTGAGCGTTTGGTAGAGTTAATGGCTGATGCTGCTATTAATCCAAATTTCACACAAGCTGAGTTTGATAAAGAAAAAGAGAAAACTTTAGAGAACATCAAATCTGAAGAGAAAAACGTTAAATCGGCTGCTAATCGTGTGAAATACTTTTTAGCATATGGAAAAAATCATCCTTATGGCGAATACGCATCTAAAGAAACAGTTTCAAATGTAAGTTTAGCTGATGTTACTAAGTTCTACCAAAACTACTATGTACCAGACAATGCGTATTTAGTTGTAATTGGTGATGTAAACTTTAATGACGTTAAAAAGGCGGTAAAGAAAAACTTTAGCAACTGGAGAAAAGGTTTAGCACCATCTGTAGCGCTTCCAAATGCTAAAAATGTACAGTTCACACAAATCAATTTTATTGATATGCCTGACGCTGTTCAGTCTGAAATTTCTGTAGTGAACACTGTTGATTTTAAAATGTCAAACGACGATTATCACGCAGCATTAATTGCAAATAAAATTTATGGTGGCGGATTTAACAGTATGCTAAACATGAACCTTAGAGAAGCAAACGGATGGACTTACGGTGCACGTTCATCGATGTCTGCAGACAGAAACTCACAAGCATTATTTTCTGCCTCAACAAGTGTTAGAAACTCAGTAACTGATAGTGCTGTTGTTGAAACATTAAAGGAAATGAATAACATCAGAACTAAAGATGTGACTATTGAGCAATTAAAAAATGTTAAAGCGAAATATTTAGGTGACTTTGTTTTGGCTATGGAAAAACCACAAACTATTTCTCGTTATGCTTTAAACATTGAGCTGAATAAATTACCGGCCGACTTCTATGAAACTTTCTTAGAAAAAATTAACGCCGTAACTATTGCAGATGTTAAACGTGTAGCTAATAAATATTTCTTAGCCAATAATGCACGAATTGTAATTGCCGGTAAAGGTAGTGACGTTGTTGAAAGTTTAGAAAAAATGACTTACAATGGCAAAAAAATGCCTATTAAGTACTTTGATAAATACGGGAACTCAACTGAAAGACCAGTGTTTTCAAAACCTATTCCTGCTGGAGTTACTGCACAAACAGTAATTGACAGCTATTTTAAAGCTATTGGAGGAAAAGATGCTGCTGAAAAAGTGACATCAGTTATGCTTACAGGTGATATGAATGCTATGGGACAATCAATGGCGATTAGCATGAAAAAGATGGCACCTAACAAAACTCTAACTGAGGTATCACACCCACAAATGGGAGTAATCATGAAGCAAGTGTTTAACGGTGAAAGTGGTTATGCTGCACAAATGGGACAACAAAAACCAATGACTGAAGAGGAAGTTGCGGAAGCAAAAACTAAGAATGCGTTATTCGAAGAATTAACTCTTGACATGTCTAAAGTAACTTTAGAGAGCATGACAACAATTAACGGTGAAGATGCATACAAGTTAAAAGTTGACGGAACCAAAGCGCCTGAATTCAGATTCTATGATGTAAAAACTGGGTATTTAGTAAAAACAGAAACGTCTAAAGAAGCTCAAGGACAAAAAATTATGATGTCTACTGAGTACGGAAACTACACCCCTTCAAAAGGTATTCAATTTCCATTTAGTATGAAAATCAAACAAGGGCCACAAACTTTTGGAATGATTATTAAAGCTGCTAAAGTTAACGAAAACGTTACAGAAGCAGACTTCAAATAAAACACTTTTAAAATATCAATAACAAAAAAGCTGAAACCATAGTTTCAGCTTTTTTTATGCTTTTCTATTGGCTAAATATACTCCTAAAAGAATTATTCCTGCAGAAAATAGCTGCAACATATTCATTATTTCTCCATCCAAAACACCCCACATTAATGCGACAATTGGTATTGTATACGTTACAGACGAAGAAAAAATAGGAGTAGACACTTGTACCAATCTATTAAAGCACACTTTTGCAATTCCTGTTCCTACTACAGATAGTACCGCCACATACAACATCGACTCTTGAACTATTGACGATGTCAATGTACTTGTAGTAAAAAAACCAGTCGTCACTAACACAATAATTGCCGGAATAACAATAACTACAAAATTACCCGTGGCAATACTCATAGCGTTTAAATCTTGCAAATACAACTTAATGATATTAACATTAAAAGCATAACACACAGATGCTATAATCACAAACACACTAAACAAATAGTTTTGCTGCGGATTTAAATTTGCACCGTTAACAATAAGCGCCAATGTACCTATCAACCCAATAATAACCCCTAATAATTGAGATTTATGAAAGACCATCTTAAAAAAGAAAAAACCAAAAATTAATGTATTTAACGGTGTTAATGAATTTAAAATTGATGCGATTACACTATCAATTTCTGTTTCTGCAAGTGCAAAACAATACACAGGAATAAATGTTCCTAAAAATGCTGACGCAACAATTGGTTTATAATGCTGTTTCTCAATTTTTTTTAAACTTTTAACACCAACAATAAACAAAAAAATGGCTGTAAAAATAATACGAAGTGAGCCTAATTGATATGCTGTTAACCCTACTAATCCTTTCTTTATCAATATAAAAGAACTCCCCCATACTATTGAAAGTATGAACAGAAATACCCATTTTAATTTCTTATCATCCATGATGCAAAAATGAAAATTTAAATAGAAAAAACTGTCAGATTTCGTAAATTTGTATATCAATTTAAAAGACTAAAACATGAGAACCATAAAATTAATGGCTATTGCATTGGCAATGATTGCTACCGCTTCTTGTAAAAAAGAACATAACGATTCTGAAGTTGTAACAATTAATACAACTGAAACTGTAGAGAAAAAGGATATTGCTGAAAATGCAACGATTGCTAAAGTTCAATTTAATGTTGAAGGAATGACGTGTGCAGTTGGATGCGCTGCTAAAATTGAAAAAAGCTTAAACAACATGGACGGTATAAAAACTGCTACAGTTAATTTTGAGACTAAAACTGCTGTGGTAGAGTATGATGTAGACCAAGTTAATACAGATCTTTTAACTAAGCGCGTAGTGGCTAATGGCGACTATAAGGCTATTAACTTTAGTACGTTGCAATAATTACTTCTTTTAAAAGTTTAGGCAAAACATTTATTCACATAAAAAGCGTCAATTTATATGTTATAAATTGACGCTTTTTTATATTTCGTTTTAAGCAGTTATTGGCTTTTCAAAAATATTTCTGCTGATTTTAAATTTCTGCATAAACGTTAAGGATAATACTACTGATGAACTTATCCCTTCTACACCAATAATTAATAGTAATATTTCTGGACCACCTATTGATCCAGCAATATGTTTTAATAAACGTTCAGCAAATGCTGGTTCAATATGGAATAAATATACTCCCATAAAAGCCACAAAAGTTATAGTTGCAATTACACCAGTGAGAATACCAACTCCGAAACCAGAGAAATACTCAAAATTGTCAGCCTCTAAAGATTTCTTTTTCTTTATAACGGCATAAATACCATACGCAACAATAACTCCATTTAAAACTCTTAGCCAGTGGTTATCATGAAGACCAATAAGTCTGATAATTAAAAAATAAGCTATCAGGGTTGTTGCTATTAACAAGCCATACTTTAAATAAAGTGCATTTGATTTCATAACTATAACATATTGATTATCAGTATTAATTTACGAATAAATAATAACTTTTATAACATCTAAAAACACATTTAACATCCTTTTAAATATTCCACATAACTAAAAAAGCTGTAATTTCAATAATTACAGCTTTTCTTTATAAAGGTTTTTTTGGGAGTATTAACCTTCGCAACTAGTACACTCTTTCTTTTGCTTGAATTTCTGAGCAGCATTCATACTGTGCTGGTAGTACATTGATTTGATACCTAGCTTCCAAGCTGTCATATAAATATTGTTCAAGTCTTTAGTAGGCATATCCGGATGAACCATAACATTAATAGATTGCCCTTGATCAATATGGTTTTGTCTATTAGCCGCTTGATATATAACCGTCATTTGGTCAATTTCAGGATAGGTTTTAAACACATCCTTTTCATTTTCAGAAAGGAAATCTAAATGTTGTACAGAACCGTCATAATCGC
Organism: Flavobacteriaceae bacterium; assembly: GCA_049609325.1. Taxonomy (GTDB): domain Bacteria; phylum Bacteroidota; class Bacteroidia; order Flavobacteriales; family Flavobacteriaceae. The sequence continues at coordinate 12,548 of JBMYYK010000038.1, read as the reverse complement.
GGATGCTTCGCCATACCTCACTTGTATTTTGTCCTTTTTCTTCTAACAACTTCACTAAAAATGGATTCTTAATAGTTGTTTTAATTTTGGCAATATCTTTCACGTAACTGTTAGACCAAATTGGCTCAATACCTTGTGATACTTGTCCTAAAATAAATGCTGAAGACGTAGTTGGTGCTACGGCATTTAACGTAGCATTTCTACGACCATAACCTTTCAAAACTTCTGGTTCACCAAATAATTTTGCCAACTCTTCAGAGGCTTTATATGATTTTTGCTTAATGAATTTAAATATTTCAGAATTTAAATTAAACGCCTCTTGACTATCAAACGCTAACATTTTTGACTGTAATAATGAGTGCCAACCTAAAGCTCCTAATCCTAATGCTCTATTCTCTTTAGCAAAGTTGTAAGCCTTCTCCATAAAATCGAACGTTAACTTATCATCACGATCTTCAGAGTCTCTGAACACTTCCAACTTAGTAATGAATTCTTCCATTACAGCATCTAAGAAATACGTTAGAGTTTCAACAGCATCAGTATCTTTCCACTTATCATAGTGTAATAAATTGATAGATGATAAACAGCAAACAAATGACCATTTTTCATTAGATGGCAACATGATTTCTGTACATAAATTACTTGCGTATATCTCTAAGTTTTTATCCTTATAAACATCTGCAGCATTATTATTTACATTATCTCTAAATAAAATATATGGGTAACCAACCTCAGACCTTGACTGTAAAACTTTAGCCCAAATAGTACGTTTAGCAACATCACCATCTCTCATCTCTTCCATCCATTTATCACTTACGGTAACACCATGTGTTAACTCTTGGATAGGATTTCCTTCTGAACCGATTTCTAAAAACTCCATTACATCTGGATGATCTATAGGTAAATATGGCGCAAAACGACCACGTCTTACAGATCCTTGACTAACCACATCAACCATTTTTTCAAACAACTGCATGATATGAACAGCACCAGAAGACTTCCCGTTATTTTTAACCGGCGCCCCTCTGTGACGTAATTTTCCGAAATACCCAGAAGTACCTCCTCCTAATTTTGACATCATACCTACTTCAGACTGAGTGAATAAAATATCCCCCATATCATCAGCAATATGCGACCCAAAACAACTAATAGGCAACCCTCTTTGCTTACCAAAGTTTGACCAAACTGGCGAAGCTAAAGAATAGTACCCTTCTGCCATATAGCCATAAAACTTATCTGCAAAGCCCTCTATTTTCAATATTTTTTCAGCATTTTCAGCAATCTCTCTAATTCTAGCCTCTGGAGTTACCCCTTCAGTTAAATAGCCCGATTCTAAAAATTTACGACTGTTTTCTGTTAACCATTTGATTTCTGGTTGGCGATTAGATTTTTCAGCTTTAATTGCTGCTTTTCTTGCTTCAACCAATTTGTCTTGCTCGGTTAAAGTTTGGTTTTGGTTAGTTAGTACGTCTTTGTTCATCTTAAAATAGGTCGTCACTGGTTATACTTTTACTTCTTTTAGTGTAGGCGATAGATCGTTTCACGAAGAAATCTCCGTGCTTTGTCCCAATAATCTCATCGTCAAACCACTCGGTTTCTGCTACTAATTTTTCATCTACATCAAATACTTTTTCAATATTGATGCTTTCTAATGATTTATTGAATCGGTTTTTAATAAACTCATTAATTACTGCTTTTGGCAAAAAGTCTAACTCACCTTCTTCAAAAATCCAATCGATAATTTTACTTTCTGCTTCAAAAGCTTCTCTACATAATTCTTGAGTTAACAACTCGTATTCTTTATCAAACCACGCTGGGTTTTCTTTCTTTATAATTTGAATCACATCTATTCCAAAATCACCGTGTATTTGTTCTTCTTTAGATGTGGCTTCAACAACATTAGAAATACCTTTAAGTACGTTTTTATACTTGTTAAATGCCATGATTATTAAGAACTGTGAGAATAATGACACATGCTCAATAAACAATGAAAACAACAGTATTGACTCTGCAAACTCCTTGTTATCTTCACTTTTAGCGTTTTTCACAGCAGTTTCTAAATAATGTACACGCCTCATGATTACAGGCTTCTTTTTTAAGTTTTTAAACTCATTATTTAGTCCTAATATTTCTAATAAATGTGAATAGGCATCATGATGACGCACTTCACTTTCTGCAAATGTTGCTCCTACAGAACCAATTTCTGGCTTAGGCATTTTATGATAAATATCGCCCCAAAATGTTTTTACAGCAACTTCAATTTGAGAAATCGCTAACATTGTGTTTTTTATTGCGCTACGCTCAACATCATTAATTCCGGTTTTGAAATCTTGGATATCACTAGTGTAATTAAATTCGGTATGAATCCAATATGAGTGACGTATAGCGTCAACATAATCATATAATTGTGGATACTCATACGGTTTTAAATTGATACGCTTTTCAAAAATATTAGTTGCTCTATTTCTTGCTTGCTCATTTCTATATAAGATATAAGCTTTAGCGACATTAGGAAATTCACTTCGCATTAAAGTATCTTCAACGATATCTTGAACCTGCTCAACATTTGGAATATAATTTACATGATTTTCCTTATGAGCCAAAAGCGTTTTTAATACATTTTCAGAAATCATTTCGGCATCAGCTCTACTACCGTTACCTACAGATATCATAGCCTTTTCAATAGCATTTGTGATTTTGTTTAACACAAATTCACTTGTTTCATAATCTCTTTTTATTATATGTGTAATCTCCATAAGTTACGTGACTAAAACAGTCAATCTATTAACGGCCAATGCTATTTATATTAACCAATATTATTTATTAATTCTTAAAACAAGTAGTATAAATTCCTTCTTCTTTGGGGAGGAAAAAGGATCTTTTTAAAACTAAAAAAGACTTGATTTTAATTTTTCAATTCTTAAAAAAATGCAAAATCATATTTACTTTCTGTTATACAAATATTCAAAAACTGATTAAATATTTAGCAAAAAAACAAGGATAGCTTTTCAACAAGTTTTTAACAAATTAGCTAATCCCTTGTGTTTATTGAGGTTAGCAAATATTATTTGTAAACATCTGAAAAACAACTGATTACAAATACAGTTCATCGATGACAAGTGAAGAAATAAGGGGTTTTAACAAATATTAAAACAATATTATTTAATGTGATTTTCTGCAATTATTTGCAGCTCATCATACCACTCTTTACCAAACTTTCTTATTAATGGATCTTTAAGAAACTTATATGTTGGTACTTGAAGTTCCTCTCCCAAAGCACATGCATCACTACAAATAGACCAGCGATGGTAATTCACTGCAGAAAACGAGCTGTAGTTTTGCACACGTACAGGATATAAATGACAGGATATTGGTTTTTTCCATGAAATTTCACCAGCTAAATACGCGGCTTCAATACCGCATAATGCTGTGTTTTTATCATCAAAAATCACATAAGCACATTCAGCATCATTTATCAATGGTGTTTCAAGGTCGCCAAAATCAGTAGTAATTGTAGTACCTTGTTTTTCAATAGCCTCAATCCCTTCAGGGCGCAAAAAAGGTTTCACTTTAGGAAAAATCTCTTCCATGATAGCAACCTCATCTTCATCTAAAGGCGCGCCAGCTTCTCCAGCTATACAACACTCTCCTTTACAAGCCGATAAATTACACACAAACTCATTTTCAATAATATCTTCAGAAACAATTGTTTTGCCTATTTGAAACATCTTAGAATCGATTTTTTGACTAAATTAGTATGCAAAAGTAACGCTTTTAGTGGTTTATTTTATGGCCTAATTAATTATTAAAGTATAATTTTGCACGAAAATTTGACTCATGACAATAGATATCATTGAAATTGCAAAAGCCAGCATGGTATTATTTGCAGTAATAGACATCATTGGATCTTTACCAATTGTTGTAAAACTTAAAACCTCTGCAGGTGGCACTTTAAACAGCGGTAAGGCCTCTTTAGTAGCTGGTGGCATTATGCTCTTGTTTTTAGTTGTTGGAGAAAAAATATTGAGCTTTATTGGCATTGACGCCTCTTCATTTGGTATTGCCGGATCATTTATTATTTTCTTTATGGCCTTAGAAATGGTGTTAGGTATAAAACTCTTTAAAGAAGACGAAAACACAGTTAAAACTGCCTCAATTGTACCATTAGCATTTCCATTAATAGCCGGGGCAGGTAGCATGACTTCTATACTATCATTACGAGCTGAATACGAATCAATCAATATTGCCATAGCCATAATTTTAAACATTGCCTTTGTGTATTTAGTGTTGCGCATGAGCGGATGGTTTGAACGCAAATTAGGTAAAAGTGGTATTGCCATTATTGAAAAAGTATTCGGAATAATTCTATTAGCCATAGCTGTAAAATTATTCACCTCTGGAATAAAAGGAATTTTTTATTAAAACTCACATCATCATGAAAATAGTAAGCATCATTTTAGCACTAATAGCCATTGGTTTAATTGGATTTAATATTACAAATATTAATCTTGACTCTCCGTTTGAAGGAGAAAGTACTATTGCAATAATTGAGATTATTTCAGCGCTAATTGCATTAGTATTACTTGCAATTTTTACAATTTCAAAACGCATTGAAACAAAAATAAAAGCTTAGATGTTTGACGTATTAATTATTGGAGGCGGTGCCTCTGGAATGTCTTGTGCATTAATTATAGGTTCGGCATTAGAAAAATCGTTTGCTAAAGACAAAAAAGCAGGAATAATCATGCATCAAAAAGCGTCGCACATGCAAAGCGCTTTGTTCAATAATGTATTAGGGATACAACCCGGCACACATGGTGATACCGTTTTAAAAAGCGGTCAAGAACAACTGACAAATTTATATCCGTTACTACAGCAAATTGAGAACGAAAAGGTTACAGAAATTTCACGTCAAGAGGGCTTTTTTGTAGTTACAACAAATAAAACCGTATACCATGCAAAAACTATAGTGGTTGCAACTGGGTATGCACAGCCGTTTACAATAAAAGGTTTAGAGCAATATTTGACCCCTCATCAGATGGCTAAACCAGAAAAAAACAGAATTCAATTAAAAAACAACCTTCATGTGGTTGCCAAAAACTTATATGTTGCTGGTTCATTAGCTGGATGGAGAAGTCAATTTGCAATAGCATGTGGTAGTGGTGCACAAGTAGCTACAGATATTTTAACGTTATGGAATGATGGCAATCACACCAAAGTTCACGACAAGAAGTTGTAATTGATTTTTAAACCTTAAAACAACCACTATATACAATTAAAAAAGCCGAGCAATGAGCTCGGCTTTTAATCAGTGGTTTTACTTAATATGAAAAAAAACTTTTCTTATATGAGTCAAATATAACATTATATTTTTAACCTCAGTTAAGATTAAAGTATTTTTTCACACTTTTATTTATTGAGAATTTCAATCACTTTTTGCAGCATTTTATCGTCAGCGTTTTTAATTTCTGCTGCTGTATTAGCATCAAATAACTGCGTTGCTATTCCTGCTTTTAAATGATTTCTCAATTCTTGATCGTAATCATTGAAATCAATAATAAGTTGATTACGAGTTCTTATTCTAACATACGACTTGTATTCTGCTAAAATATCGTCTGAAATCACAAAGTTTTCTATAAAATCTTGTTCATTAAGTTGTGCATAATGCTCTCTATCTTTTTCAAGAAGATCAAAAGTAAAGTTATCAACCATAACAGAATTTACTGCAAAGGCGACTTTTTCATAATCATTATCTGCATTAATAGGTACAAAAACATCTGGTATGATACCTCCGCCGCCGTATACAATTTTCCCTTTTGGCGTTGTAAATTTTAAAGAATCTGCCACCTCTATTCTTGAAGAATCTGTTAGTTCTCCAGAAATATAACGTTTAGTATACTCGTCATAATAATCAAATCTACTTTGTGTGTCATAGGGTTTTTGTATAGATCGTCCGGTTGGTGTATAGTATCTTGATACAGTTAGGCGAATTGCACTGCCATCACCCAAATCCATTTCTCTTTGCACTAAGCCTTTACCAAATGAACGACGGCCAACTATCACCCCTTTATCATTATCTTGTAATGCACCAGCTACTATTTCACTTGCTGAGGCAGATTCTTCATCTATCAATACAAAAACTTGACCCTGTTCAAAATTCCCTTTTGATGTTGCAAAAAACTCCTTGACTTCTCCTTTCTTATTTTTAGTGAACAAAATAAGCTTATCATCTTCTAAAAACTCATCAACAATTTCCTGTGCTCTATCTAAGAACCCACCAGGATTGCCTCTTAAATCTAAAACAAGACTTGTCATGCCTTTTCTTTTTAGCTTTAGCAAACTTGTTCTAAACTCATTGTATGTAGTTTCAGCGAAACGGTCAATTTTAATATAACCAAGATCCTTTTGTACCATATAAGCAATTGGCACACTTTTTAAAGCGACCACCCCTCTCTTAATGGTTAGTTTTAACGTTCTGTTTTCTGAAGCACGGTAAATTGTTAATGTAACCTTAGAATCTATTTCGCCTTTTAATTTTCTTACAACTTTAGCATTGGTAATACCTGCTCCGTATAATGTATCGTTATTTGCTAACAGAATTTTATCTCCCGCTTTTACACCAGCCTTTTTACTTGGGCCTCCAGCAATAGTTCTAATTACAGATATGGTGTCTTGCCTCACGTAAAAGGAAACCCCAATACCTACAAATTCCCCATTCATGGTTTCTGTAACTTCTTCTAAGTTTTTCTTTGGAATATATACCGAATGAGGATCTAAGTCGCCTAAAATTTTATTAACCGTATGGTCAACTATACTATCGGTATTTACATCATCAACATACTCATAATCTATATAGTCAATTAACCTATTGAGCTTCTGTTTATTTGATGATTCTGTTAATAACGTTGTGTCAGTATTAAAATGAAATAACCCACCTAACCAAAAGCCAATGGCCAAGGTTAACCCGATAATTAGTGGTAAATATTTCTTTTTATACGTCATTTAAACTTGTTCTAAATGCACAACTTCAACTCCAGCTTTTTCTAAAAATTTAATTCCTGAATCGTCTTTGTACTTATCTTTATACACTACACGTTTTATACCAGACTGATGCACTAATTTGCTACATTCTTTACATGGCGACAATGTAATGTATAAGGTTGCTCCTTTACAAGACTGTGTAGATGAAGCTACTTTTAATATGGCATTTGCTTCTGCATGGAGTACGTGCCATTTTGTATAACCTTCTTCATCTTCACAGCAATTATCAAATCCGGTTGGTGCGCCATTATAACCATCAGAAATGATCATTCTGTCTTTTACAATTATCGCACCTACTTGTTTTCTCACACAATGAGAAAGTTTTCCCCATTCTGTAGCCATTCTTATATATGCTTGGTCGTATCGTAATTGTTTTTTATCTAACATTCTTTTTTTGTGTATTACTAATCTACTAATTAATCACTTACAGCCTTTATAAGGTTATGTTAAAAAACTATCGTGTTAACAACATTGGTATTACCAATCCTATGATGATTGATGATAGTGTCACCACCCAAATACGCTTAGATACATTCAGTACATTCTGAACCAAACTCCCTAAAAGCAATACAACTAATACTATGATAACTTGAGCCACTTCTACTCCAAGAGCAAACTCAATTAGTGGTAAAAACTTATTAGATTCTGAACCAATTATCATTTTAAAATAATTAGAAAACCCTAACCCATGTATGATTCCGAAAAATAAGGTGATGAAAAATACCACCCCCACTTTTGTATCTTTAATAGGCTTAGCGGAAAAAAAGATGTTATACAGTGCAGTAATTGCAATGGTAACCGGAATTAAAAACTCTACCAAGTCACTGTTAATCTTGACGATATTATAACTTGATAACACCAAAGAAATTGTATGACCTATGGTAAAAATAGTCACTAGAAACAAAATCTTTTTCCAGTTAGAAAACACATAGGGTGCAGCTAAAGCTGCTAAAAATAAAATATGGTCATACCCATTAATATCTAATACATGAGTAAGGCCTAATTCAAAAAATAATTGTAATTGTTCCATATCTCAAAACTACATAAAAAAAGCGACCAAAAGGTCGCTCATATATGGTTTTTTAATTTTCAAATACCACTACTATTATCTGTTACTGTTTAGATATCTGAAAATAAAATACATTAATGTAGATAACGCTCCAATAGCTGCAACTAGATATGTTCTTGCCGCCCATTTAAGAGCATCTTTTGCTCCTGAATGCTCCTCTCTGGTTAACATGTTTTTATTTTCTAACCAAGCCAACGCTCTATTACTAGCATCATATTCTACTGGCAAAGTGATAACACTAAATAGCGCCATAATACCATACAACACGATACCCGCTAACAACATGGTCTGTCCTAACATTGATGATGCTGACAATACTAATCCTCCCATAATTACCCATTGAGACAAACCTGAGGCGATATTTACAATAGGTACTATTTTAGATCTCATAGTTAACCATGAATATGCAGTAGCATGTTGTACTGCATGTCCGCATTCATGAGCAGCAACTGCTGCTGCAGCTGCATTGCGTTGGTTATACACACCTTCACTCAAGTTAACTGTTTTGTTTACTGGATTATAGTGATCAGTAAGCATTCCTGGTGTTGAAATTACTTTTACGTCTTGAATACCGTGATCTTGTAGCATTTTTTGAGCAATTTCTGCTCCTGTCATACCGTTTCTTAAATACACTTTAGAGTAGGTTTTAAACTTACTCTTTAGTTTATTACTCACCAACATACTTATTAAAGCAATCAGACCAGCAATAATATAATATCCCATCATAATGTTATTCTTTTTATGTTATGTGTATTAGATAGCAAATATCTCGCCAAATAAAAACCATTAAAATCTACTGATATTTTGTCAGTATTAGTTTTTCCATTGCAAGCTTTCCATAAGCTTTTGCACGTCTTTTTTAAGATAAAACGCCGCTGGCAAAATAGAGTCGTAATTTGGTTTTACGTTAAAATATGCTGCTCCTCTCAAGAAGTGTTTGTTATTATCTGTAACATAAAATTGTACTGGCGATGCGGCATCACCTTCAACTTCATACACCATTCCGAAAGCTTGCTGTTCTTCATTATCGTACAAAATAGGCTTAATACTTTCAGCTTTATGCGTGTGTTCTTGTGTTAAATTTTGCGCATCTCGTAAAGATTTTTTTAACAAATCTTCATCTACAGCTAAATAGGTCAAATGTATTTTACCTTTCAAGGTTGGGTAACTTAAATTGATACCGCAATAATGCTGTTGTCCTTTTGGTTTTTCAACTTCAACCATCGAATTGACATCAAAAGTAAATGGGCAATCTGACTCGTATGTTTTATAACTAGCTTCAGGATAATCTAATTTCAAATACCCTTTAGGTTTTGGCAACACATCGTCTTTACATGACGCGAACACCAATGTAACTAACACTAATAATATGAAACTAACTTGCCTGATAATATCTTGTTTAAAATGACGATTTAAATTGTTCAAGAAAACGTACATCATTTTCATAAAACATTCTGATATCTCCTATTTGGTGTAATAGCATGGCTATACGCTCAACACCAACTCCAAATGCAAACCCTGAATACTCTTTCGGATCAATACCACAATTTGTAAGCACATTAGGGTCAACCATTCCACAACCTCCAATTTCTAACCAACCTGTACCTTTGGTAATTTTGTAATCTGTTTCTGTTTTTAAACCCCAATATATATCAACTTCTGCACTTGGCTCAGTAAATGGGAAATATGACGGACGTAATCTTATTTTAGACTTCCCAAACATTTCTTTGGTAAAGTATAATAAGGTTTGTTTCAAATCTGCAAACGATACATCTTTATCTATATACAACCCTTCTACTTGATGAAAAATACAGTGCGAACGCGCAGAAATATCTTCATTTCTAAACACTCTACCTGGAGATATTGTACGAATAGGCGGTTTATTATCCTCCATATAACGCACCTGAACAGAACTGGTATGCGTTCTTAACAACACATCTGGGTTAGTTTGTATAAAAAAGGTATCCTGCATATCTCTTGCCGGATGGTATTCTGGCAAGTTTAGTGCTGTAAAGTTATGCCAATCATCTTCAATTTCTGGACCTTCAGAAACATTAAACCCTATATTTGCAAAAATATCTATGATTTGATTTTTAACTAAAGACACTGGATGTCTTGAACCTATTTCAATTTGCTCTGAAGGGCGTGATAAATCACCATAAACTCCAGACTCCTCCACATCATTTTCTAACGCTTCATTTAATGCGTTAACTTTATTTTGAGCTGTAGTTTTTAATTTGTTTATGGCCTGGCCAAACTCTTTCTTTTGATCATTTGCCACATTTTTAAACTCAGCAAAAAGGTCATTTAACAAACCTTTTTTACCCAAATACTTAATTCTAAAATGTTCAACCTCTTCTTTTGATTGTCCGCTGAAAGCTTCTGCTTCACCAATAAGTTCTTTAATCTTATCTATCATCGTTCTCTTTTTTGCAAGGTGCAAATTTACAACTATTAATTTGTTATGCGATATATTCTTTTTCTAAAAAATAACTCACTATAGCTTCTTTCATTAATACTGATTGTTCTCCGGCTTTTAAATTTGGTAACACCTCTACTGCACTATAGTGCGGCCAGCCATCGTCATCAAAAAAATCAAACTTATAATAGCCGTAGGGTTCTAACAGCCTACATATAGCTATGTGCATTAAATTGACTTTTTCGTCTTTTTTAAATTTTCTATGCAATTGCCCAAGCTCCTGTACACCAACTAAATAAATAATACTATCAAGGTCTAAAGGTTCACCATCTGCAAATTGATCAGACAGTTGGGTAACAACCGCTTCCCATCGTTCTTTTAATTGCTCATCTCTCGCCATATACTCAAAAATTTAAAGTACAAACTTAACATCTTTGATTGAAAATTCTTTCTTTTAAGAGCTTTTATTCTTTAAAAGCTACGGCAAGGTAAGTTTAAGTTGTTTGATTCGTTTTTTATCTAAAGCTTCAATAGTAAATGTATAATTTTCAAACACTATTTGCTCACCTTTTTTAGGAAAGCCTCCAGATATTTCTAACACAAAACCAGCAATAGTTTCTGATTCTCCTTTATTATCTTCAAACTGCTCTGCATTGACATTTGTAACCTTATAAATATCTTTTAATGAGGTTTTTCCCTCAAACACATAATTCTTTTCATCTAATTTTGAATACACCAAATCTTCATCATCAAACTCATCACTAATGTCTCCAATAATTTCTTCTATGATATCTTCTAAAGAAATGATTCCTGATGTACCTCCATACTCATCAACTACTATTGCCAAGTGCACCTTCATGTCTTGAAACTCACGTAGTAAATCATCTAGTTTTTTATTTTCAGGAATAAAGAATGGTTCTCTGATTAACTCTTGCCACTTGACCGTTTTTTTATCTAAATACGGCAACAAATCTTTAACATATAAAATCCCTAAAATTTTATCTAAACTATCCTCGTAAACTGGTATTCTTGAATAGCCTGCTTTAATGATTTGTTTTATTATTTCAGAAAATGGCGTGGTGACATCTAATGCAAAAATATCTATACGAGGACGCATAACTTGCTTCGTATCTGTATTACCGAATGATACGATTCCTTCTAACATTTTTTGCTCGTCATCCGTAGTTTCTTCTTCAGAAGTTAACTCTAGTGCCTGAGATAATTGATTGACGTTTAAATTAGACTTCGTTTTTGCAAGCCTGTTTTCTAAAAACATGGTACCTCGTTGCATCGGTATACTTAATACCGCTAATAACTTTTCTAAAACCTGTAAGGGTTTAGCCATAAACCCTGAAAAATTTTCATTATTTCTACTGGCGTATACTTTAGGTAAAATTTCTCCAAATAGTAATATTAAAAAGGTAACAACTACGACTTCAATTATAAATCGGAAATTATCTGACACTTCTAAAAACAGCACCTCACTTAATGACGCGAACAGCAAGACTATTGCTATATTAATAAAGTTATTTGCAACTAAAATTGTAGCTAACAATCGTTTAGGCGTACTTAACAACTTAGCAACTAGAAGCCTGTTTTTAAATGTATCTGACGCTGTATTTAATTGTGTTTGTGTTAGCGAAAAAAACGCGACTTCAGCACCAGATATTAATGCCGAACACATTAACAATATCAGCAGTGCAATTGTACTAATTAAAAGACTGCTATTAAATAAGATTAAAAAATGTATACTAAAAAAACTGGGGTCCAATGGTATTAGAGTTCGTTATACTTAAATTAAAATGGTAAATCGTCTGTGTCATTTGAAGGTGACGCTATTGGCGCTTGTGTATTTGTATTTGGCGCTTGATTGCCTTCAGATTTTGGAGTTAAAAATGTAAAGTCTTGCACATGAATTTCTGTAGAATATCTTGTATTACCATCTTCACCTTGCCATTGTCTTGACTTTATACGTCCTTCAACATATATTTTATCACCTTTTTTTAAATACTTCTCACA
>JBMYYK010000037.1:0-18810 GCA_049609325.1 Flavobacteriaceae bacterium | reverse complement strand
GAGGATTGTCAAGTGCAATTTTTTCGTAGGTAGTTGGGTCTAACTCTTTCAATTGTTGTTGCAGACTTTCTAAGCCTTCAGTTTCTAAGCGCTGGGTTAATGCCGCTCTAATTGAAGAATCAATATCAGGAAAATGATCTAAACCTTCAACAACCGCATTAACATACATGCCTGAGCCACCAACCATAATTAGCACATCGTGTTTTTGAAATAATTCATCTAATTTTTCTAGTGCTTCTCGTTCAAAATGCCCAACACTATAGTCTTCAAATATTGACTTGTTTTGAATGAAATGGTGAGGCGCAGCGGCGAGTTCTTCTGGTTCAGGTACAGCCGTACCAATAGTCATTTCTTTAAAAAACTGTCGCGAATCACAAGAAATAATTTCGGTATTAAAATATTGTGCTAGCTTAATGCTTAAAGCTGTTTTACCAATGGCAGTAGCACCAACAATGCTAATGAGATATTTTTGACGTGTTGACAATGTGTAAGATGTTAATGTAATTTATGACCGCAATCGTAGCAATATTCGGCATCATCTCTATGATTACTGGCACTACAGTTTGTACAACTTTGTGTGTTTAAGTGTACACGATTGTTTCGTTTTGTTATCTCAGAAGTCACAATACCCGTAGGTACTGCTATAATGGCATAACCTAAAATCATAATTATTGAGGCTATAAATTGTCCGAGTCCGGTTACAGGAGCTATATCACCATAACCAACAGTAGTAAGGGTAACAATAGCCCAGTAGACGCTTCTAGGAATGCTGGTAAATCCGCTATCGGCACCTCCTTCAACCATATACATAATAGTTCCTAAAATGATACAGAGCATAAATACAGCCAATAAAAATACCGATATACGTGCTCTACTTGCTTTTAAAGCTGTAGACATTTGATTGCCTTCACCAATAAATCTGGCGAGTTTTAAAATTCTGAATACGCGTAATAAACGTAAGGCCCTTAAGGCAACTAAGGCGTGTGATCCTACAAAAAATACCGATAAGTACTTAGGAATAGTTGACAAGAAATCAATCACCCCATAGAAGCTAAATATGTAATCTTTGGGTTTTTTTATAGAAATTATTCGTGCAATATATTCAATACTGAATAGGATGGTAATAGTCCATTCAGCAATATTAAGCTCGTTTGAGTAGCGAAGTTCTATACTTTCTACACTTTCTAGCATTACCACCGCAATACTGGCTATAATGAGTAAAAACAAGATTAAATCAAACCATTTTCCTGCAGGCGTATCTGCTTCATAAATGATTTCATGAAGTTTGTGTTTCCAGCCGCTATGTTGGTTGTGTTCTTTCAATGCAAATAGTGCTTTTCTTTTATTGTGTTGGTAAAGGTAGAATTTTTTTGACTCGTTTACGCCTTAAAAAACTTTGTATGAGATGTTGAGTGTTTCGAGTATCTTCCATAGGGGTAATGATATCATCTAATATAGCTTTATGCGTAATTTGATGGTTGAGCTGATAAAAGCCATATCCTTTATACACCCCATCTTCAATTAAAATGACACTGCGTTCCTCAGGTGTTCTTCCGCGGTCTATAATTAATTTATTAGCATGTTTGTAAGAATAATCAGAAATGAAATTGTTAACACGACTATTGTAAGTTTTTGAAGGCTCTTCTTCACAGCACGCTCCTAAACACGCTTTAGTGTGATATGAAAAGCATGTGCCTTCTGTACCTGATATCTGATTTATGGTTTGGCACAATTGATACTGTTCGGTTATTTTATGCAAGAACCTTTTGGCTTCACTTAAAGATGAAAATGATGTGATTGCTTTTTTTCTATGATCTATTTTTTCAAAATATAAACTGATATAGCCTTCTGAATTTTTTCTTTTGTATAACCCAAATTCAAATTTTGTTTTACGCTGAGAGCGGTTAAATAAAGGTTGGTTTTTCTTTATTTCATGGCTTTCTTTTAATAATGCAATAAGTTCATTACCGGTTTCTTCATAACTTACGGCAGCAACCAATTTTTGTAAGTTTTTAGACTTTCTATTGGTGCCTAAAAAATGCTGATTGACTCTTTTTTTGATGTTCTTACTTTTGCCAATATAAATAATAACACCTTCGTCATTATGTATATAATACACCCCTGTTTTTGAGGGTAAATCATCAACAATAGCGGACAGTTTAGGTGCAATTTTTCTGCCAGTATCTAATCCTGTTTTTATAGCTGCATTAACTATAGTTTTATCAGAATCTTTATCTAAAAGAAGTTTAAAAAGTTTTACGGTAGCTAAGGCATCTCCGGAAGCACGGTGTCTGTCTGACATCGGAATTCCTAAGGCTTTAACCAAAGTTCCTAATTTGTATTTCTGCTGACCTGGGATTAGTTTTTTACTCAACTCAACCGTGCATAATGTTTTTCTGACATAATCATATCCTAAGCGCTTGAATTCTGTGCGTAAAATTCGATAGTCAAAAGACGTGTTATGGGCTACTAAAATACAGTCTTGCGTAATTTCAACAATGCGTTTTGCTACTTCATGAAATTTTGGAGCATTACGTAACATCTTGTTGTTAATACCTGTTAGGTTTACTACAAACGGCTGTATGGGTTTTTCCGGATTGACTAATGAAATAAACTGATCAACAATGTTATGACCGTCATACTTGTATATAGCAATTTCTGTAATGCCTTCCTCATTAAACTTTCCTCCAGTGGTCTCTATGTCAACTATTGCGTAAATATGCTATTTGTTATATGTTCTTACTCCAAAGATACTACTTCCAATTCTAACCATATTACTCCCACAGTTTATAGCTAATTGGTAATCACCGCTCATTCCCATAGAAAGGGTTTCAAACTTACAATTAGGTGTGGTGTAATTTTTTAAGCTGTCAAAAGTTGTTTTTAACTCGTTAAATTCGGTTTCAATTTGCTCTTGATTGTCTGTGAATGTCGCCATTCCCATAAGTCCGCTAATATGAATGTGTTCTAAAGTTTTGATGTCTTCTGAATGTAACAGGTGTTGTAATTCTGTTTGAGATAAACCAAACTTGTTGTCTTCTGTAGCGATTTTTAATTGTAGTAAGCAGTTGATAATTCTATTGTGTTTTTTGGCTTGTTTATTAATTTCAACTAATAGTTTCAAATTGTCTACAGCATGAATTAAACTTACAAAAGGCGCGATATACTTGACTTTATTACGTTGCACATGGCCAATCATATGCCATTCAATATCTTTTGGTAACTGCTTGTGTTTTTCGGTCAGTTCTTGAATTTTATTTTCACCAAAAATCCGTTGCCCTGCGTCATAGGCCTCTTGAAGTAATTCAATAGGTTTTGTTTTAGATACAGCAACTAAAGTGACAGTGTCAGGAATGGTTTGTTTTATAGTATTTAAATTGTCTTGAATGCTCATGTGGCGTTGTGTACAATTGCGATTTAAAATTCATAAATGGTTAAACCACTTCTTAACTTAGGCTCTATATAAGTACTTTTTGGAGGCATTGATAAGCCTTCATCTGCAATTTGTTTCATTTGCTCAATATTTATTGGAAGCATTCCAAAGGCGACTTTAAACCCGCCAGAGTCAACCTCTTGTTTGAGTTCTACTGTTTTTTTTGTGCCTGGTAAGTAATCTAATCGCTTTTCATGTCGTAAATCTTCAATGCCTAAAATTGGGCGTAATACCAATTTGTACAATATTTGAGCGTCTAGTGCTTCTAAAGCATTTTCGAATACAGAAAATTTAGAGCGTAAATGTAAAATGTAAAATTCACCATCAAGATACATGCTAAAATGATGTTGTTCTGTTAATTTACGAGGGTGTTGACCGCAATTTTCAATAGTGAAAAACTCATCTAGTTGAATTAAGAATTCTTTTTTACTTAATCCATTTAAGTCCTTTACCAGTCTGTAAAACTCATATATTTTTAAATCGTTTTCCGGAATTAAACAACTCATGAAGTGTTTTTGTGATGCTTCTGGGTTAGGATAATCTTCAGCTAATAATGCTGAAGAGGCGCTTCTGTGATGTCCGTCTGCAATATATAGGCTGTTAATTTTAGAAAACTCTTGTTCTATTGTAGCAATGTGTTCAGCGTCATCAATTAACCAGAGAAAATGTGAAATTCTATCTGTAGTAGAAAATTCATATTCTGACCGTGCTTGCATGATGGTATCAAACAATTGTTCTAAGACATCATTTTTAGGGTAAGTTAACAATACTGGTTCAGCATTGAACCCTACAGTGTCAATATATTCTTTGAAAAGTTGCTCGCGTTGTTTAATTGTTTTTTCGTGAATTTTAATCACATTGTTGTTGTAATCTTCTACAGCTGTAGCCCCTATAATACCTATGAAACTATGTGTACGAGTTACCTTTTTGTACAAGTAATACTTAGGTGTAGTGTCTTGAATAAAAAATTGCTCGTCCTTAAACTCGTGATATCTATTTCTAACCAGGCTAAACTCCTTTTTTGTTGAAATTTCTTGAGCAAATTTATACCCCGGATTCAAGATCTGTAAAAACGAATAAGGGTTGTTTTTTAACCGAAACTCTAAGCCTTCTTTATCGTATATATGATAGGATCTTGATACAACCAGATTGGCTTTGTCTCGTGTTGGTCTAACTGCTTTAAAGGGTTTTAATATAGCCATGAATTATTTCAAATGCATTATGCAACTTAAAAATATGCTTTTTTTGATTAACGCGGTAACATAGTTGGGTTAATTACAGTAAAACCTCATAAATTATTACAATTTATGAGGTTTTATAGGTAATGTTATTTGTTTTATGCAAACATCTTAGCCACTTTCTCGGCTTTTCTGCTTTCTGAATAATCGTAGAATCCTTCTTTAGATTTCACCCCTAATTTCCCTGCCATTACCATATTTACCAATAACGGACATGGCGCATATTTTGGGTTTTTAAATCCGTCATGCATGACATTAAGTATAGATAGGCAGACGTCTAACCCTATAAAATCAGCTAATTGTAATGGTCCCATTGGGTGCGCCATACCTAACTTCATAACAGTGTCAATTTCTTCTACACCCGCAACGCCATTGTATAGAGTTTCAATGGCTTCATTGATCATAGGCATTAGTATTCTGTTAGCAACAAACCCTGGGTAATCATTTACTTCTGTAGGGATTTTATTTAAATCTTTAGACAAGTTCATAATCGTGTTTGTCACGTCATCAGATGTGTTATACCCGCGTATGATTTCTACCAATTTCATGATTGGTACTGGGTTCATAAAGTGCATACCAATAACCATTTCTGGTCTAGATGTAACAGCAGCTATTTGAGTAATAGATATAGATGATGTGTTAGTAGCTAAAATGGTGTTTTTAGGACATAATTCATCTAAATCTTTAAATATCTTAAGTTTTAAGTCTAAGTTTTCTGTAGCCGCTTCAACAACTAAATCTACATTACTTACACCATCTTTTATAGACGTGTAGGTTGTAATGTTACCTAAAGTTTCCGCTTTGTCAGCTTCAGTAATTTTATCTTTAGCCACCATACGGTCAAGGTTTTTGGCTATTGTTGCCATTCCTCTGTCTAAAGAGTCTTGTGATATATCAATTAATTGAACATTGTATCCGCATTGCGCAAAAGTGTGTGCAATACCGTTTCCCATTGTTCCAGCTCCTATTACAGCTACGTTTTTCATAATTAAGTTTTTATAGTCTTCTTAAAGAAGTATTATTAGTGTGTTATTTTTTAAAACAGTTGATGATTTTATGCGCTATTCTTAAGGCTTCTGTTCCGTCTTCTAAAGTTACAACTGGTGTGCTGTTAGTATTTATGGCGTCTGCAAAAGTTTCTAACTCATCAAGGATAGCGTTATTAGTGTCAATTTCAGGATTATCAAAATAAATTTGTTTTTTGATGCCTTCTGCGTTTTGTAAAATCATATCAAAATCACCAGGGTTTTCTGGAGCGTCTTTCATTTTGACAACTTCACATTTTTTTTCTAGAAAGTCAACCGAAATGTAGGCGTCTTTTTGAAAGAAGCGTGATTTACGCATATTCTTCAAAGAAATTCTACTAGAGGTTAAGTTGGCTACACAACCATTTTCAAATTCTAAACGTGCATTAGCAATGTCTGGAGTTTCACTAATTACAGATACGCCACTTGCAGAGACATTTACAACTTTTGATTGCACAACGCTTAAAATAGCATCGATATCATGAATCATTAAATCTAAAACCACAGGAACATCAGTACCTCTTGGATTAAATTCTGCCAAACGATGTGTTTCAATAAACATCGGGCTTTTAATTTTATTTTTAACAGCTATAAATGCAGGGTTGAAACGCTCTACATGTCCTACTTGACCTTTAACATTGTTTGTCTTTGCTAAAGCAACAATTTCTTCTGCTTCTGCCACAGTATTAGAAATTGGTTTTTCAATGAACACATGCTTTTTTGAGTTGATAACCTGCATAGCACAATCATGATGTGAAAGGGTAGGTGTTACAATATCAACCACATCTACAGCGTCAATTAATTCCTGTATTGTATCAAAAGCTGTATAACCAAATTCATCGGCAATTTTTTGAGCATGTTCCTTATTAGGATCATAAAATCCTACCAAGTCATATTTTTCAGATTGATGTAATAGTCGTAGATGAATTTTACCCAAATGGCCAGCACCTAATACTCCAGCTTTTAACATAATTTCGTTGGTTTTTTTGTAATGCAAACAAAAATAAGATTATTTGTTTAATTATGCTTGAAATTAAATATTTTTACGGCTGAATATGATAATTGCTTTATTGAGAAATATCATGTGTGTGAATCATTAATACAAGTGACATTGAAAGATACGTTTAAACATCAAGGCTTAAGGAAACAATTGGTAGCATTGTTAAAAGACAAAGGCATCACTGATGATAACGTGTTAAAAGCAATGAATAGCGTACCTAGACATTTGTTTTTAGACTCTAGCTTTGAAGCCCACGCCTATCAAAATAAAGCCTTCCCAATTGGGGCTGACCAGACCATATCGCATCCGTTTACTGTGGCATTTCAAACGGGATTATTACAATTATCAAGTAATGATACCATATTAGAAATAGGTACAGGATGTGGATATCAAACGGCCGTGTTATTGGAAATGGGCGCTAAAGTATATTCTATTGAACGTCAGCAAGAATTGTTTAAAAAAACAAAATTGTTTTTACCCAAATTAGGCTACCGAGCAAAGCAACTTATTTTTGGAGATGGTTATAAAGGTTTACCAGAATATGCCCCTTTTGATGGCATTATTGTAACTGCTGGGGCACCTTATGTGCCAAAACCATTATTATCGCAATTAAAAATAGGTGGGCGTTTAGTTATACCAATAGGTAACGATCCGCAAATAATGCACTTGTATGTGAGAACTTCTGCTACTGAGTTTAAAAAGGAAACTTTTGGAGAGTTCAGATTTGTGCCAATGTTAGAGGATAAAAACTAATACTACACCAAAGCGTTTATTAGTTTTCGCTGTACTTCA
Source organism: Flavobacteriaceae bacterium (assembly GCA_049609325.1). Taxonomy (GTDB): domain Bacteria; phylum Bacteroidota; class Bacteroidia; order Flavobacteriales; family Flavobacteriaceae. The sequence continues at coordinate 11,322 of JBMYYK010000037.1, read as the reverse complement.
TGTCCGCCCTTAAACGTGATATGTGATAACTTATCACCAAATAGTTGCTTGGCGTAAGTAAGTTCTTCGTGTAATACTTCTGGGGTTACATAGTTGTCAGAATTCCCAACAATTAATTTAGTATACTTTACAGTGTTGAAGTCTGAACTAGAAAATTCTCGAGGGATTTTTCCAGCATATAATACTAAGGAATCACATTTTATCTGACGTTGAGCCACCCAACGCGTTGCTATAGATACGCCTTGTGAAAACCCTAAAACGATGACGTTTAGATTGAGTTCATCTAATTTTTCTTGTTTGTATACAGCCTCTAAATAATTCAAAACATTCGGAATTTCGTTTTGCGTATTTTCTTTAGTTAGCCAACAAGCGCCAACGTGTTTGAATTGATTTTTTAAGTAATGTTTACTCTGTGCCTGTGGAGCGATGATATAGTTTTCTTCTGAATTCAACTCGTTGAAGTACTGAATAAAATACCGGCTTAAAAATCCTAAACCATGACAAACTATCCATACATTTTTGGTGTTAGGTGTGAGTGAGTTTAAAGTAGAGTAGGAGTTCTGTATAGTGTAAGCAACTTCTTTTTCTGTTGAGTTCATTTTAGTGAATTGAATTTGTATTTTAGCGGTATAAAAATAGAACAATGCAATTGGATAAAGAAGCTATTTTAGAATATTGTAATACATATTCAAAAAACACATTAATGGAAACTCTAAATATAGAATACATTGATGCTGGAACAGATTTTTTAACTGCAAAAATGCCTGTCACTCCAAGAGTTCATCAACCCATGGGAATTTTACACGGCGGCGCATCTGTAGCTCTAGCTGAAAGCGTGGGTAGTGCAGCGTCACAGTTGTTTATTGATCATAAAAAATATATCGTAAAAGGCTTAGAAATATCTGCCAATCATTTGAAAAGTAAGTCGGAAGGAGAAGTTGTGGCCACTGCCCGTATCAAACACAAGGGACGTACAACGCATTTATGGGAAATCACAATTGTTGATGAACAAGGAGAATTGATTTCATTATGCAAACTGACAAATATTGTTTTAGCGAAGTAGTAAATGGTAAGTTTCTTTTCAAAACTTGACGAGCAATACCAAAATAAGCTTCCTTTTGTTGCTTATAAAAAACCTAATGATGCAAGTGTACATACATTGTTTCAGAAGGATGATACTGTAAATTACGTTACAGATTTTTCGGAAAGTGGCTTTGTATTTGCTCCGTTTGACACTACCGAACAACCAATATTAATTTCATTTGACCATAGTTTCACTACGGATTACAAGTGTGAAAAGGACTTATTATCATCTGTAGATATTGCGTTTGATGTGTCTGCTAAAACCCAACATGAAGCATTGGTGTCTAAAGCTATTTCAGAAATAGAACAAACAGATTTGAAGAAAGTTGTGCTTTCACGAGTAGAGCAGGTTGAGGTTACCCCTATTTCTCCTATTGAAGTTTTTGAAAAGGCATTAGCTGAGTATCCTAATGCATTTGTGTATTTGTGGTATCATCCTGCAGTAGGCTGTTGGTTAGGAGCTACACCTGAGGTGTTATTACAAACGAGAAATAATAAGTTTAAAACCATGGCTTTAGCTGGTACTCAAGTGTTTTCTGAGAATAATACCTGGGGAGAGAAAGAGCAAGAAGAACAACAAATTGTGACTAATTATATTGTTGATAATCTTATTTCTGAACACATTACGCCAGAAATTGGTGAGCCACATACTGTTAAGGCTGGTGAATTGGCACATATTAAAACGGATATAACTGGTAGGTTTAATAAAAGCCAGCTACAACAAATTATAGCTGTATTGCATCCTACTCCGGCAGTTTGTGGTATGCCTAAAAAAGAGGCTACACAATTTATCAAGCAACACGAACCCTATAATAGGGCATTTTATACCGGTTTTTTAGGCGAGTTGAATAAAACCTCACAGCGTAGAAATAACCGAAGAAATACAGAAAATACAGCCTATAGGTTACAAAGTAGCACATCAGATTTGTATGTGAACTTAAGATGCATGGAGTTGAACCACAGTAAAGCTAACATATATGTAGGCGGGGGGATTACTGCTAGTTCTGATCCTGAAAAGGAATTTATTGAAACTTACAATAAAACCAAAACAATGAAAAAGCTCATTATTTCATAGAAATATTTGTAATTCACTCTAAAATCGCCGTACTTTTGCAGCCTATAAATTTTCGGTAAACATGTCAGGAACAACTTCAGAAAAAGAAGAAAGAAAAGAAGGAAAAGAGCTGTATAGCTATCAGAAAGGGGCCATCAATAAAATTTTTAAAAGTTTTGAGGAGTCACCTGAAGACTATCATTTGTTATACCAATTACCAACTGGTGGTGGAAAAACTGTAATCTTTTCTGAAATTGTTCGCCAATATCTAAAGCATCATAAGAAGAAGGTTTTAGTAATGACACACCGTATTGAATTGTGTAGGCAAACGTCAAAAATGCTTACAGAATTTGGTGTTGAGAATAAAGTAGTTGATAGTAAAGCCAACCTAGATGATCAACAAAAATACTCATGTTTTGTTGCGATGGTAGAAACCTTAAATAACAGGTTAAATGATGATAAGCTAGACATTTCTGACATAGGTTTGGTAATTATTGATGAGGCGCATTACAACTCATTCACAAAACTGTTTAAGTTTTTTGATAAATCGTTCATATTAGGAGTTACCGCAACGCCATTAAGTTCGAATATCAAATTACCAATGACCGACAATTATCAAGAATTAATTGTTGGTGAAACTATCGAGTCTTTAATAGAAAACGAGTTTTTATCACGTGCCGAAACTTTCAGTTATAATGTAGGATTAACGTCTTTAGTAGTTGGTGCTAACGGAGATTACACGGTAAAATCATCTGAAGATTTATATACTAACCAAGACATGTTAAGTAAGCTGTTATATGCTTATGAAACACACTCTAAAGGAAAGAAAACATTAATTTTTAATAATGGTATAAACACCTCTTTACATGTGTTTGATACCTTTAGAGCTGCGGGTTACCCAATCATGCATTTAGATAATACCAACTCTAAAAAAGAGCGTGCACAAATATTAAAATGGTTTAAAGAAACCCCTGATGCGATATTGACTTCGGTGAGTATCTTGACTACAGGATTTGATGAGCCTACTGTAGATACCATCATTTTAAATAGAGCAACAAAGTCATTAACGCTTTACTATCAAATGATTGGTAGAGGGTCACGTATCATTAAAGGGAAATCTAAGTTTTCAATAATTGATTTAGGAAATAATTTACACCGATTTGGACCATGGGGTGCTGATTTAGATTGGCAGAAAATATTCAAATCGCCAAATTATTACTTAGACAATTTATTGAGTGATGAAGAGTTAGAAAGTAATTTCAAGTATGAAATGCCTGATGATATTCGTAAAGAATTTGCTAATTCTGAAAAAGTAGCTTTCGATATCAAAAAAACATATACGATTTCTGTAAAAAAAGGTGAATCGTCTAAAGTAGTTTTAGAACGCTCAATTGCACAGCACGCAAAAATTTGTGTTGAAAATAGTGAAGATGTTTATGATGCTTTAGCTTTAATGAAATTATTGGGTGAAGATATTGATCATAGAATACAGCAATACACAAAATGTATTAGTAGAAGTACCTATAACTTCGTGGATTGGCTAAAAGATGACTACCGTAAAAAACTTAGAGCGTATTTGCGTGATAATTTTGATACGATGTTTGAAGAAATTCACGGTAGATTACCAGAATAACAAAACAAAAAAAACACCATTTATATGGTGTTTTTTTGTTTTAAATAGTACGTTCATCGGCTTTATAGGCTCCGCGTCTGTGTAATATCCATTGGGCTTCATCTAAGGGGTTGACTCCTCTGTAATCACGAGATTTACCTTGCCCTTCAGGGCAACGATCATAACCATAAAACTGTACTAATAAACGATTTTTACCACTTGTTATAGAGTTTAGTTTGATGCTTAAATCTAGTGATGTAGCTACGGGTATTTTTCCGGTTAAACTAAACTGTTCGTCATGAAATTCTGGCGAATTAAATATGGCACGTCTTGAGGTTAATTCAGAAGTGATTGTACCTAAATACTGTTCGTGAGTTCTAATAGAAAAACTTAAAATGGGCTCTAATAAATGCGTGCCTCCAGATTTTAAACCTTTCATGATACCCATAGGTGTAGCGAGATTAAAATCACCTGGTCTTGAGTGCACATTATGGTCTTCACCTTTAATCAATGTAATAGTAACATCAGTCACTTCCCAACCTAGTAGACCTTGAGCCAAAGCTTTTGGAATAGTACGCTCTATTTCATTTTGATATTTTTGATGTATGTCATTTTGGGAAACTATTGAACGATACGTAACTCCAGAATTTAGTTGTGCTGGCTCAATTAAAAAGGTCATAATTGCCCAACAAGGTTTTGGCATCCAATATCTAATGTAGCCTTCTGCTGGGTCACTAATGGTTTCTTTGTATACAACTTCAGGAGGTGTAAAGTGTGCTTCTAATTGAAAACGACGTTGTAATGTGTGTGATAGCACTTCAATTTGCATGTGGCCCATTAATAATAATTGAAGTTCTTGCTCAGCTTTATGCCATTTGAAATTTAAAGACGGATCTTCTCGATCAATTTGTAATAAAGCTTCAGTTAATTTATTGTAATCGGCTTCTTTTTTAGGAGTAACCTGAACAGTTAATACTGGAATATGCAGTTGAGGTAGCTTAGGAATGTTTTCAAAACATCCAAGAATATCTCCGGCTTTAGTACCAGGAACACCTGTGATTATGCCAATGTCTCCAGGTTTTAGGTCTACATTGTCAATGAGCTTTGTGTTTTCAAGCGCTTTAGTTTGGTTAATTTTGGTGTCAATATTTTGGGTGTAATTTTTGACTAACGATTTTGAAGTCAATATACCAGAAAACACTTTTACATAAGCCATAACACCATTAGTTTTATGGTGCTCTAATTTAAAAACATAGGCAGATAGCTTTTTTGAAACGTTAGGCTTTGGTATTGTACAATAATTTGTAATGCCATCTAACAGTTCAACTACACCAAGGTTGTTCTTGGCCACACCGCAATATATGGGTGCAATATGGTTTGTGTCAATTAGTTCTCTAATATTGTTCAGGTATTCTTGATCTGAGATGTCTTCGGAATTGATATAGCGCTCCATTAGAGCATTGTTATGTTCTAAGATGCTTTCAATGGCTTTGTCTTTATAGTGTGTCTGTGTAGTTGAGTTATTAAAAACGTTTTGAATTGAAGCATTGTCTAACCCTTCATTTACAGCGTTGTATAATGGTACAGCAGATAGTTTTAAATCGTTTTCTAGTTGCTGTAAAACGGCTTCAAAATCGGCGCCTTGACGGTCAATTTTATTCACAAAAATAAACGTAGGTATTTGTAACTTTTGTAAAGCGTCCCACAAATTAATAGTGTGTGATTGTACCGCTTCTACTGCAGAAACTACTAAAACGGCAGCATCTAACACACATAAAGCACGTTCTGTATCGCTTGAAAAATCAATATGCCCGGGAGTGTCGATGATATTAATTTTTGTGTTATTCCATAGAAATGAAGTGGCGGCTGCTTTTACTGAAATACCGCGTTCTTTTTCAATGGCTAAACTATCAGTGTTTGTTGAGCCTTTATCTACACTACCTATATTTCTAATGGCACCAGAGTTGTATAGCAAATGTTCGGTTAAGGTTGTTTTACCAGCATCAACATGAGCTAAAATTCCTAAGTTTATTATTGGTGTACTCATAAATAGCAGTTCAAGAATTTACACATTAAAATGTCCAGGCAATACACCTACTTTGCTTTTGACCTTGTGCCATATCTATGGTTTTATAAGTAGCTTGAAGTTTGCGCAGTTGTTTATACAATTTAGGAAGATGTTCTTTTTTTGAAACTAAACAGGTGAACCATTTTACTTGTTCTTTAAAAGCAACACTTTGTTTTATCATTCGTTTAATGAAAAGCGCTTCACCACCATTACACCATAATTCATTAGCTTGACCGCCAAAATTTAATGCTAAATTATTAGTTGCGCCTAAGTTTTTAAGCTTCCTAAGTGTTCCCTTTTGAGCTTCTTTTTCTGAACTGTGAAACGGCGGGTTACACATTGTAAAGTGGTAGTACTCATCCGGTAAAATGATATTTTGAAATATATGGGCATTATCTGTTTGATGTCTAATGCTAATATGTTGCTTTAAACCGGGCGTTAGTTTAATGTTTTGTTGTGCAGATTCAACAGCAATGGTATTACTATCTGCGCCAACCATTTTCCAGTTGTAAATTCGATTTCCTAGAATAGGGTAGATGCAATTTGCTCCAACGCCAATATCTAAACCTGTAATGTCAGTTGTAATATCAGATTCTAATAAGAGGTCAGAGATGTGATGTATGTAATCTGCGCGTCCTGGAATAGGAGGGCATAAGTACCCATCAGGTATTGACCAATCTTCAATATTATAATGCAATTTTAATAACGCTCTATTAAGCTCTAATACTGCCTTTTGATTGGAAAAATCAATAGAACAAGTGTTGTGTTTGTTTACAAACACAAAGTCAGAAAGTTCTGTATGAACTTCAATGAGTTTGTCAAACTGATATGATGAGTTATGTTTGTTGTTTGGATGCAAAACTTATTGAATTAATTGCCCATTAATGTAAACACTATCTATGTTATTTGTACCAAATGAATAAGGTAACACATTATAGGATTTGATAGATTTTGTGATAATTATATTGGCAAATTTACCTTTTGCAATACTTCCGTGAGTATTAGAAATTCCCATTGCATAGGCCCCGTTTATTGTGGCAGCATTGATGGCTTCTTCTGGTGTCATTTTCATTTTAATGCAAGCAGTACTCACTACAAAGTTCATATTACCAGACGGTGTAGAACCAGGATTGTAATCTGTAGCTAGTGCCAGTGCCAATCCGTTATCAATAATTTCACGCGCAGGTGTGTAAGGAATTGATAAAAAATATGAACATGACGGTAAGGCAACCGGCATGGTTTCGGATGATTTTAACGCCTCTAAATCTTCTGGCGTTAACACTTCTAAATGATCTACTGTTAGTGCATTATGAGCAATCCCTTTTTGAATACCTCCAATAGAATTGAATTGATTCACATGAATTTTTGCTGTTAAACCGTATTCACTACCAGCGGCTAAAATTTGCTCAGTATCTTCAACAGTAAAATACCCAGATTCACAGAAAATATCAATATATTCTGCAAGCTGCTCTTTAGCAATGGCTGGCAACATTTTAGTAATGATTAAATCTAAGTAACCTTGTTTATTGTCCTTATATTCTTTTGGTATGGCATGTGCGCCAAGAAAAGTAGCTTTTATTGGGATGCTGTAGTTTTGTTTTAATCGTTTTATAACACGAAGCATTTTTAATTCTGCATCAACAGTTAATCCGTATCCAGATTTGATTTCAATCCCTCCGGTTCCCAATTTTATAACTTCTTCTAATCGTTCAGCAGACTGTTGGTATAAATCTTCTTCTGCAGTATGTTGTAGCTTTTTAGCAGAGTTTAAAATTCCACCACCATTATTAGCAATTTCTTCATAGCTCATGCCGTTTATGCGGTCAACAAATTCTTGCTCACGATTACCAGCGTATACAATGTGGGTATGGCTGTCATACCAAGTTGGTAGAATAATTTTACCTGAGCAGTCAATAAGCTCATCTTCCGGATTTGGTGTGAAATTTGCCATTTCTCCAAAATCTGAAATAGTATCATTTTGAATACGTAAATAGGCATTGTTAATACTAGGTAAATCTTTCATAGCTTGGCCAGCTATTTTAGATTTTTGCGTAGTAGTTTCTACTTGTAACAATTGCTTGATGTTTATAAATACTTTGCAGCTCATTAGTTATATTGGTAATAATTAATACTGCAAATATCTTTATTTTTCAAACAATATCTTATTTCCTTCAAGGAAGAATTCGATGCTTACTCCAGATTATTTAACTTCTCAAGGAATTTGGTGTCGAATAAATTTAAATCAGAACTTAATATTTTAGCATTCTCATCTATAACATAAACTTTACTAATGTTTTGGATGAGTAAATCTTCTTTGGTGTGGTAAGGGGTTTCAAAGATGTATTCATTTTTAAATCCTTTGTTTTTAGTAAAGTTTACCCATTTGTGTTTGTCATGATCTAAAGAGATGCTAATAAAATCAAACTGACTATTTTCTTGGAAGTGCTGCGCTTTATAGTGCGAACTTTTCAAGTGACGTGGATTTTTAGACGTCCAAAAATAAATAACAGTTGGTTTGTTAATGAGTTGTTGGATGTTAGTAGTTTCATTATCCAAATTCAGAACATTAAAACTTGGCAAATTATTTCCTTTGGATAAACGACTTATGTTTGTAACCAATTTTGTGATTTGCACTTCGTTTTTTGAGTCGGTGTTAATGCGCTTAAATTGTTCTAATATTTTTTGAGCATAATCTTTGCATTCCACTTTTGATAAATAGCTTAAGGCAATATTTTTTAATAACTGATTTTTTGCACTCTGGTTTTGAACTAAAGAATCAATAATGTTAACTTTTGTATTGTACGACACATAAATGTCATTTTGAGTGTTCAGCTGTTTGATTTTTTGACTACTCAAATTGTCAATTAACGCATACATATACTCGTAGAACGGATAAAAAGAACCTAAGTTACCAGAGTCATAATCAATATCTTTTCTAAACTCATAAAATTCATCCTCTTGTATAGAATCTACTTGTACTTTGTTATAGCGAGGATATTGTTCTTTTATTCTGTAATAGTGGTATTTTATATGGGCATTGGCAACTTCAATAAAATCTTCAGAAAATTCATAACGTTCTTCATACATGTCTAACATGTTTAAGCGTTGCTGTAATTCGGCTGAAATTCTATCGCAAAACTTTTTAGCGGGTAATTTATATAATTTACGCGCTTTTACTTCGTGACGTTCATTGGCTAAAAAGGTATTGATAATAAAGTTGTTTTTATGAGCGCCTTTTCCTGAAAAAGTTAATGATTCGTCAAAATCAATAGTATTTAATCTGAAGATGATACTGTCTTGAGGTTCAATAAAAACATATTGGTACTCTTCATGATTGAAATGGTACAAACCAGGAGTGAAGTTTTTAAACTGATATATAAATCGATTATTTTCATCTAATGCCACAGAATCTATCAATACTTCATCTTTGTGAATAAGCACGTAATTAGTTTTAGGATTTATAATTTCCCCTCCAAAATACGTGGCATCTTCACTAATGTTATCATTTTTACAACTAAAAAATGTTGTTAAAATAAGTAAGTAAGATAAAGGTAGTAGGTATCGCATAAAATCAATTTCATCAAATATATATAACAAATGTAAATTTTACATTGATAAGTTGTTGTTAATTGCTTGTTAAATAACACTTTTTTATAATTATAAAGCATTAGGTTTTACCACCGAATTTCCTACTTTTGCCAAAAATTAAAATCAAAAGACATGTTATCAGTTTCAAATCTATCAGTTCAGTTTGGTAAAAGAGTCTTATTTGACGAGGTTAATACCGCATTTACTCAAGGTAACTGCTACGGTATTATTGGGGCAAATGGCGCAGGGAAATCTACATTTTTAAAAATATTATCAGGTGCTCAAGAGCCTACTTCAGGGCATGTGACGTTAGAGGCAGGCAAACGTATGTCGGTATTATCACAAGATCATTATGCTTATGACGAATTTACGGTATTAGAAACTGTATTGATGGGGAACGCAGAATTGCATGCTATTAAAAAAGAATTAGATAAATTATACGAAGATTATTCTGATGAAAATGCAGATAGAATAGGAGAGCTGCAAGTGCAATTTGAGGAGATGAATGGGTGGAACGCAGATTCTGATGCGGCATCAATGTTATCTAATTTAGGAATTACGGAAGATTTGCATTATACCTTGATGTCTGACCTTGATGGGAAACAAAAGGTACGTGTGCTATTGTCTAAGGCCTTGTTTGGTAACCCAGATGTATTGGTGATGGATGAGCCTACCAATGATTTAGATTTTGAAACGATTTCATGGCTAGAAAACTTCTTAGCAAACTTTGAAAACACCGTTATTGTAGTATCGCATGACCGTCACTTCTTAGATGCTGTATGTACACATATTTCTGATATAGATTTTAATAAAATCACACATTTTTCAGGAAACTACACGTTCTGGTATGAATCTAGTCAATTAGCAGCAAGACAGCGTTCTCAGCAGAATAAAAAAGCTGAAGAAAAAGCTAAAGAATTGCAAGATTTTATTGCGCGTTTTAGTGCCAATGCCTCAAAAGCAAAACAAACGACATCTAGAAAAAAGATGTTAGAAAAATTAAAAGTTGAAGATATTAAACCATCAAGCAGACGCTATCCAGCAATTATTTTTGATAGAGATAGAGAAGCTGGTGACCAAATATTAAATGTTGAAGGTTTAGCTGCATCTAATGATGAAGGTGTGTTATTTACAAAAGTAGATATCAACCTTAATAGAGGTGATAAAGTGGCAATCATATCTAGAAACTCAAAAGCAACTACAGCATTATATCAGATTTTAAATGATAAAATTAAAGCAGATTCTGGTGAGTATAAATGGGGAGTAACTACATCTCAATCATATTTACCATCTGATAATTCTGCCTATTTTGAAAATGATTTGTCATTGGTAGACTGGTTACGTCAATGGGCAACGACAGAAGAGGAGAGAGAAGAAGTGAACATTAGAGGGTTCTTGGGTAAAATGATCTTTAGTGGAGATGAAGCTTTAAAGACTTCTAGAGTATTATCTGGAGGGGAAAAAGTAAGATGTATGTTGAGTAGAATGATGATGACAAGAGCTAATGTGTTATTGTTAGATGAACCAACAAATCACTTAGACTTAGAAAGTATTACCGCTTTAAATAATTCATTAAAGAATTTTAAAGGTACAATTTTATTTACCACTCATGACCATGAGTTTAGCCAAACGGTAGCTAATAGAATCATTGAAATTACACCTAAAGGAGTTATTGATAAATACACAACATTTGATGAGTATATGAATGACCCTAAGATTAAGGAACTACGTGAAAGTATGTATTCATAAATGTAAATACTATACTAAATAAAAAAGCCACTCAGTTGAGTGGCTTTTTTAATGCTTGTATATATGTTTATCGTTTTATAGAGAAGTGTGCTTTGAACTCTTTTTGAGTTGGATTAGCATCACCTTCTACATAGATGATTTTAAACCAATAGTCGCCTGCTGGCATGG
>JBMYYK010000036.1:0-20347 GCA_049609325.1 Flavobacteriaceae bacterium | reverse complement strand
TAATATCAGTATCGGTAATGGTACGCTTATGTGTCTTTAACGACATACCTGGTTTAATATCTTCCCAATGATATGCAAACGGATGTTTATCTGTTTCTTTATAATCGGCATTAGGCTGATAAATTCCAGTAACTTCTGTTAAGGTAGTTGGAGTTCCTTGAATAGCGCAACGTTGCATATAATGCTTTACACCACGCATTCCACCCATTTCTTCACCACCACCAGCTCTACCTGGACCACCGTGTGTTAACTGAGGTAGTGGAGAACCGTGACCGGTACTTACCTTAGCATTCTCTCTATTTCCTACTAAAATACGTCCGTGATGTGATGCAGCTCCAACAATATAATCGCGAGCAATTGTATCGTCATAAGTAAAAATAGATGATACTAACGACCCTTTACCCATTTGAGCTAAGGTAATTGCTTCATCTAAATTTTTATAAGGCATAATAGTACTTACCGGACCAAATGCTTCTAGCTCATGTACTGCAGTATTAGTAAACGGATTATCTTCTCGCATTAAAATTGGCTTCATAAAAGCTCCTTTTTCTGCATCAGCACCAATAGTTTCTACCGTATCTAAATTTCCATAAACTATTTGAGCAGTCTTAGCTAACTCGGCAACTTGATCTTTTACGCTTTGTACTTGCGCCTTACTTACTAGAGCACCCATACGCACCTCTTTTAAACGAGGATCACCAATAGTAACTTTATCTAACTGCTTTCCTAAAGCTATCTGAACATCTTCTACTAAGTTTTCTGGAACCATGATACGACGAATAGCAGTACATTTCTGTCCAGTCTTCACCGTCATCTCCTTGCGAACTTCTTTAACAAACAAATCGAACTCTGGAGTTCCAGGAACCGCATCTTCTCCTAAGATAGAACAGTTTAATGAATCTGCTTCCATTGTAAAAGGAACTGCTTCATTCGTTAATCTAGGATGCGCTTTTAACAATCTACCCGTATGAGCTGAACCAGTAAAAGTTACCACATCTTGAGACTCAACCGTATCTAAAATGTTCTTCGTCATACCACTTAGTAACTGTAAACATCCTTCTGGTAAAATACCCGAATCTACAATTACTCTTACAACAGCCTCTGTTAAATACGCTGTTTGAGGTGCTGGCAATACTACTGCTGGCATACCTGCCATCCAGTTTACTGCACATTTTTCTAACATTCCCCAAATTGGGAAGTTAAATGCGTTAATATGAACTGCTACACCTGTTTTAGGAACTAAAATATGGTGCGCCATAAATCGACCTCCACGAGATAAATCGATAGGGTCCCCTTCTACATGAAAAGGCTGATTTGGAAATAATTTACGTAACGATGCATTGGCAAATAAATTACCAAAACCACCCTCTATATCTATCCAACTATCTACTTTAGTAGCTCCTGTACGGTAACTAATTTCGTAAAAGTCATTTTTACGTTTAGTTAAATACATCGCTAATTTCTTAAGCATGTTACCACGCTCCTGAAAAGTCATTTTGCGTAACTTTTCTTGTCCTTTTGTTCTACCGTATTCTAATACTGCAGGAATATCTAACCCCTCTGTAGAAGAAAAACCAATAGTATCTCCGGTAACAGCATCGAACATAGGAGTTCCTTCTCCTTGACCTGCTACCCAGTGACCGTTAATGTATGATTGTAATTTCATTTTTAAAAAAGATCTTTTTAAATATTCACATTCTCAATAATAGCAGCATACCCTTGTCCAACACCAATACACATTGTAATTAAGGCGTAACGCTTACCTGTTTCTTGTAACTCTAGAGCAGCAGAGTACGCAATTCTAGCTCCTGTTACTCCTAATGGATGACCAATAGCTATTGCTCCTCCGTTTGGGTTAATTCTAGGATCATCATCTGCTAATCCCCACTCACGGATACAAGCTAAACTCTGAGCTGCAAAAGCTTCGTTTAACTCTATTACATCCATATCATCCATAGTTAATCCTGCTTTCTCTAAGGCTTTATTAGAAGCATTAACAGGACCTATACCCATAATTCTTGGCTCTACTCCCACAACGGCAGAACTAACAATTCTTGCCATTGGCTTTAGACCGTATTTCTTAACTGCGTCTTCTGAAGCAATAATAGTTGCTGCAGCACCATCATTTAATCCAGACGCGTTACCTGCAGTTACACTTCCTCTTTCTTTCTTGAAAGCCGGACGTAACTTAGCTAATACTTCTGGAGTAGTTGTTGGCTTTATGAACTCATCTTGATTAAAGATGATTGGATCTTTTTTACGTTGAGGAATTTCTACCGCTACAATCTCTTTTGCTAAACGACCAGATTCTTGAGCCTTGGTTGCTTTCATCTGACTTCTGTAGGCAAAAGCATCTTGATCTTCTCTAGAAATATTATATTTTTCTACTAAATTCTCGGCAGTAACTCCCATACCATCTGTACCGTACATCTGGTGCATTTTCTTGTTGACAAAACGCCAACCAAAAGTAGTATCGTACATTTTAGAATCTCCACCAAAAGCACTAGATGGTTTAGCAATTGCGTATGGTCCGCGTGTCATATGCTCAATTCCACCGGCAATAAACAAATCACCATCTCCTGCTTTTACTGCTCTATTCGCATGAATAATAGCCGACAAACCAGAGCTACATAATCTATTCACTGTTTCCCCAGGAACTGTATATGGCAATCCTGCTAATAATGAGGACATACGTGCTACGTTTCTATTGTCTTCTCCTGCTTGGTTAGCACAGCCCATAATAACATCGTCATAAGCATCTGTTGGTATGTTGGTGTTACGAGCAGCAACTTCTTTAATTACCAACGCCCCCAAATCGTCTGTTCTTACAGGTGATAAGGTTCCTTTATATTTTCCTATTGGAGTACGTACTCCATCTATGATATATGCTTCCATTAAAATGTAAAATTTTAAATGTAAAAGGCAAAAGGCAAAAGTTTAATTACTTTATCATTTTACATTTTACGGTTTTATATTTTTCGGTTTACTTTTCTTTAGTTGTTTTTATACTTGATGTAAATATAGCCACTAGCTCGTTGCATTCTTGAGTTATTGGTTTCATTTTTTCATCATCTATGATTAAATCTGCTTCTTTTAATATTTTTAAATTTATTTGAGATTCTCTTAATTCCTTCAAACAAATTTTCATTTTATGAATAAAATCACGTTTTGACTCAGCTGCTTGAGCTTCTCCATAATTCAATGCAGACGATGTTGCAGATCGAATCAATTGTTTTGTCAAATGTTCTGACGCAAAACTCTTCTTTAAGGTTGCCACTCCAATAATAACATTAGCTGAAAATTGTATTAATCTTTCTTCTAAATCATATTTTTTCATCACAACTCCTTTTTAAATTTACATTTTGCAGTTTTACATTTAAATTTCTTTTATTCCCACTCTTTATTGGTACGATATACTGTTCCTTTAAACAAAGCAACAATGGTATCGTCTCGTTTAATTTCTATTTTATAAAATCCGAATTTATTTTTTAATGACTCTTCTTTAGCTACTGCTACAATCTTATCACCTTCTTTTAAGGATTCTGTATGATTAATAGATGTATCTATAGAAACCGATTGCTTACCATGAGTATTAGCCGCAAATGCCAAAGCACTATCTGCTAATGAGTAGGTAATACCTCCATGTGCAATTCCAAAACCATTTAGCATATCTTTTTTAATGGTCATAGACAAGCTACAAGTTCCCTCAGAAATTTGCTCTATCTCTATACCTAACCATTTGCTAAATGGATCGTTATCATACATTTTATGTACAATCTCTTTTGGTGTCATATTATCTATTATTCATTTTGTCTTGACACAAAACGAATCAAAAAGTCAAGACTTACATTTCTTCTGCTAAACTTCTATTTTTAATGACTAAAAAATCACTAACTTCTTCCTCATAAAATCGGAATTCATCACAAACGGATTTTTTTTTACGCCAACTTCAAATGAAGTTTTACACAAAATTAATGTAGGTCGGTTACTAATCATTACTAATTCGAAAAAATCAAAAAATTTTAATTCGTTAATCAAAAAATCGCTTTCCTTCTCTTTTCATTTTGCGTAATAACGGAGAACATCTATAACGATCTTCATGATACTCGCTATACATAGCGTCTAGTTGGTCTACACACCAATCAATTCCTTTCTCATCTGCCCAAGCTAACAATCCTTTAGGATAATTAACTCCTTTGGTCATTGCATTATCTATATCGGCTGCAGAAGCAATGTTTAAAAACAACGCATCGGCTGCTTCATTAATTAACATTACCAATACTCTATCAAAAATAGTTTTAGCTAAAGCATCGTCTTTTTGAGACCTCTCGACTGCGCTCGAGGTGACAATACGTTTTCCATTTTCGTCGTATTCGTAATACCCTTTTCCAGACTTTCTTCCTAAGTATCCAGCTTCAGATAAACGTTTTTGAGTAAAAGCCGGTTTATATCTTGGATCAAAATAGAATGCAGTAAATATCGTTTCGGTTACCGTATAATTTACATCGTTACCTATAAAATCCATTAACTCGAATGGTCCCATTCTAAATCCACCTAAGCTTTTTAAAGCCCAGTCTATCGTAGCGAAATCAGCTAAACCTTCTTCGTAAATACGTAGCGATTCTCCATAAAAAGGTCTTGCTACACGATTTACAATAAACCCTGGAGTATCTTTAGCTACTGCTACTACTTTTTCCCAGCTATCTATTGTTTCTACTGATTTCTCTAAAACTTCTTTTGAAGTTTGAACTGCTGGAATAACCTCTACCAACTTCATTAATGGAGCTGGATTAAAAAAGTGAATCCCCACACATCGTTCTGGCTTTTGTAACGAAGCTGCGATTGATGCAATAGATAATGAAGACGTGTTAGATGCAATAATACAGTCGTCTGAAACATAGGTTTCTAGCTCTGAAAAAACTTTTTGCTTGATATCTAAGTTTTCTATAATTGCCTCAATAGTAAGATTTGAATCTCCTAATTCTTTTAAATTAGCTACATAGGAGATGTTAGACTGAATTCTTGACTTTTCTGCCTCGTCTATTCTTCCTTTTTCTACTAGTCTGTTTAATATTTTTTCTAAGCTAGCTTTACTCTTATCTAAAGCGTCTTGTTTGGTATCGTAAACTTTTACTTTACAACCTGAAGTAGCTGCTACTTGAGCAATACCACTTCCCATAGTTCCTGAACCTATAATTCCTACGTTCATATTATTTTCCTATAAAGTTTGGTTTTCTTTTTTCTACAAAGGCATTAACTCCTTCTGAATAATCGTGTGATTGAGCAGATTCTATTTGATATTTAGATTCTAAAGCTAACTGCTCTTCTAAGCTGTTTGTTAATGATTGATTTAAAACACGCTTAGTTAATCCTAACGCTTTAGTAGGCATCTTAGCCATTTTAACCGCTAATTTTTCTATGTATGCGTCAAATTCTTCTGCTGCTACAGACTTATAAATCATCCCCATTTGTTCTGCTTCTGCAGCCATTACTTTATCTCCTGTTAGCATTAACGCTGCTGCTTTCTGAAAACCAATTAATCTTGGTAAAAAGAACGTCCCAGCGCTATCAGGTATCAAACCTATTTTACTAAACGCCTGAATAAAACTTGCATTTTCGTTTGCAATAACAATATCACAAGCCAACGCTATGTTTGCACCTGCTCCTGCAGCGACTCCATTAACCGCTGCAATAATTGGTTTTTCTATTGCTCTAATTCTCTCAATAATTGGGTTATAATGCTCTTCTAAAATAGCTTTAAACCCTGGATTTAATTCTGGAGTAGTAACTTCTTTTAAATCTTGCCCTGCACAAAATGCTTTCCCATTACCCGTTAAAACTATTGCTCTAACCGCTTCGTTATTTTCGCAATCATCTAATTTTTGTTGCAGACTCAAAGCCATTTCTCTATTGAAACTATTGAATACATCTGGACGATTCAACGCCAAAAACGCAACGTTATTTTCTATTTTTAATTCTATTGAATTCATATCTCTTATAAACACCAATTCCTGCTATTGCAGGAATGGTTCATTTTATTTTAAACACTTAAAGTAGTCAAATGGTTCTAAACAGTCTTCACATTGAAAAAAAGCTTTACAAGCCGTTGAGCCGAACTGGCTTATCATTTTCGTGTTTTTAGAACCGCACTGCGGACAAGCCACATGTTTTTTATTTCCAAGCAATGCTTCTTTATCAGCATCGGCATCTAAGGGCGGGGCAATACCATATTTTAATAACGCTTTTCTCCCTTTTTCAGTAATCCAATCTGTTGTCCAAGCTGGAGATAGCACTAATTTTACTTCAGCATCAAAACCGGCATTTTTTAATGCAGCTTTAATATCGTCTCCTATAACATCCATTGCTGGGCAACCAGAATACGTTGGTGTAATAACGACTTGAACAATATCATCTATTAATTGTGCTGAACGCACCACCCCCATCTCTAAAATAGACAATACCGGAATTTCCGGATCAGAAATTTGTTCCAAAATCGGGTACAGTTTTTTGTCTATTATTGGGATGTCTATTGTCATTACGTCTAAATTACCATTCCATTCCAGGGTAGGTACGTTGCATGTATTGCATATCTGCTAAGATATAACCTAAATGCTCGGTATGCACTCCGTTTTTACCTCCTTTTTGAAACCACTTTGATTCTGGAATATCAATTGTTGCTTTTTCCAACACAGAATTCACTTTGGTGTAATAGGCGTTTTTTAGTGCAGTTACATCCACTCCTACACCTGCTTCAACCATAGTTTTATCAGCATCTGTTTGATGGAATAACTCATCGGTATACGTCCATAAACTATTTACAGCAGCTTGTATACGATGGTTACTTTCTTCTGTTCCGTCACCCAAACGAATTACCCAATCAGTAGAGAATCTTTCATGATAACTCACTTCCTTAATTGATTTTTTTGCAATAGCCGCCAAGGTATCGTCTTTACTACTTTGTAGATCTTGTAAAAACATCAAGTGGTATACATCAAATAAAAACTGACGAACAATTGTGTATGCAAAATCTGTATTTGGTTGTTCTACTAATAGCACGTTTTTATATTGGCGTTCTCTTCTTAAAAAGGCTATATCATCTTCAGTTTTACCTTCTCCTGTAAGTTCTGCCGCATATTGAAAATAACTTCTTACTTGACCAAATAAATCCAAAGAAACATTTGTGCAGGCAATATCAGTTTCTAGACTTGGACCATGCCCACATAATTCTCCCATTCTTTGTCCTAAAATCAAAGAATTATCTGCTACACCTAATATGTAATTATATAAATTTTCGTTTTTCATTACATGTGTTTTAATTCGTCTGGTAATTTATAAAATGTCGGGTGTCTGTATACTTTATCTTGTGCAGGCTCAAACATTTCACCGTTATTTTCAGGGTTAGATGCTGTAATATTTTTTGATTCTACTACCCAAATACTAACACCTTCCATTCTGCGTGTATAGACGTCTCTTGCATTTTCTAATGCCATTTCAGCATCAGAGGCGTGTAAACTCCCACAATGCTTATGTTCTAGTCCGTTTTTACTTCTTATAAATACTTCCCAAAGAGGCCAATTATTTTTCATCTTTATTCTTTTTGAATCTCTTAAAGAGAATTATACTGCTTTTTTAATTTCATTTTTAGCGGCGTGTGCCATGGCTCCATCACGAACCCAAGTTCCTCTTTCCCATGCACTAACTCTAGCGTTTAAACGCTCTTTATTACAAGGACCATGACCTTTTACTACTTGCCAGAACTCATCCCAGTCAATAGCACCAAAATCATAACTTTGACGCTCTTCATTCCATTTTAAATCTGGATCAGGAATAGTCAACCCTAACACTTCAGATTGAGGCACTGTTTGATCAATAAACTGTTGACGTAATTCGTCGTTAGTTTTTCGTTTCAGCTTCCATCGTAACGATTGTGCTGTGTGTACAGACTCCGCGTCTGTAGGCCCTAGCATCATTAATGCTGGCCACCACCATCTGTTTAAAGCATCTTGAGCCATATCTTTTTGCTCTTCGCTTCCATTGGCTAATTTCAGCATGATTTCGAACCCTTGACGTTGGTGAAAACTTTCTTCTTTACACACACGCACCATAGCTCTTGCATATGGTCCGTATGAGGTATTCATTAAAGGGATTTGATTGATAATTGCTGCACCATCAACCAACCACCCTATTGCACCCATATCTGCCCAAGTAATGGTTGGGTAGTTAAAGATACTAGAATATTTAGCTTTACCTGTGTGTAATTGCTCATACAATTCATCTCTAGAAACCCCTAAAGTTTCTGCCGCACTGTATAAATATAACCCATGACCAGCTTCATCTTGTATTTTTGCTAGTAATGCAACTTTACGACGTAAAGAGGGTGCACGTGTGATCCAATTTCCTTCTGGCAACATTCCGATTATTTCTGAATGTGCATGTTGAGAAATCTGTCTAATTTGTGTTTTTCTATACTTTTCTGGCATCCAATCTTTCGGTTCTATGCGAACGTCATCTGAGATTTTTTGCTCAAAAGCTATTTCTAATTTTTTTAATTCTGCTTCACTCATATCTTAATAAGCTTTTCGTTTATAGCATTAGGCTACAAACAATTATTTATGCGTCAAAATCTACGACTACTTTATCTGTTGTTGGCACAGCCTGACATGTTAATACATATCCTGCCTCCACTTCGTCTGGTTCTAACCCGTAATTCAATTTCATTTCTACTTCACCCTCAATTACTTTAGCTCTACACGTACAACACACCCCTCCTTTACAAGCAAAAGGTAAATCAGCATCACTAGCAAGTGCAGCATCTAAAATGTTATCATGATCGGCTACATCCATTTCAAAATGGAATTCTTTATCGCCATCAATAATAGTCACTTCAGTATGGTCTGCTTGGTGTTCTAACACCTCAGCTATGTGCTTTTTATCTGCTTCGGTATTGCCCGCATTAAACAACTCAAAATGCACTTTATCTTTTGCTAACCCTGCAGCTACCAATTCATCTCTAATTAAGAAAATCATTTCTTCAGGCCCGCATAAAAAGCACTCATCCACAGAAGGGACATCAATTACTTTTTGTGTTAGTTTTTGCAATTTCTCAGAGGTAAATCGCCCATTCAATAATGGAATACCACGTTGTTCTTTAGTTAAAAAGTAAAACACCTCAAACCTACCTAAGTGTTTGTTTTTAAGCGCTTCTATTTCTTCTTTAAAGATAATACTTTTCACTTTTCTATTCAAGTAAAACAATTGCACAGTTGCTTCTGGCTCTAACGCTAAATGGGTTTTTATTATTGACAGAATTGGAGTAATTCCACTTCCTGCTGCAAATACGATATAATGCTTAGGTTTTGATGCATCTACTTCAACACAAAACTTCCCGTCAGGAGCAGAAACTTCTAAGACATCTCCTACTTTTAGCTCTTCATTGGCGTAGGTAGAAAACACGCCACCTTTAATTTGCTTTATGGCAACTTGCCACTTATTTTCAATCGGACTTGTACATAAAGAATATGAACGCCTTACATCTTCGCCGTTTATATCTTTCTTTAAATTTAAATGTTGCCCTTGTTTATACTGAAACTCACTCTGAAGATCTGCTGGCACATCAAATGTAACCGCAACTGTATCTTTGGTTTCTTTATAAATATCTTTAACTACTAATTTTTGAAAATCAGCCATAAGTTTTATCAATTTTTCCAAAACTAACAATTGTTAGTTAGTCGTGCAAATTTATTATTATATTATTTGTTAAACCCATTTTAAACAACCACCCCTTTAAGTAGTACGTGACTCAAATTAGCATCTAAAACTTTAAGATCAACTTCTTCTTTTTTAGGAATCCATAAATACAATGAACGCAATGTTGAGAGAATAGAAAACAGAATTACTTCCGGATTCATATCAGAAATTTCATTATTCGCAATGCCTTTAACAATGACCTGGCGAAAGTTGTTTTCGTAATTTTCACGGAGTTTCAAATAATACTCTAATTGCTCCTCTAAATGCATCCAATCTGCATTTAATGACGCCATACCATGCGGATGGTTAGTGGTGATTGCCACATGCAATGAAATAATGTCTTGCAACTGCTCTACAGTTGTCTTATTAGACGTGACAATAGCAGTCATTCCTGAAGTAAATTCTTCTGCTAAAGATAAGATAATGATTGATAAAATTTCTTGTTTAGATTTGATATGGTTGTATAAACTCGCAGCTTTAATCCCCATTTCTAAAGCAATATCTCTCATAGTTACTGCACTATAGCCTTTCTCCTTAAATAGAATTTCTGCAGTAGCAATGATTTCTTTTTTACGTTCTGACACCTTCAAAATACACAATAAATAATAGTTGAAACGCTAAGGTATTGAATAAATTAGCGAAATCATAAATCATTCTTAATAACCATGCATCTTTCCTATAAATTCATAGCTTTGTTAGCCTAACTAAAAAAATAAACATATGTCATGAAAGCAACCATTGAAACGAACCCATTAATTGATAGGTTACCACCACATTTAAAACAATTTATTAAGCCACAAGATTACAGTGATTATTCACCAATTAATCAAGCAGTGTGGCGTTTTGTAATGCGTAAAAATGTATCCTATCTGAGTTCGGTTGCACATGACTCCTATACCAAAGGTTTGGAAATGACAGGTATTGATATCGATCACATTCCAAGCATGTACGGTATGAATAGAATTTTAAAAGAAATTGGCTGGGCTGCTGTAGCTGTAGATGGCTTCATCCCGCCAAACGCTTTTATGGAATTTCAAGCCTATAAAGTGCTCGTTATTGCGTCAGATATTCGTCAATTAGAAAATATTGAATACACCCCAGCTCCAGATATTATTCATGAAGCTGCTGGTCATGCTCCAATAATTGCGAACCCAGATTATGCTGAATATTTAAGACGATTTGGAGAAATAGGTGCAAAAGCAATTTTATCAGCCCATGATAATGACATGTATGAGGCCGTAAGAAACTTGTCTATTTTAAAAGAAGCACCAAACTCTACAGAGATTGAAATTAGTGCCGCAGAAGATTTAGTAAACGAATTACAAAACAAAAAAGTGCCGTTATCAGAAATGGCACAAATTAGAAACTTACACTGGTGGACTGTAGAATACGGTATGATTGGTACTGTTGAGAACCCGAAAATTTATGGTGCTGGGTTATTATCATCTATTGGAGAAAGCGAATGGTGTATGACAGATAATGTTACAAAAATTCCATACTCCATAAAAGCAGCTCATCAAGAGTTCGACATTACTAAACCGCAACCTCAACTGTTCGTTACACCAGATTTTGCGTATTTAATGGAAGTTTTAGAAGAATTTTCACGTAGTATGGCTTTACGAAAAGGTGGATTTAGAGGCTTACAAAAACTTATTGATTCTAAAAAAATTGGAACCATTGAGCTGAATACTGGATTACAAATATCTGGTAAATTCACTCAAATGATTACTGATGAAGACAACAATGTGGTGTTCTTTAAAACGGAAGGGCCAACTGCATTAGCTAATAGAGAAAAAGAATTAATTGGCCACGGCATAGAAGCTCACCCTCATGGTTTTAGCTCTCCAATAGGCAAACTTAAAGGTATTAGTCTTGCCATTGAAGATATGGGACCAAGAGACCTAAAAGCTTATAACTTTTATGACGGTAAACGAATTTTTTTCGAATATGAAAGTGGTATTACCGTTGAAGGCTTAAACGTAACTGGAATTAGAAACATAAACGGAAAACTGATATTAATTCAATTTGAAGATTGTACCGTAAAATACCATGACGAAATATTATTTAAACCAGAATATGGCACTTTTGATTTAGCAGTGGGTTCTGAGGTGATTTCAGCATATGCAGGTAGTGCAGACTTTAGGTCTTTTAATAATCTTTATCATGTTTCCGACACCAAGACTATTAAACCTATAAAAGATAGCGCTACTGCAGAGCTTGAAAAGCTTTATAGCGACGTGAGAGATCTAAGAATTAATAATTCATATTCTGAGGATACAATCAAGGTTATATTCAATACTTTAAAAAACAATTATAAAGACGATTGGTTACTGACTTTAGAGTTATTAGAACTCGTATCAGCCAAACAGAATACTGCGTTAAAAGAACAGCTTACAGATAGATTACAAGAACTTAAAACCACCCGCAAAGATATTAGACATTTAATAGAGAGCGGGATGGCATTATTAAACTAACACAAAAAGTCTCAAGCTCACTTGACTTGAGGCTTTTATTAAAACTGCATAAAAGGAAAATCTTTAATCAGGTTTTCCTTTTTTATGTCTAACTGTTCAATAAATTTCTGGTGCTGTTCAGAATTTGGATTAAACGGTTTATGTGCCAATCCTTTTTGAATCACCTCTACCGCTTTCATTGTGTGTAAAGATTTTTCAGACACCCAAGCCTCAACAAATCGTTTCCAAATATAATCTACAGCTACTTGGTTAGGATGAACCATGTCAGCGGCATAAAAACGATAATCTCTTAACTCATCCATCATAATTTCATATGACGGAAAATAAGATGATTTAAGATTATTGATTGCCAATTTTTGACTTAAGAATTGATGAATTGCAGTTAACAAATGTGATTTACTTTGCTGATTTTGCACAAAACCGTCTTTTAAATGACGTACAGGAGACACTGTATAAATTATTTTAATTTTTGAATTTACTAACCTTATTAGTTTTTCAATATTCAATAAAGAGTTTCTAATTTCTGCTACAGACAATAATTTTTTATTGAATTCTCGCTGTGGAATTTTATGGCAATTAGCAACTTCTTTTTCAGTCTCTTTATACTCATAAACCCATGCCGTTCCTAAAGTAAGTATTACATGGGTAGTCGTATGTATCTGTTCAAAAGTAGAGGTAAGAATTGAATTCAAATCACTCAATAGATCCTCCTTATTAGGATTACTCAAACAAGAATGCGCATCAAAACAATGGTAGAGGTCATTCTGAAACACCAATTCATCTTCTGAATAGAACTTCTGATTGATCACTCTATCAATAAATGTTTCAATGGCCTTAGGATGAAATAAAATTCCGAACGGATTAACTTGTGACTGAAACTTAAAATACGATAATTTATCGCCAATATTTTCAGAAAAGCAAGAACCTGTCAACAACACTTTTGACATGTAGTCAATTAAATTAGTGTCTTGTTTCTGTACTGGTACTTGTGTTCTAAACTCCATTGTAAAAAAGAATCCCGCTAAATAGCGGGATGATCAATTAATTTAAATATGCTTTCACAGCCTCAAGAGCTGCATCAATTCCATCTGGATTTTTACCACCTGCTGTTGCGAAAAATGGCTGTCCGCCTCCGCCTCCTTGAATGTGCTTTCCTAACTCTCTTACAATTGTTCCGGCATGTAAATCTTTGCTAGACACTAAGTTTTTAGATATATAACAAGTTAACGTTGCTTTTCCGTCATTTTCTGCACCAAAGAACAAAAATAAATCATCTAACTCACCACCCAACTCATGCGCTAAATCTTTAATTCCTTTAGCATCTAAATCAACTTTTTTAGCTAAAAAATTAATCCCATTAATATCTGTGATTTCATTTTTCAAATCGCCTTTTAAGTTTCCTGCTTTTTCTTTGAGTAACTGTTCAATTTGTTTTTTTAAAGCTGTATTTTCATCTTGTAATGTTGAAATTGCTTTTACAGGGTTTTTAGCATTTTTCAGCACTTGCTTCACAGCATCAAATTCTTTTTCAATAGTTTCAAAATACCCGCCTACCGCTTTATTGGTTATGGCTTCAATACGTCTAATTCCAGCAGCAACTGCACCTTCAGACTTAATTTTGAAATACCAAATATCACTTGTTTGAGCTACGTGTGTTCCTCCACACAATTCCATTGACTGCCCAAAACGAATAGCACGAACACTGTCACCATATTTTTCTCCAAATAAAGCCACAGCACCTTCATCAATTGCTTGTTGCATTGGAATATTACGCTGCTCTTCTAATTTTAAATTCTCATGTATTCTTGCGTTTACAAAATCTTCTACCTCTTGTAATTGGTCTGCGTCTACTTTTGAAAAATGAGAAAAATCAAATCGCAAATGCTTCGGACTTACCAACGATCCTTTCTGCTCTACATGAGTTCCTAAAATTGTGCGCAAAGCTTGATGCAACAAATGTGTTGCCGTATGGTTACTTGCTGATAACGCTCTAGCTTCTTTATCTACTACTGCCTTAAACGTCTCATTAAGATTCTCTGGTAGGTTTTTAGTATAGTGGATAATTAAATTATTCTCTTTTTTTGTATTTAACACGTAAATGACATCTCCGTTAGAGGTTTCGATATACCCTTTATCACCAACTTGTCCACCACCTTCTGGATAAAACGGCGTCATGTTAAACACTAGTTGGTATTGATCACCATCTTTTTTGGTAGAAATTTTTCTATAACGCGTTAGTTTCACATCTACCTCTAAAGTATCATAGCCTACAAATTCCTCTTCATCATCATTACTAAGAATTTGCCAATCGTCAGTTTCTATTGCGGTTGCTTGACGCCCTCTATCTTGTTGTTCTTTTAAAGCTATTTTATAGTCTTCTTCATTATACGTATAGCCTTTTTCTGAAAGAATTAATGCCGTTAAATCCTCAGGAAAACCATAAGTGTCTTTTAATTCAAAAACTTTTTTACCAGACACTTCTTTGCCATTTGTACCTGCAACAATAGTATCTAATAATAATAGTCCTTGTTCTAATGTTTTTAAGAATGAATATTCTTCTTCTTTAATTACATTTTGTGCTAAAATTTCTTGCGCTTTAATTTCCGGGAATGCCTCTCCCATTTGCGCACTTAAAGTTTCCACCAATTTATAAATAAATGGTTCTTTCTGATTTAAGAAGGTAAATCCGTAACGTATTGCTCGTCTTAAAATTCTTCTAATCACATAACCGGCACCTGTATTACTTGGTAATTGCCCGTCTGCTATAGCAAACGCTACAGCACGTACATGATCTGCAATAACTCTAATTGCAACATCAGTAGACTCATTTACCTTATCTGTATCTTCATATTTTACACCAGTAATAGTTTCAATCTCTCTAATTAACGGTGTAAATACATCTGTATCATAATTAGATTTTACGCCTTGTAACGCCATACATAAACGCTCAAAACCCATACCTGTATCTATATGTGTAGCTGGCAGGTTTTCTAACGAACCATCTGCCTTTCTATTGTATTGCATGAATACTAAATTCCATACTTCTACAACCTGAGGGTGATCTAAGTTTACCAATGATGCACCAGGTACTTTTGCTTTTTCTTCTTCTGAGCGAATGTCAATATGGATTTCTGAACAAG
Source organism: Flavobacteriaceae bacterium (assembly GCA_049609325.1). Lineage (GTDB taxonomy): Bacteria > Bacteroidota > Bacteroidia > Flavobacteriales > Flavobacteriaceae. The sequence continues at coordinate 4,986 of JBMYYK010000036.1, read as the reverse complement.
GCCCACAAGGTCCTTGCGCACCCATTTCCCAGAAATTATCCTTCTTATTACCTAATAAAATACGGTCTTCTGCAATATGCGCTTTCCAAAAATCATACGCTTCGGTATCTTTTGCTAAGCCTTCATTGTCATCTCCTTCAAAAATTGTAACGTAAAGAATATCTTTATCAATGTTGTAAACTTCAGTTAGCAACTCCCATGCCCAAGCAATAGCCTCTTTTTTAAAATAATCGCCAAAGCTCCAGTTCCCTAACATCTCAAACATTGTGTGATGATAGGTATCCTTTCCTACTTCTTCTAAATCGTTATGTTTACCAGAAACACGTAAACATTTTTGAGAATCAGCAACACGCGCATTTACTATTTTTTTCTGCCCTAAAAAATACTCTTTAAAAGGCACCATTCCGGCATTAGTAAACATCAGTGTTGGGTCATTTTTCAAGACCATTGGTGCAGAAGGCACCACCTTATGTGATTTAGATTCGAAAAAGTTTAAAAACCTTGAACGTATTTCTTGAGATTTCATAGTATGCTTAACTTATAAAGTTCTATCTAACAAAAACAATTTTTATATTTGCATGTCGTTAGTATTCTAAACGCACAAAAATAGTACATTTAATCTTATGGCTAAAGTAAAATATTATTATGATTCTGAAACGCTTTCTTATAGAAAGGTAGAAAGAAAAAAAGGGCGCACATTTACCTTTTCACTTTTGTTCCTTTCAGCGGCAGCTTTATTTGGATTTTTTAGCTATGTGATGGTCTCAAGTTATATTGAATCGCCAAAAGAAAAAATTCTCATAAGAGAGAATGAAAACTTAAAATTAAATTACGCCAATTTAAATAAGCGTGTTGAACTTGCTGAGCGCGTTATGCAAAACATAGCCGATAGAGATGAGAATATTTATCGCGTACATTTTGAAGCAAATTCAATTCCACTAACACAACGCAAAGCAGGGTTTGGTGGTGTAAACCGCTATAAAAACCTTGAGGGTACTGGAAATTCAGAACTTATCATTACTTCTTCTAAACGAGTAGATCGGCTTATCAAAGAGATTGAAGTCCAATCTAGATCTTTAGACGAAATTGAAAAGTTAGCTACAGATAAAGAAGATCTTCTTAAAGCGATACCGGCAATACAACCTGTACAAAATAAAGATTTAACCCGTATGGCTTCAGGCTACGGAATGCGTATACATCCTATTTTAAAGTATAGAAGAATGCATCATGGTATGGATTTTACTGCAAAGAAAGGAACACCTATTTACGCTACAGGTGACGGTGTTGTTACCCAAGCTAAACGCTCTGGGGCTTTAGGTAAAGCGGTTTATATAGATCATGGATATGGCTATGTAACCAAATATGGACACATGCAGAAATTTAACACACGTAAAGGTAAAAAAGTAAAACGTGGTGATATTATTGGTTATGTAGGGAACTCAGGATTATCATCGGGGCCACACCTACACTATGAAGTGCATAAAAACGGAAAACCGATAAATCCTGTAAACTTCTACCACGGTGACTTATCTGCAGAAGAATACGAAATTATGCTTGAAAAAGCCGCTCAAGAAAACCAATCTTTTGACTAATGCACATCAATCTTCCTGAAAAACGATATTATAAAATTGGAGAAGTGGCTAAAGCATTTGGCGTTAACACCTCTCTGATACGATTTTGGGAAAAAGAATTTGACGTTTTAAAACCTAAAAAAAATGCCAAAGGTGATCGGAAATTCACACCAGAAGACATTAAAAACTTAGAACTTATATTCTATTTGGTAAAAGACAAAGGGTATACTCTTGATGGTGCCAAAACTCACTTGAAGGATGAAAAGAGAAAGACCTTGCACAACTTTGAAATTATCCGAAAATTAGAACATATAAAAACCGAATTGCTAAAATTTAAAGAGCATCTAGATTAAAAAAAGCGCCATCTGAATTGATAGCGCTTTTTTAATTATTACTTTTTTCTGAAATATATTTTAATTGGCACTCCAGAAAAGCCGTAATGCTCTCGTAATTTGTTTTCTATAAAACGTTTGTATCCGTCTCTGATATATTGCGGTAAATTACAGAAAAACACAAACTGTGGTGTTTTTGTAGGCAATTGCATGCAATACTTAATTTTTATAAACTTACCTTTATAAGCTGGTGGAGACGTGTGCTCTATAATTGGCAACATCGTATCATTAAACTTACTCGTTTGAATTTTCTTACTTCTATTTTGAAACACTTCCACCGCAGTTTCTATAGCTTTATAGATACGCTGTTTAGTTACTGTAGACATAAATATAATTGGCACATCAGTAAATGGTGCTATTTGCTCTCTTATATGCGCTTCATAGGCTTTAGTAGTTTTATGGTCTTTTTCTACCAAATCCCATTTATTAACTAAAATGACAATCCCTTTACTGTTTTTTACCGCTAGCCAAAAGATATTTTGCACTTGAGAATCAAAATCACGTGTAGCATCTACAACTAATAAACACACATCACTATATTCAATAGCACGTACTGAACGCATTACAGAATAAAATTCTAAATCTTCTTTTACTTTAGCTTTTCTACGAATACCCGCAGTATCTACCAAATTAAACTCGAACCCAAAACGGTTGTATTTAGTATCTATAGAATCTCTAGTTGTACCTGCGATATCTGTAACGATATAACGATCTTCTCCAATTAATGCATTGATAAAAGATGATTTTCCGGCGTTTGGACGCCCAATAACCGCAAAACGAGGCAACTCTGACTCCTCTTCTTCTTCCACTTCTGGAAGTACTTCTACTAAGGCATCTAACAAGTCACCTGTACCACTACCGCTAATACTTGCTAACGGGTAAAATTCTCCCAATCCTAAACTGTAAAACTCAGCGGCGTCATTCAACCTGTTTGCTGCATCTACTTTATTTACTGCTAATAACACAGGTTTGTTTACTCGGCGTAATAAATTGGCCACCTCTTCATCCATACCTGTGATACCAGACTCAACGTCTACCATGAAAATGATTGCATCAGCCTCATCAATAGCCAATTCAACTTGCTTATCAATTTCTGCTTCAAAAATATCATCACTTCCTACTACATATCCTCCAGTGTCAATTACAGAAAACTCTTTCCCGTTCCAATCTGATTTTCCGTAATGACGATCGCGTGTTACACCACTAACAGAATCTATTATAGCTTCTCGTTTTTGTATTAAACGATTAAACAATGTTGATTTCCCAACATTTGGTCGTCCTACAATTGCAACTATATTACCCATATTCTTTACTATTGTTTACAGATAACGTCTATTCATCAGACAATTATCTCAACTAATTTTTTGCAAAAGTACTGAATATCCTTGAGCAAAAAGTCATTTAATTTTTTAAAAATTAGTGAATCAATTAAAAATTGTATCTTCAGTCAAAAAAAAGCATGCCTTTAGCTAACAAGGAACTCAATGATACTATATTAAGACCTCGGTTTAATTTTACGCATAATTTATCTCATACTGTTGTTTTGTCTGCTTTTGAAAGCACCAAAACTTCACAATCAGATTTTCTAGTAAGCAGAGTAGACAACCATGTGTTCATTAGACAACCAAAATCTGAGCAACAGTTTTCTTCGCCTCAATTGCACTTAGAAATTTTACCTTTAGATGAGCAACACTGTACTATTAAAGGACTGTTTGGTCCGAACCCAACAATTTGGACATTGTTTATGTTTCTTCATTTTGTTATTGTGATGCTATTTTTAGGTAATAGCATTTGGATGTACACAAACTGGAATTTAAACCGACCTGTCATTGCGCAATCTGTTATTTACGCCTTATTGATTATTGCTTGGTTTACCTTATACGCTATTGGTCAGATGAATAAGAAAAAGAATATTCCTACAATGTTAAACCAACATCATTTTATGCGCGACACATTACGCCAAGCTCATTAAATTTATTTTTGATTATATCCGAAGCGTTTCAACTGATTGGCATTAGAGCGCCAGTTTTTGTTAACTTTTACATACAATTCTAAATGCACTTGCTTGCCAAAAAACTTCTCTAGATCTTTTCTTGCCTCAACTCCTACACGTTTTAGCGCAGCACCTTTATGCCCAATAATTATACCTTTTTGAGTATCGCGCTCTACCATAATTATTGCACGCATTCTGATGATATCATCATCTTCTAAAAACTCTTCGGTTTCTACTTCAACAGCATACGGAATTTCTTTTTTGTAATTCAGTAATATTTTTTCTCTAATACACTCGTTTACAAAAAAGCGTTCTGGTTTGTCTGTTAATTGATCTTTAGGGTAATATGCTGGTGAGTTTGGCAGCAACTCTACTATACGTTCAAACACCTCAGGAACATTAAAGTTTTCTAATGCAGATATCGGGTATATTTCTGCCGTAGGCACCTTTTCTGCCCAATATTGCACTTGGTCTTCTAACACCTCTTGATTAGACGCATCTATTTTGTTAAGCAGCAATAATACTGGAATTTTTGAATGTGCTATTTTATTAAAAAAGGCTTCGTCTTTTAAGGCACGTTCCCCTATTTCCACCATATAAATTAACACATCAGCATCCTCAAAAGCCGTTTTTACAAAATCCATCATGGATGATTGTAACTCATATGCTGGTTTTATGATTCCAGGCGTATCTGATAACACTACCTGAAAATCGTCTCCATTTACAATACCCAAAATTCGATGACGAGTAGTTTGCGCTTTAGACGTGATGATAGATAATTTTTCACCCACAAAGGCATTCATCAAGGTTGATTTACCTACGTTTGGATTACCTATAATATTTACAAAACCTGCTTTATGCTCCATATAATCAATACAACTGTTTGTGCAAATATACTATAAAGCTTTATGCTACATATAAAATTGTTTCAAATTTACCCCACAAAAAAAGAGTAACCATTTCTGATTACTCTTACTTAGTAGCGGGAACTGGACTCGAACCAGTGACCTTCGGGTTATGAGCCCGACGA
>JBMYYK010000035.1:0-20561 GCA_049609325.1 Flavobacteriaceae bacterium | reverse complement strand
CCCAGAATTTTAATATTTCATCAGCAACATTTGGCAAGTTAAGCCCCTTGTATTCGGTAAACTTCGTACTCATTTTCTTGTTTATTTTATAAGTACGCGAAAATAAGCAATTTATAGGAAAGATGATACTATTTAGCTTTTGAAATGCTCTACAAGAGCTGTAATTGCATCTTCTATTGTTGGGCTAGTAGCGACAACCACTTCTGAGCAATGTAATTTAGCTTCTTCCGCTGTTGTATTTCCTATACAGAACGCTAATGAATTAGTTAATGAATTGTCTTGCACATAACTCTGAACTGCACTTGGACTAAAAAACAAAACGGCATCGAAACTTTTATTAAATTTTTGAGACTTCAGACTGGTTTCATAAACCACTTGTTCATTAAAACTGATAGAGTTTTCCGTCAATACATTTGGCAACTCATCACGACGGATATTCCCACAAAAGAACGTAAAATCGTCATTTTTATAGTTTTTTACTATACATTTTGCCAAAACCAATGCGTTTTCAGCTATTCTAACCACATTGTAATTTTGAGATTTTAATAGGCTAGCCGTTTTTTGACCTACACAAAACACTTGCTTAATTTGAGTGTTTCCATCTATAATACTTTGCGCTGCATTCTGACTTGTAATAATGGCGTTTTCTACCTCATCAGAATTCTCATAAGGTAATTGTTTGATTGAAATAGCATCATACATTTCTAGGTCAAACATAGCATCATCTAACTTTTGCTGTTGCTCTGAAGAGAGTTGTTTAGTAGATAGAACTTTTATGCTCTTCATTACAATTTATTTGAGCTCTGCTCTTATTTGCTGCATTAACTCCTTACCACCGTTAGACAATACTTCTTGCGCGCTTTGTTTTCCCATATTCTTAATTTCAGAAACAGGAATATCTTTAAGAGCAACTTCTATTTTTTGCTCACCATCTAATGAGAATAATACACCTTCAAAAGACATTAAATTATTTTCAATAGTTGCCAAAGCCCCAATTGGTGCTGTACAACCACCTTCCAATTCTCTTAAAAATTCACGCTCTACAGCAGTACACATTTCTGTGTTAATGTCATTTAACTTAGCTACAGCTTCCGTGGTAAAATCATCGTCTGTCATAGTATGTACCACAACCGCTCCTTGAGCTGGTGCCGGCACCATCCAACTCAAATCGATGTAATTCTCTGGTAAAACCTCTATGCGTTCCAACCCAGCCTTTGCGAAAATTGCGCCTCCCCAATCGTTATCGTTTAACTTCTGTAAACGCAAATTAACGTTGCCCCGTAAATCAACAACTTTATGATTTGGATACTTATGTAACCATTGTGCTTTTCGGCGTAAACTTCCAGTTGCAATTGTTCCTTCTGCTTCTAAAAACTCTAAGCCTTTATGCACCAAAATATCCATAGAATTGGCGCGTGTTAATACTGCCGATTGCCTAATACCTATTGGCAATATTGTTGGCACGTCTTTCATTGAATGTACTGCAATATCAACCGTGCCATTTAACATGGCTACATCTAAGGTTTTAGTAAATATACCTGTTATTCCTAACTCATATAATGGCTTGTCTAACACGACATCACCTGTAGATTTCACCGGAACAAGCTCTGTTTTATACCCTAAGTTTTCTAGCTTCTGCTGTACAGTTTCTGCTTGCCATAAAGCCAACTGACTATCGCGCGTACCTATTCTTATTACTTTGTTCATGAAATTAGAGTTGGAATACTTTCTGAATCATTTCAATACTTTCACCAGTTGCTGTATCATCAGCTTTTAAGTGATTAGCGAAGTGTTTCGTGATTTTTTGTATTATTCTGTCTGACAACACTTCTGCTTGCGCTTCATTAAAGTCATTGCTTTTACGACGTTGGAAATCTATTTCTTCTGATTTTATTTCTTGCAGCTTAGATTTTAACGCTTTAATTGTTGGCGCAAATTTTCGGGTTTCTAACCATGCTAAAAAATCGGACTTTACTTCACTTATAATCAACTCGGCTTGTGGCAAATGCTCTTTACGCTTTTCCAAAGTATCATCTGTTACTTTTGACAAGTCATCTAAATGTACTAAGGTAACGTTTGGAAGTTCTAACACATCGTCTGACACGTTTTTAGGAATTGATAAATCTAATATTAACAATTCTTTATTGGTAGACGATAACACCTCCTTATCAACAGTAGGTTGCTGAGCTCCAGTTGCGACAATTAAAATATCTGACTGTTGAATTTCTGCTTGTAAATTTGAATAGTCTTTTACTGTTAAATCAAATTTTCCGGCTATTTTTTCTGCCTTGTCCTTAGTTCTATTGATTAACGAAATATGCTTGTTATCTATGTGTTTCACTAAATTATCACACGTATTTCTTCCTATTTTACCTGTACCAAATAACAATATGTTTTTATCAGATACATTGGCCACATTATTTAAAACATATTGAACCGATGCAAATGATACTGAAGTTGCTCCCGAACTTATTTCGGTTTCATTTTTAATTTTCTTACTTGCACGAATAACTTCGTTTATCAAGCGTTCCATGTATGCATCAACTAAATTGTGTTTTTTAGAGAGTATAAAACTGTTTTTTAGTTGACTTATAATTTCAAAATCACCCAATATTTGACTATCCAGACCAGTTCCTACCCTAAACATATGCCTGATGGCTTCATTACTTTTATACACATATGCCACTTTTTGAAACTCTTCTACGCTTCCGTTGGTATTTTCACATAAATGCTTAATTAACTGAAATGGGTGTTGTGCAAAACCATACAACTCTGTTCTGTTGCACGTAGAGGTTACTATTAAATTTGAAACGCCTTCTGCCTTAGCTTGCAGTAATAAGGCTTCTTTTTTTTGTGCGTCTAAGCTAAACTTTCCTCTTATTTTAGCGTCTGCTTTTTTATAACTTAGCCCTATGGCGTAAAATGTATCTCCTTTTGACTCGGGTCTTTGCTGCATAGTAATCATTTTCATGGAATACAAAAATATCACTATGCTTTCAATAAAAGTGTCGCTAGAAGTTCTTTTTATGTCGATTTTTATTTTTTATTTCTCTTTTTGTCTTAAAAAACCTCTCAAAAGTGTAGTTTTGTAGCGTTATAAAGCGTTTAGAGTCAATTTGTTTAGAACAATTCTAAATAAACTATATAAAAATAGAGATTTTACCACGGCTAAAAACAACGATAAAAGTACCATGACAGAAATAAAACTAGAAAAAGGCTTTTTTGTATTACTTTCTAAGAATGAAACCGATGAAATTCAGCACTTTGTAAAAGACATCGACAGTAATTACATTCAATTTCATTTTTGCATAAAAGGTAGCTCTCGTTTTATATTTAATGATAGTAGTTACACATTTGATGTGTTAGACTCAAGACATATGCTCTTGTATAACACGATAAAAAAACTACCTGTCAACTTAGAGTTACGCTCAAAATCATGGGTGATATCTGTACTTATATCCATAGAAAAATTTCATTCCTTATTTTCACAAGAAGCAGCTTACATCCCGTTTTTAAGTGATGAAAACAAAACAAAAAAATATTATGATGACGGACAAACTACACCACAAATGGCGATAGTTTTAAATCAGATATTAAACTTTAACGTAAACAGTTCTATTAAAAACTTATATGTTAAAGGTAAAGTTTATGAATTGCTAAGCTTGTTTTTCAATACAAATGAAGAAACGAATAATGAAAAGTGTCCGTTTTTAATTGATGAAGATTATGTTCAGAAAATAAAAAAGGCTAAAGATATTGTGATTAGCAGAATGGCCGAACCACCAAGTCTACAAGAATTAGCAGATGAAGTAGGTTTAAGTCTGAAAAAAATAAAAGAAGGCTTCAAGCAAATTTATGGTGATTCTGTATTTAGTTTTTTGTTCAACTACAAAATGGAATACGCACGCAAACTGTTAGAAACCAACACCGTTAATGTAAATGAAGTAGGTCTGCAAGTTGGCTACAGTACTTCAAGTCATTTTATAGCGGCATTCAAAAAGAAATTTGGTATCACACCAAAAAAATACATTCAATCATTAAATCAAGAACAATAACATGAAAGGGGTTTTACTTGTTAATTTAGGATCACCAGATAGCACAAATCCTAAAGATGTAAAAAAATATTTAGATGAGTTCCTGATGGATCCTCGCGTTATAGATGTCAACTATTTATTAAGAGCGCTTATTGTAAAAGGGATCATTTTAAAAACCAGACCTAAGAAATCTGCAGAAGCCTATCAAAAAATATGGTGGAAAGACGGATCGCCTTTAATTGTAATTTCTGAACGCCTAAAAGAGAAAGTACAATCTCATACGCAATTACCTGTAGCATTAGCCATGAGATATGGGGCAATGACTATAAAAAACGGATTACAAGAATTAGTAGACAAAGGCGTTACAGAAGTGTATATTATGCCGCTTTATCCGCAATTTGCAATGGCCACTACAGAAACCATTACGGTGTTGGCAGACAAATTACAACAAGAACACTTCCCTAACCTTAAGATTAGTTCTTTACCGGCATTTTACAATAAAAATGGCTATATAAATGTCCTTTCTAATTCAATAAAAAAAGGTTTAGAAAACATTGAGTACGACCATTTATTATTTTCATATCATGGTGTGCCTGAACGACATATCAGAAAGCAAGACATTACAAAATCGCACTGTAAGATAGACGGTAGTTGTTGTGACACAGCTTCTAAAGCACATCAGTTTTGTTACCGTCATCAATGTTTTGAAACCACTAAAATGGTAGCTAAGCAACTTAACTTAAAAGAGGGGACTTACAGTACTTCATTCCAATCTCGATTAGGATTTGACCAATGGCTGTTACCATATACCGACAGAACAATTGAACGTTTTGGATTAAATGGCACTAAAAAGATGGTAGTTGTAACCCCTGCATTTGTTTCAGATTGTTTAGAAACTTTAGAAGAAATTGCCATGGAAGGTGCCGAATTATTTAAAGAAGTTGGTGGTGAAGCCTTTCACACCATTCCGTGTTTAAATGATAATGATGATTGGGCTGAATTATTAGGCAACTGGATTAATGAATGGAGTGACACCTCTGTAATTGCATCTACAAATGGCTGAATATTATAATTACATCAAGGCCTTACATCTAATATTTGTAATAACCTGGTTTGCGGGATTATTTTATATAGTTAGGCTATTTATTTACCAAATTGAAGCCAGCCATAAACCATCACCAGACAAAGAAATAATAGGTGAACAACTAAAAATAATGGCCAATAGGTTATGGTATATCATCACATGGCCTTCAGCAATTTTAACCTTAATCTTTGCAGGAACTTTACTATATATCAATTCAGGATTATTACAATTACCTTGGATGCATGTGAAACTTGGCTTTGTAGTTTTACTTTATTTATACCACTTTAAATGCCATCTGATATACAAACAGTTACAAAAAGGCATTGTAAAGCACTCCTCAAACTATATGCGATTATTTAATGAAGGAGCTACTGTTATTTTATTTTCCGTGGTGTTTTTAGTCATTGTTCGTCATGAAATTAATTGGATTTTTGGGGTGATAGGTATCATTTCTCTATCCGTAATTTTAATGGTACTTTTTAAAATATATAAACGCTACCGCGAAAAAAACTAACTGGTATAATAATTGTTATATTTACGTAATGAATATCAAAAAGCTTTCGTTACGCCTTCGTATTTTTATTTCCATGATTTTTGTGGTGATACTAGCCTCTGTACTAATGGCTATTACTGCTATATATCAATATAATGAGGAAGCTATTGAATATCATAATGATAGGCTTGTCAGAAAAGAGGAAACTCTCAAAGAGCAAATTAAATACCAATTAAAAGCCAAAACTACCTATCCGATAATAACTAAAAATATCCCGTTAATATTTAAAGAAAAAAGCTTCATCTACGAACTTGCAGATGTACACAACCTAGAAGTTAAACTATATGATTTAAATGGAAATTTTTTAATCGCTTCTAGCGCTTCATCTATAGGGGAATATACAGATATTACTCCGGAACAACTACCTCAGCATATTCTAACTGAACTCAATAACTCTATCAATAAACGTTTTGTAAACCTCACTCATGAAGGTGATACAATTATTCAATCTTCTTACACTTATATAACCGACAATCAATTTAAGCCTCTGGCTATTTTAGCCTTACCGTATATTCAAGACAATCAGTTTATTTCAAGAGAACTCGATGAATTTTTAAAGCGTTTAGCCGTTGTATATTCATTAGTACTTCTCATTGCAATTGTATTGGCTTATTTTTTATCAAAATACATTACAAAATCATTACTTACTATAAGTCATAAAATAAACCAAACACGCTTAGACAAGCGCAATACAAAAATTGAAACAGAAAATATTAGTCATGAAATAAGCACCTTAGTTACTGCGTATAATAGTATGATTGATGAGCTTCAAGAGAGTGCCGTAAAATTAGCAACGAGCGAAAGAGAACAGGCTTGGCGTGAAATGGCAAAACAAGTGGCACATGAAATAAAGAACCCACTTACTCCAATGCGATTGACTATTCAGAGTTTCCAGCGAAAATTCAATCCGGAAGACCCTGAAATTCATCAAAAAATAGATGAATATTCAAAAACTTTAATTCAGCAAATAGACACTATGAGTACTATTGCAGAGGCTTTTTCTAATTTTGCAAAAATGCCTGTGCAACAAAATGAAACCTTAAATGTTGTTGAGGTAATTCGGTTGGCCTTAGATATTTTTAATAAAGATTATATTGTTTTTGAAACAACTAAAGAAGAAATCATAGGTGTGTTTGACAGAACTCAACTCATTAGAGTAATTACGAACCTGGTTAAAAATGCCATTCAAGCCACCTCAAGTCATGAGACGCCAAAAATAACTGTTTGTGTTACGGAACAAGACAATTCTATAAAAATCACCGTTGCAGATAATGGTATAGGGATAGATCAAGAAAATAGAACTCAGATTTTTGAACCTAAATTCACCACCAAATCAAGCGGTATGGGCTTAGGCTTAGCTATGGTAAAAAATATTGTGGAAACTTACCACGGAAGCATTACATTTACATCAGAAAAACATAAAGGAACTGTGTTTACAGTTAGCCTACCCAAAACATCATAAATATGGATTATAATAACATTTTAGCAGAACACAACAACGGTATTGGAACTATAACAATTAACCGTCCTAAAAAACTTAACGCTTTAAACAAAGCTACAATTCAAGAGCTTCACAATGCTTTTAAAGCATTAAATGAAGACTCTACAGTTAAAGTAATTATTGTAACAGGAAGCGGTGAAAAAGCCTTTGTTGCTGGGGCAGATATTTCTGAATTTGCTGACTTTTCTGTTGCTCAAGGGGCAGAATTAGCTCAAAACGGACAAGAATTATTATTTGATTTTGTAGCAAACTTATCTACACCAGTTATTGCTGCAGTAAATGGTTTTGCATTAGGAGGCGGACTTGAATTGGCAATGGCGGCACATTTCAGAATTGCTAGTGACAATGCAAAAATGGGATTACCCGAAGTCTCTTTAGGTGTTATTCCTGGTTACGGAGGTACCCAACGCTTACCTCAATTAGTTGGTAAAGGAAAAGCTATGGAGCTAATAATGACTGCTGGAATGATTAGCGCTGAAGAAGCTAAAGATTGTGGCTTAGTAAACCATGTGACAACACAAGAAGATCTACTGCCATTAGCTCAAAAAATAGCAGGTAAAATCATGCGAAACTCATCAGTAGCAATTGCTCATGCTATAAAAGCTGTAAATGATAATTACAATGATAGCGTTAACGGATTTGAAACAGAAATCACACAATTTGGAGTGTGCTTCGGTACAGAAGATTTTAAAGAAGGAACAACTGCCTTCTTAGAAAAACGTAAAGCTGATTTTCCTGGAAAATAAACCTAATAAAAAACACTTATGAAGAAAATTATTTTTGCATTAATAATAATGCTATTTACACAAAATTTTTATGCCCAAGCTGTAGATGCAGAAGGTGATATCCCTTTAGATATTAACTTGACTGAAGTTTATAAAGACAAAAAGAAATTTACCGGATTAGCTTTCTCTACAAAAGATGGTAATGACGGAATAATTTTAGGAAGACGCTACAAAAAAGGATATTACATAGAACATTATGATAAGAACTTAAAGCTCCTAAATAATTATGACTTTGAGGTTGATAAAAAAAGAGGTTCTATAGATGAAGCTTTTTTAAGTGATGGCAAACTTTGCCTATTAGAATATGTTTATAACAAAAAAGGCAAGGCAATAGAATATTATGTAAACAAATCTTCATTAAATAGTTTTTCATTTACAAGAACATTATTATTATCGGTTCCTATTAAAAAAGCTGGCGGGGTTAAATTCTTTAGTTTTGGTAATACTTATGATGGTAATACTTACGGAAGTTTCTCAATGTCAAAAAATGCTGAGTACATTGCATTTACAATTGAGTTAAATGGTGAGAAAACTGAAAAACATAATATTTATGTGTTTGACAACTCTTTAAACAAAGTATATGAAACTGTTTTTGAACGAGATATAAAAGATAGAAAGTTTCAACTTCAAAATGTTGACGTAAGCGAAGAAGACGGCACCTTATTACTTTTAGGAAAATCATTTACCAGAGAAAAGAAAAAGAAAAAAGATGGTGGTAAGTACCAATACGAATTATATAAAATAAAAAATGATCAAAAAACAAAACTAGTTTTTGACTCTAAAGATAAATACATAGGATCATTAAGTACTATTATTAACAACGGAGAAGTATTTTGTGTTGGTTTTTATTCTGATAAAAATGATTATCGATATAAAGGAGTTGCTTATTTTGATATAGATAAAACAGATATGAGTTTAACCAAAACTGTTTATTCTCCATTTACAGAGCAGTTTATTCAGGATAAATACGGAAAAAATAAAGACAAAGAACTTAGGAATATAGATTTAAGAAGTATTCATATTTCTGACAACAATGAATGTATTGTAAACGCAGAAGAGTTTTATATTACTTCACACTATGTGAGTAACGGACAAGGTGGTGGATACTGGAGATACACTTATCATTTTAGAGATATGATTAGCCTAAAATTAAACGCAGAAGGTAAATTACTTTGGGCAAGAAATATCAACAAAAAACAAGCTGCAAGTAGTTACTCTCCTTACTTATCTTTTACTACAAGTTATAAGAATGATAAAGTTTATTTCTTTATTAACTGTTCAGATAAAATAAGAAGAATTAGAGGAGATCGTTTACAATTTAAAGGTATTAAAGCAAAAAAATCTAATTTATATGCTATTACCCTAGACAAAGACGGTAACTATGAGTATAAAAAGATTTTAGACGATAACGACTCTGAAGTGCCATTTATGGTGGGTAGAGGGATTATAAATAATAATGGAAAAGACATTATTTTTACAGGAAGACGCGGAAGCAAAAAACAAGCTTTAAAAATCACAATACCAGACTAACATCGTTTCACAAATTCTTGTAAAGCAACTAGAACTTCTTGCTGGTTTTCTATATGACTCATATGGCCATCAGGAAGTTCTATGGTTTCTACCTGAGCCTCTTTTACTTGATTTCGTAAATCTTCATAATTTAATACTGGATCTTTTTTACCAATAATCATCAATTTAGGATAAGGTGAAAAATGCAATAAAGCTTCTCGATCAAAACGAATTTTCATACCTTCTTGCGCAGCAATATACCCTTGCAAAGGGGTTTTCAATGCTTCTTTTTTTACTGCTTTAATTTCTGCCTGAAATAATGTTCTGTTTTTGGGTCTGAATAAATTGCTAATAGACATTCTTACTAAGTTATTGTAATTGGTTTTCACCGCTTCAATAGCTCTATTTCGCAACTGAATACGTTCTGGGCTATCAGCTCTAGATGTAGAATTCATCAAACATAAGCCTTTTACATTATCAGGATACATTTCTGCAAATGCTAACGCCACGTACCCACCCATAGAGTGACCTATGAAAATAGAACGTCTTATTTTTAAATGCTGTAACACTTCTGAAACTACTTCTGCCATCAAATCCATTGAATGCACATAACCAAAACACTCTGTTTGCCCATGCCCTAACAGGTCAATGCAAATCACTCTATTTCTTTTTAGTAACTCAGCTTTTATTGCATGCCACATTGTAGAGTTTTCTAAAAATCCATGCAGCAATACAACTGCTGTTCCTTTACCTTCATCAGTATAAAAAACCTTAGTTCCTTTATAATCTAATATCATTTTTGTTACATTTAACGCAATAAGCACAAAAATACTGCCTTATGCACAAAAACAAAAAAGATTCCCTACTAATTGGTTTAGCTTTATTTGCCATGTTTTTTGGAGCAGGAAACCTGACCTTACCTCCATTATTAGGTTTACAACAACAATCTGCTTGGGGATGGGTGAGTTTTGGTTTTATAATATCTGGCGTTGTGTTACCTATTTTAGCCATTTACGCACATGCCAAATTACAAGGAAGCATGTATGACTTTGGTAAAAAAGTATCTCCAAAATTTAGTCTGTTATTTTGTGCTATAATATACCTCATAGCCGTTGCAATACCAGCGCCCAGAACCGCTGCATTAACACACGAAATGAGTATTACTCCGTATATAGAGTTACCCTCTTTACTTACAAGCACAGTCTATTTTTTCTTAGTGTATCTTGTAGCAAGTCACAGATCGAAAATTATTGATACTCTAGGGAAGATTTTGACGCCGTTAATTGTTGGTATTTTAATTGTAATTGTTGGTATTGGTTGTGCTATAGACACCACAGGTATTACTCTAAACACATATAGCTCCAAAGCATTTTTTAAAGGATTTTTAGAAGGGTATCAAACTTTTGATGCCATAGGCGGAATGGTTATTGGAGGGGTATTAATTATTTCATTGAATTTAAAAGGATATCAAAAGTTCGAAGATAAACGATACTTGTTAATTCGCAGTAGTTTATTGGCTGGTACTGCTTTAGCATTAATTTATATCTCCTTAATTTTCTTAGGTGCAAAATTTGGCAACAACTACCCAAGTGATATTACCCGACCTGATTTATTACGCGGTATTAGCACACAAACTTTAGGGAATGTAGGAACTGTATTTTTAAGCGCACTAGTAAGCTTAGCTTGTTTTACAACTGCTGTAGGTATTGTTACTGGTGCGGCTGATTATTTTTCTCAACACTTTAAAAAACCTAATGCTTTTAAAATTATAGTTGCTCTAAGTTGCGTTGTTGGAGTACTCATTGGACAATTAAATTTCAATCATATCATCCTAATCGCTATACCAATACTTATGGTAATTTACCCAATTACTATTGTATTTATTATACTAAATGCATTACCTGAAAAATGGGCTGCTAAACACGTTTTTAAATGGGTAACCGCTATAACCATTTTAGGAAGTTTACCAGATGTGTTACACTATTTTTCTGCTACTAAAAGTTTTATAACACCACTATTGAACCTATTACCTTTAGGGAATGAAGGTTTTGGATGGGTAACACCAACACTTATAGTGTTTCTACTAGTAAATATGGTACACTTTAAAGCTAAAAAAACCGACATCTAGATGTCGGTTTCATATCTGCGTAAGTAACAATTTTACTTGTTCATTAAGTCTTCTATTTCATCAGCCTCAATTGGTATGTTGCGCATTAAATTAAATGGCTCACCTTTATCCTGAATGACCACATCATCTTCTAAACGAATACCAAAGCCTTCGTCTGGAATGTAAATACCTGGTTCTACAGTAAACACCATATTGGCTTGCATAGGTTCGGTTAAAATACCGTAATCATGAGTATCTAATCCCATATGATGTGATGTACCATGCATGAAATATTTTTTATATGCTGGCCATTTCGGGTCTTCATTTTGCACATCAGCCTTATCTAATAAGCCTAAACCTAATAATTCTGAAGTCATCAATTTCCCAACCTCAACATGATAGTCGGCCCAAATAGTTCCAGGCACTAGCATCTTTGTTGCCTCTTTTTTAACTCGATTTACAGCATTATACACCGCTTTTTGACGATCAGTAAAACATCCTGACACCGGTATAGTTCTACTCATATCAGATGAATAATTAGCGTATTCTGCACCAACATCTAACAAAATTAAATCACCGGCTTTACACTCTTGGTTGTTTTCTATATAATGCAATACATTAGCATTATTACCCGAAGCTACAATTGGAGTATATGCAAATCCTTTTGAACGGTTGTTCAAAAACTCATGCATGAATTCAGCTTCAATATTGTATTCATAAATACCAGGTTTTACAAAATTCAACACACGACGGAATCCTTTTTCGGTAATGTGACAAGCTTGTTGTAATAGTTCTAATTCTATAGAATTTTTAACCGATCTTAAACGCTGTAAAATAGGATTAGACTTCGCTACAGAATGTGCAGGGTATTTCTGTAATAACCATTTTGTAAAACGCGCTTCTCGAGTTTCAGTTTCAACATTTGCACGGTAATGCTCATTAGTGTTGATATACACCGTGTCACATTGTGTCATAATTTCAAATAACACTTTTTCCATGTCTTGTAACCAGTATACAGTTTTAACTCCAGATGTGTTAAAAGCTGCTTCTTTAGTTAATTTTTCACCTTCCCAAACAGCAATGTGTTCATTGGTTTCTTTTAAAAATAAAATTTCGCGATGTTCTGGCTTTGGGCAATCAGGAAAAATAACCAACACACTTTCTTCTTGGTCAACACCACTTAAATAAAATATATCTCTGTGTTGTTCAAACGGCAATGTACTGTCTGCACTAACTGGGTAAATGTCATTTGAATTAAAAATTGCCAAACTACTTGGTTTCATTTGCGCTGCAAAATTCTTTCTGTTAGTTACAAATAACTCGCTATTTATTGGTGTGTATTTCATAGTAATTTTTAGTTAAGAGTTTCAAATTTACACAATCTAATGCAATTGCTAGCACTTGAATTTTTAATATTAATAGACTTCTGGTAACGGAATTAAAATAATCAGTATTTTTAGGTTTTTAAAATCAACATTTCATGAAAATCACTATCGGATTAATCTCTTTTTTAAGTTCCATATTAAGTTTTTCTCAAGTAGCAAGCACATCATCTAAAACTATAGAAAACGCGTTAATTCAGAAGAACACATTACAACATAACTCCGTAGTTAAAAATGTTCCTTTTAAAAATATCGGACCAACTATTATGAGTGGTCGTGTGGTTGATTTAGCCGTAAACCCTAACAATCCTAATGAATTTTACGCCGCCTACGCTTCTGGAGGATTATGGCATACTAAAAATAACGGCACCACATTTACACCAATTTTAGACACTTCTGAAACTCAAAACATCGGCGCTATTGCCGTACATTGGAAAACAAATACAATTTGGGTTGGTACTGGCGAAAATAATTCTTCTAGATCATCTTATGCAGGTATCGGATTATTAAAAAGTACCGATAATGGAACATCATGGACTAATATGGGATTAAGAGACACGCATCATATAGGAAGTATTGTTATCAATGAACAGAATCCAGAAGAAGTTGTTGTTGGTGTTATTGGTCATTTGTACTCGCCTAACAAACAACGCGGGGTGTTTAAAACTACAGACGGTGGGGCAACTTGGACAAACACACTATTCATTTCTGAACACACAGGTGTCATAGATGTCAAAATACAACCAGATAATTTTAACATTCAATATGCAGCAGCTTGGGAACGCAATAGAAAAGCATGGCATTTTGATGGCGATGGGAAGGAATCTGGTATATATAAAAGTACTGATGCAGGACATACATGGACAAAAATTGCAGCAAACTCAGGGTTCCCTACTGGTGAAGGCATTGGACGTATTGGTTTAACCGTTTATGATGCCAACACAGTCTATGCAGTACTAGACAATCAAAACAGACGAAAAAAGGAAAGTACCAAAACTAACAGCAAAGGCTTAACTAAAGACGATTTTAAAACCATGTCTGTAACAGAGTTTTTAGCACTGTCTGACAAAACGTTAAATATCTTTTTAAAACAAAATGGGTTTCAAGAAAAATACAGAGCTGAAAATGTCAAACAACTTATCCGAACTAATGAAGCGAAACCTGCTGATATAGCTACATACCTAGAAACTGCTAATTCGAAATTGTTTGACACTCCTGTTATTGGAGCAGAAGTATATAGAAGTGACGACGCTGGTAAAACTTGGACAAAAACCCATGATGATTACATTGACGATTTGTTTTATTCTTATGGATACTATTTTGGTGAAATCCGTGTGAATCCAAACCAGAAAAACACGATTTACTTGTGTGGTGTACCTCTGATTACCTCAAACGACGGAGGAAAAACATTTACCTCTATTAGCAAAGAAAATGTACATGGTGATCATCAAGCGCTTTGGATAAACCCTAAATTAGAAGGTCATTTAATTGATGGTAATGATGGTGGGGTAAACATCACTTATGATAATGGGGAGAGTTGGATAAAATGTAACAATCCTGCCGTTGGACAATTTTACACCGTAAATGTTGATCATGAAGAACCTTATAACATATATGGCGGTTTACAAGACAATGGTGTTTGGGTAGGCCCAAGTAATCATAAAGAAGATAAGTCATGGCATCAAGAAGGCAAATATCCGTATGAAAGCATTATGGGTGGTGATGGTATGCAAGTACAAGTAGACAATAGAAATTCAAATATTGTATATACCGGGTATCAATTTGGAAATTATTACCGAATTAACCGTGAAACTAACAAAAACACCTATATACAACCCAAACATCATTTAGGAGAAAAACCTTACCGTTTCAATTGGCAAACGCCAATTCTATTATCGTCTCATAACCAAGATATTTTATATTTAGGGGGTAATAAATTGATGCGCTCAATGAATCAAGGTGATGATTGGACAGCGATTAGTGATGACTTAACTCAAGGTGCTAAAGACGGAAATGTAGCTTACGGCACATTAACATCTATTAGTGAATCACCTTTTGAGTTCGGATTAATCTACACAGGAAGCGATGATGGATTGGTTCATGTTACTAAAAACTCTGGAGGAAGTTGGACTAATATTTCTAACTCATTTCCTAAAGATTTATGGGTATCACGAGTGATTGCCTCAAAACATAAAAAGTCGCGCGTATATGTGACCTTAAACGGGTACCGATTTGATAACTTCACAAGCTACATATACAAATCTGATGATTACGGAAACACTTGGCAATCAATCTCGTCAAACATTCCAAATGCCGCTGTTAATGTCATCAAAGAAGATGAAAACAATGACAACATTGTATATGTTGGTACAGACAATGGAGTGTATGTGTCGTTCAATAACGGAAAGTTTTGGGAAGCATTTTCAAACGGTTTACCAAATGTTGCGGTACATGATTTAGTTATTGAGCCAACCTCTAACGATTTGATTGTTGCCACTCACGGACGTAGCTTATATAAAACCAACGTTGCAGTGTTTAAAGATTACGATACATTTAAAAACAATCCGATACATATTGCGGAAATCCCAGCTATAAAACACAGTAAAAACTGGGGGAATACTTGGAGTAAATGGCAAAAGGCCTATACGCCAACCATTCCTATTCAGGTCTATACAACATCAGAAAGTAAAGCTACTATTACTGTTTTAAACGACAATAAAAAGGAATTACAACAATTTACACATCAGCTTGACAAAGGGTTTAATACTGTAAATTACGATGTAACCATCACGGAAAAAGGGAAAGCGATTTTAGAAAAGAGTGATGACAATTTAAAAATCGCTAAGCAAAAAAACAACAATTACTATTTACCTAAAGGCACGTATACTATTGAAATACACACTAATAGCACCAAAAAAAGCGTTACATTAGTAGTAGAATAATACCTATTTGACTTATGAATTTAAAATATTACTTCGTCATACTGTCTTGCATCTTATGTTTATCATGTGAAGACGACTCAACAAATACTTCGGAAAACGGACCTAACTTAATTGTTAAATTTACATTTAACCCTAACCAAGAACGTCTTGGAAATCTTGGAACTCCAGTTAGTGTTCCCGCAGGAAATGCCGCACAGTCACCAGATTTTAATGTGATGAGCGCCCATTATATTGAACTAGCCCCAACAGCATACACAGCCCTTGGTAATGGCGAAATTATTTATAAAGGTGATGAAACTTCAGCTGGTGGTAGTAATGCTATTGATATTCAATCTGCTAAAATAGTTTCTGAAGATGAGGCTTTTTTAAGCATTCCTTTAAGTAGTGTGGCTGCAGGAACTTATGAATGGGCAAGAGTTTCGCTTACCTATCAAAATTACAACATCGGCTTTTTACATAACGGAACCGACTACACCGGAACTTTAGCTAGTTTTGTAGGCTTTAATAACTACATCACTTCTTACACAGTTGATCAAGAAACTGTTACTGTAAATGGTAATAAAGCACAGGGGTATTGGGCTTTTGAAACTTTAGGAACCGTGTCTGACGGACAAGCTGCTGGTACAACCGTACCAAATCCTATTTCAACTACTTCTCCTGTTCCTGCTGGATCATGTGTGGTAACTGGAGAGTTTGAAAACGGATTCACGATAACTGGTGATGAAACTGATGATGTGGTTATCACCTTATCCTTATCTACAAATAATAGTTTTGAGTGGACAGAGGTCAACGCCGATGGTAAATTTGAACCAAACGCTGGAGAACAAGTTGTTGATATGGGGTTTAGAGGTTTAAAACCTATTGTAGAATAAAACCATATTGTTATGAAGTTTTATAGTATTCTAGGGTGTTTGTTAAGCCTGTCATTATTGGCCTCAGCACAACAAAAACAGCTTCAATTTCCTGAAGATTTTCTTGGTGTATATAAAGGTACTTTAGAGATTACCTCTACAAAAGGGCAGCAAGAGATTGACATGGAGTTTCATTTATTAACCACACCAACACCAGGTAATTATGCTTATACTTTAGTGTATATTGCAGATGGTAAAAGGCAAGAACGTCACTATAGTCTTATTGAAAAAAACAAGAACAAAGGGCAATATATGATTGATGAACACAATGGTATTTTTTTAAATGCAAGTGTTTTTGGCACAACATTGTATTCCGTGTTTGAGGTTAGCGGCAATCTTTTAACTACTACAGAAACATTTTATGAGAATGCTATGGATTTTGAAATTACTATGGCATCAAAAAATCAATTGTTAGAAAGTAAATCTACGGATGATACAGCAACTAAAGTCATCTCATACCCCGTACTGACCAAACAACGAGCACATTTATTAAAAGAATAAATGCAGATATATTTGATCTTATAGACCGTTGAGTTTACATATCATAAAAAAACTGCTCTCTTACAATTTTGCCCTCTTTAACCTCGTACACACATAATTCTTTAATATCTACTCTACCAATATCCTTAAAGGTGATATCGTTTTCCATACTTACCACAAAATAATTTCCTGTAACAATTGGGTCAGATACGTAAGCCTTATGAATTGCAACAACATTAACTTCCCATGCTACTGTTTTTGCTCTTATAGCAGCCATACCTTTAGTGATTGGTGCTCCTGATTTTTCATCTTCAATACTTACAATGTCGTTATGGTACAATTCTTCTTGAGCTTGAGGATGTTTTTCTTGTCGGCATAATTCTACCAATCGGTTAGCAATGTCTTGTGTAGTCATTTTCAATACTATTTTTGTACGTTTTGTTCTATCAATTTAATAATTTCTCCTGCAATATTTACTTTGGTAGCGCCTTCTATGCCTTCAAGTCCAGCAGAGGAATTAGCTTCAATTACCAAAGGTCCACGTTTAGATCTAATCAAATCTATACCCGCCACATCTAAGCCTAAACATTGCGCGGTTTTTACGGCAATGTGTTGTTCTTCCTCTGTCAGTGACACCATCGATGTACCTCCGCCCCTATGCACATTGCTTCTAAAATCTTGACCACCACTACTGCGTTGCATAGCTGCCACCACTTTATCTCCCACAACGTATGCTCGTATATCTTCTCCGTTAGATTCTTTTACAAATTCTTGAATCAGAATAGGTTTATTTAAACTATGCATGGTTTCAATAATTGATATTGCTGATTTTTTACTTTCTGCTAACATCACACCTAAACCATGAGTCCCTTCCAAAAATTTAATAATACACTGTTCGCCCTCTAACAAGTCTAACTGTTCTTTTAACAATAATGTGTTTTTAGTATATAAGGTTTTAGGTATTGGGATATTGTTATCTACCATGTGTTGCATGGTGAATAATTTATTTCGAGAACGTAAAATACCTAAAGCACTAGCTATATTATAATTACCCATTTTTTCAAACTGATTAACTATTGCTAATCCGTGTTCTGTAAATGATGCACCAATTCGGGGAATAATAGCATCAGAAAAATGTGTAATATCTTCATTATTAAAGAGAATTTTTGGCGCATTATCTTCAAATAAAATACCGCATTTTGTGTGATCAATTATTCTAATGTAATGCCCACGTCTTGATGCTTCATTAAATAAACGTTGTGTTGAATACAAACTACCACTAACCGATAACAAATAAATTTTCATGAAATAAGATATATACCGGCTAAAGATAACTATAGTTTACTTTAAATGCATTCTAAATAAGCGATAAAATTGTATGATATTTTTGTTAAACACCCGATTAAAATTAAATTTGCTTGAATTTCACTAACTCAACATAGACAATGAGCGGATTATTAAAATCATCAATTGGAAGAAAATTTGCAATGGCATTATCGGCCTTCTTCCTAATGTTTTTCTTATTACAACATTTTGTAATTAACTTAACATCAATTTTTCCTGATCACGGAGTAACTTTTAACAACTTATCACACTTTATGGGTACCAACCCATTGGTACAATATGTGATGCAACCAATACTTATTTTTGGTGTCGTATTTCACTTTGTTATGGGCTTTGTGTTAGAACTTAAAAACAGAAGTGCACAAAACGTAAAATATGCCAAAAACAATGGTGCAGCCAACTCAACTTGGATGAGTAGAAACATGATTTGGTCAGGACTAGCAATTTTAGCATTTATCGTATTACACTTTATTGATTTCTGGTTTCCTGAATTAAACACCAAATTTGTTCAAGGAGACTGGTCAGGATTACACAATGGAGAATTCAGATACTTCCATGAATTACAAGAAAAATTCCATAACCCTGCACGTGTAGGAGCTTATATTGGAGCATTTGCCTTTTTAGCAATGCATTTATTACACGGGTTTAATTCAGCATTCCAATCTATGGGTGCTAACAACAAATACACAAAAGGATTGAAAACTTTCGGAAAGCTTTATGCAATAGTAATTCCTGTAGGATTTATGATTATTGCCTTAATTCACCACTTCAATCATTCACATTAATACACAATTAGTATGGCTACTTTAGATTCAAAAATACCAAAGGGTCCTTTAAAAGATAAATGGACTACTTATAAAGATAAAATTGATTTAGTAAACCCTGCTAACAAACGTTTGATAGACGTTATTGTGGTAGGTACTGGTTTAGCAGGAGGATCTGCTGCAGCAACCTTAGCTGAATTAGGATATAACGTAAAAGCATTCGCTTATCAAGATTCGCCACGTAGAGCACACTCAATTGCTGCACAAGGAGGAATCAATGCTGCAAAAAATTACCAAGGAGATGGAGATTCATCATACCGTTTATTTTACGATACTGTAAAAGGTGGTGACTACCGTTCTCGTGAAGCCAACGTACACCGTTTAGCTGAGGTATCTGCTAATATCATCGACCAATGTGTGGCGCAAGGAGTTCCTTTTGCTCGTGATTATGGCGGATTATTAGATAACCGTTCTTTTGGTGGAGTATTAGTATCTCGTACCTTCTACGCTAAAGGTCAAACAGGACAACAATTATTATTAGGAGCCTATTCAGCAATGAACCGTCAAATTGCTCGTGGAAAGATTGAAATGTTCAATCGTCATGAAATGTTAGACGTTGTAAAAGTTGACGGAAAAGCCCGTGGAATTATTGCCCGTAACTTAGTAACCGGAGAAATTGAGCGTCATTCTGCTCACGCTGTAGTTATTGCTTCAGGAGGATACGGAAATGTATATTTCTTATCAACAAACGCAATGGGTTCTAATGCCACTGCAGCTTGGAAGATTCATAAAAAAGGAGCGTATTTTGCAAATCCTTGTTATACACAAATTCACCCAACATGTATTCCACGTTCGGGAGATTACCAATCTAAGCTAACCTTAATGTCTGAATCGTTACGTAACGATGGACGTATTTGGGTGCCTAAGAATATGGACGATGTCATGGCAATTAGGGAAGGTCGTAAAAAACCAACTGATTTGTCTGAAGAAGAAAGAGATTATTACTTAGAACGAAGATATCCTGCCTTTGGTAACTTAGTACCACGTGATGTTGCCTCTCGTGCAGCTAAAGAACGTTGTGATGCTGGTTACGGAGTTAACGCAACTGGAGAAGCGGTTTACTTAGATTTTAAATCGGCTATTGAACGTTACGGTAAAGAACAAG
>JBMYYK010000034.1:0-21491 GCA_049609325.1 Flavobacteriaceae bacterium | reverse complement strand
TGTCAATTTCATTATCAAAATGCCCAATGTTACAAACAATAGTTTTGTCTTTCATTGCCTCAAAATGACGTCCTTGAACAATATCTTTATTTCCTGTAGTTGTAATCACGATATCTGCATTACCTACAACTGTCTCTAATTTTTTCACCTCAAAACCATCCATTGCAGCTTGCAACGCACAAATAGGATCGATTTCTGTAACGGTAACGATAGAACCAGCTCCACGGAAAGAAGCAGCAGTACCTTTACCTACATCTCCATATCCACAAACCACAACTCTCTTACCTGCTAACATCACATCTGTAGCTCTACGAATAGCGTCTACAGCAGACTCTTTACATCCGTATTTGTTATCAAATTTAGACTTTGTAACAGAATCATTTACGTTAATTGCTGGCATTGGTAAAGTTCCGTTCTTTACTCTTTCGTACAAACGGTGTACACCTGTAGTAGTTTCTTCAGATAATCCGTTGATTCCTGCTGCTAACTCAGGATATTTATCTAATACCATGTTTGTTAAATCACCACCATCATCTAAGATCATGTTTAACGGCTTCTTTTCCTCGCCGAAGAATAAAGTTTGTTCTATACACCAATCAAACTCTTCTTCATTCATTCCTTTCCAAGCATATACTGGCGTACCAGCAGCAGCAATAGCAGCAGCAGCTTGATCTTGAGTAGAAAATATATTACAAGAACTCCAAGTCACTTCAGCTCCTAAAGCTTGTAAAGTTTCTATTAAAACTGCCGTTTGAATAGTCATATGCAAACACCCAGCAATTCTTGCTCCTTTTAAAGGTTGCTCATCTTTATACTCCTCACGTAAACTCATTAACCCAGGCATTTCTGCCTCTGCCAATTCAATTTCTTTTCTTCCCCAATCAGCTAAAGAAATATCTTTAACCTTAAACGGTACATATGCAGCTGTTTTTGTACTCATAATATGCTGTTTTTATTTATTTTTATAATCCCTACTAAAAATTTATGTAGGTTTGTTAAATAGCAATTTTTTTTGCGTTTGCAAAGATACGCAATAACTTTTAATAACCATTGGATTTCGTAACATTCTAATAGGTCACATATTAAACAACACTGTTGTAAATGCCATTATACAAAACCATTACACATAACAACACTACTAGTATCCTAATTTGGAAGATTGCTGAATCACTACAAGAATTAGAAGACTCAACTACATTAAATGAACGTAGTCAACAGAGGGTTGATGGCATGCGGTCAGAATCGCATAAAAAGGGATTCTTAGCCGTACGAAAGTTATTAGAACGCGCCCAACTCTCAGACTTTGATTTGTTTTATACAGAAGATGGGAAACCACATTTAAAAGACGGCAGACAAATTACCATATCGCATTCATTTGAGTTTTCGGTTATTGCCATTTCAAATACCGCTATTGGGGTGGATATTGAAAAGAATAGAGATAAAATTCAACGCATCGCCTCAAAATTTATTGGCCAAGAAACCCAGTTTCTCACAAAGGAAAATCTAACTGAACAATTAACCGTTATTTGGGGTGCTAAAGAAAGTTTATTTAAAATTCATCCAGATGGAGGATTGTTATTTATTGAACATTTACCTATTGAGGCATTTCATTTAAATCAAAACCAAACTGTTGGTCATATTTTAAAAGAACCTTATAATGAACAATTTAATATCTACTTCGATATTTTTGACGGCTACACCCTTGTGTACGCCACTAATGAAACTTTAGATTAATGCATCATATTTACTACAACATTATTCAAGCTAAAGCTAGTAACACTAAATTATTAGCGGTTTTATTAGACCCCGATAAACTTATAGTTGATACCGTAAAGCATTTAGTATCAAAAATAAATTCTAGTATAGCTACGCATATTTTTGTTGGCGGCAGTATTGTAGCAAATCAACAAACAGAACTTATTGTTAACACCATAAAACAACACACAAGCTTACCTATTATCTTGTTTCCAGGCAATGTAAATCAAATCACTAATGCTGCGGATGGCATGTTGTTTTTAAGCCTACTGTCTGGCAGAAATCCTGAATATTTAATTGAACAACACATCAAAGCGGTTCCTTTATTACATAACACCAATTTAGAACTCATCCCTACTGGATATATACTCATTGATGGTGGAACTGAAACTGCAGTACAAAGAGTTAGCAACACTTTACCTATCTCACAAAACGACATCACACTTGCCGTTAACACAGCGTTGGCTGGACAATTTTCAGGAAAAAAAATAATTTATCTTGAGGCAGGGTCAGGAGCTAAAAATGCCATTAATACCGAACTAATTTCAGCAGTTTCAAAAGCATTAGATATTCCTTTAATAGTAGGAGGTGGTTTACGTAGTAGCAGTCAAATAAATAATGCATACACTGCTGGAGCAGATATGGTAGTTGTAGGTACTGCTTTTGAAAAAAACGACGGGTTTTTAGAAAAAATACACTAACTTTTAGGCATTAAAACTATAACCATGAGATTAATCATACTACTGGCTTGCCTGACACTCAATACGGTATTTGGACAAACTAAAATTATTGATAAAGACACGAAATTCCCCGTATCCTACGCTACTATTTCCTTTGGGAATGGAAATGGAATTTTTGCAGATGATGAGGGCAACTTCACTTTCACAAAAAAACTTTATCATGACATTGACACTTTATACATCTCCTCTTTAGGCTATAAAGAGCAGAAAGTAGCCACGTCTCAATTACAAAACACTATTCTTCTGTCTCCATTATCCGAAGAGCTACAAGAAGTTATTGTACAGGTTAAACCAACTGGAAAATTCAAACCAGAAACCATAAAACCTACAACTCATGAAGACTATTTCAAATGTTGGCTACCTACTATCGAGTCAGAAATAGCTGTGTTTTTTCCTAATGACAATAAAAAACCAAAACAAATAACCACTTTATATTTACCCATAAAAACTGAGGCTTCTAATTGGAATGACCGAAAAAAAACGAATACCAAAAAACGCCCATTTTCCACATTATTTAAAGTGCATTTTTACGAAAATAATAATGGCTTACCCGGTGACGTGTTAAGTTACGAAAAAGTCATTTTTAGAGTGACTGAACAAAGTGAGTCTGTTTATGAATTAGACATTACCGAGAATGATATTTTTATACCTAAAAACGGTATTTTTGTATCTATACAAATACTTGGTTACACAGATAAACAAGGTAAATTATTACCAAACAAAAAATACCAAGAGGTAAAAACTAGAAAAGGAATTGTAAAAGTGTCAACTACTTTTCGCCCACTACTCCCTTTTACAAATAAAATTCCTACTAAACGAACGTACATCAAACGTATATTTTTAGATGACAATAAATGGATTAGGTACGAAAAACAAAATATTAAGCGTTCTAAATTACTAGCAGAAGGTTTAAATAATTATGGTATGGGGTTAAAAATGAATGTGTACAAAAACTAGAACCACACAAGCGACCAATAAAACAACTAAATTTTATAGCAGTGAAATTCACTAAACAAGATATACATCAAATAAACTCTAACGGACTCAGTGTTGAACAAGTCCTGTCTCAACTGCAATATTTTGAAAATGGTATTAAACCAATTACACTAAAAGATGCAGCAACAATAGACAATGGCATTTTGCGTTTTGATAAAAAAAAGCGCGAATTCTACTATAACTATTATGAAAATCAAAAAGCAAACTATTCAGTTTTAAAATTTGTTCCTGCCTCTGGAGCTGCAACTAGAATGTTTAAGTTTTTATTCGAATTTTTAAAAGATTTCAACCCCTCTAAAGAGTCTATAAATTCATATATCAATAAAAATAAAGTACCCGAATTAGCCTTGTTTATTATTGGTATGGAAAAGTTGCCATTTTATTCTGAAGTCATAGAAGCCTTACCAGACCATTATGACAACTTAAATATCGATGACAAAATTGTCTCATTTATTAATACCATGTTAAGTGAACAACAATTGAATTTTGGACAACTTCCTAAAGGTTTACTCCCATTTCATCAGTATAAAAACGAAGTGTCTACAGCGTTTAAAGAGCATTTATACGAAGCTACTCAATATGCATCTAATCATGGTAATGCAAAATTACATTTCACAATTTCTGAAGAACATGAACATAAATTTCAACAAGAATTAGATAGTATTCATGAAAAAATCACTTCTAAAACCAATACGCGTTTTGACGTGAGTTTCTCTTACCAAAAACACAAAACAGATACTATTGCTGTAAAACAAGACAACACGTTTTTTAGAGATGAAAACAACCAGCTGCTATTTAGACCATCTGGACACGGTGCACTTATTGAAAACCTCAATGACATTGATGATGACATCATTTTCATTAAAAACATTGATAACGTTGTGACCCCAAAACTTAAAGATGATGTTATCGTTTATAAAAAAATTCTTGCTGGAGTATTGTTAAAAACACAGCAACACGTTTTTGACTACATTAACCAATTAACAAATGGCTCTGTAACAGAACAAGACATCATTACTATTGCTAATTTTTTAAGCACTCAGCTCAACATTATCATCAATCCAGAATTTGAAAAATACTCTACAAAATATCAAATAGAATATTTAATCACTAAGCTTAACAGGCCTATTAGAGTATGTGGCATGGTTAAAAACGAAGGGGAACCTGGCGGAGGGCCTTTTTGGGTAAAAAGTGAAAATGGAACTGTATCTCTACAAATTGTTGAAAGCGCACAAATTGACAAAAAGAACAAACATCAAAAGCAGATTTTAAAAAAAGCAACCCACTTTAACCCTGTAGATATTGTATGTGGCGTTAAAAATTATAAAGGCGAAAAGTTTAACCTTTTAGATTTTGTAGACCATAATACTGCCTTCATATCATCAAAAACACGATTAGGCAAAAGTTTAAAAGCTCTTGAACTTCCTGGTCTGTGGAATGGTGGAATGGCCAATTGGACCAGTATTTTTATAGAGGTGCCTTTAGATACATTTAACCCTGTAAAAAACGTCAACGATTTGTTAAAACCTTCACATCAACTCAATTGAATTTTGATATAATCATACAAGAATGTAGCTTCAAAGCCATCAGAAGTTCAGGCGCTGGTGGTCAGCATGTAAATAAAGTCGCTTCTAAAGTAGAGTTAACATTTAACCTCATGCAATCACAAGGGTTATCTGAAACCGAAAAACATACTTTACAAGCAACTATAAGTAATAAACTTACCAAAGAAAATGTCATTATTTTACAATGTTCAGAAAGTAGAAGTCAGCATAAAAACAAAGAACTTGTTAGTAGACGGCTTTTAAAACTTTTAACATTCGGGCTCAAAGTACCCAAAAAAAGAATTCAAACAAAAATCCCAAAAAGCGTCATAAGAAAGCGCTTAAAACACAAAAAAATGACTTCTGACAAGAAAAAATCAAGACAGAAACCTGCTACAGATTTTTAGTTATACACACGAACAATTGTGCCGTTTTGTTCTGCCCTATACGCCCTCAAACAGTTACCGGTTGCACCAGATGTTTGTTGCCCAGTTAACAACTCATAAGAATTATCATCACCACATCCGCAAGTTAATTCTATTCCAGAAATAGACATGCCAGAACATGAGCTTGGCCCATGTGCGGGATCACTCGCTTCATAAGCTACAATTGAACTCCCAGTATTGTATAAATAAATCCCTCTAACCCCGTAATTACTAATAAACACTGAGTTTCCTGCAAACTGTAATCCGTTATATAAAGGCAAACTTAAATTAATTTCAGAACCGGTATCAAAGCCATAATTTGGCAACAAATTACTAACACAGCCGTTTTGAGACACATCATCTTCCTTACAACTCACCAACATCAATATCATAAAAACTATGGGTAATATCTTTTTCATTTGCGTTATTTTTAACGAGTTCAAAAGTACAATAAATGCTAAAATTTATTATATTTGTTAGTATAAATCCTGTTTTTAACGGGATTTTTTATGTTTTAGCATAAAATAATAGTAACGATAAAAGACTGACCTGATGAGTAATGTATCTTATTATAGTGAAGAAGGATTAAAAAAATTAAGAGACGAATTAAATCATTTAAGAGATATTGAGCGCCCAAAGGCCTCACAAGCTATTGCTGACGCAAGAGATAAAGGAGACTTATCTGAAAATGCCGAGTATGACGCAGCAAAAGAAGCACAAGGAATGCTTGAAATGCAAATTTCTAAACTAGAAAACTTAGTTGCCAATGCACGAATTATTGACGAATCTCAATTAGACACTTCAAAAGTTCTGATTCATTCTAAGGTAAAAATCAAGAACCAAATGAATGGTATGGAAATGGTGTACTCTTTAGTTGCTGAAAGTGAAGCCGACTTAAAATCTGGTAAAATATCTGTAAGCTCCCCTATTGGTAAAGGATTATTAGGCAATTCTGTAGGTGATATTGCAGAAGTTACTGTACCCAACGGAATTATTAAGTTTGAAATATTAGAAATCACACGAATATAACATCATAATCGCTACTATACGGTAGCGATTATAGTTTTATAAATCAATAAAAATCTTAGTTATGGCTACCATATTTTCAAAAATAATATCTGGAGAACTTCCTTGCTACAAAGTAGCGGAAACTGACGATTTTTTAGCTTTTTTAGACATCAATCCTAATGCAAAAGGTCATACGTTATGTATTCCTAAAAAAGAAGAAAATAAATTATTTGACTTGAATGAAGAAGAGTATTTAGCTCTAATGTCCTTTTCTAGAACGGTGGCTAAAGCCATAGAAAAAGTAATTGATTGTAAGCGTGTTGGACTAACAGTTATAGGCTTAGAAGTCCCTCACGTACACGTGCACTTAATTCCGTTAAACAGCATGGAAGATGCTCGATTTGTAGAAAAACAATCACTAACTCCTGATGATTTTAAAGCTATAGCAGAAAACATTAAAAGCGCCTTATAACCCATTTTTTACGCTACAGTTTTTAGCATAATTTGAAGCACTGTTCCTTTATCTAATTCTGAATTTAGAACTTTTATCTGCCCGTTATGATAATCTTCTATAATTCGTTTAGACAAGGACAACCCTAAGCCCCACCCTCGTTTTTTACTCGTAAATCCCGGCTCAAACACCTTTGAGAATTGACCTTTAGGTATTCCTTTTCCAGTATCAGAAACTGTAACATACACACTATCTTCAAGCTGCGTGATTTCTACACTTAACCCTCCTTTACCTTTCATGGCGTCAATCGCATTTTTAATTAAATTTTCTATGGTCCAACTATACAATTGAGTATTGATATTCGAAAATATTTCCGGGTCACTAGTTTTAAATTCGAAATTCACCAACTTTGAGGAACGGGATTGCAAATACGCAAACGTAACTTGAGTTTCTTCAACAATGTTTTTCCTTTCTAGTTTTGGCATTGAACCAATTTTTGAAAAACGCTCGGTTATGGTTTGTAATCTGGATATATCTTTACCCATTTCATAGATTGTATCTTCAGAAACATTTTCAGTTTTTAAAATTTCCAACCAACCAATTAATGACGACAAAGGTGTACCAATTTGATGAGCCGTTTCTTTGGCCATACCAGCCCAAAGTTTATTCTGTATAGCATTTTTTGTAGACTTATAAAAGAAAAAAATTACACTTCCGAACAGCAATAAAATCAGTAACAACGCAAGTGGATAATACTTCAACTTATTGATGAGTGACGAATTACCATAATAAATAGTCTGCAGAACTACACCTTTAAATTTTGCTTCAATAGGGGTGTTTTCTTCTTTAAATGTTTCTATCAGCTTATTAACTTTTAAAGAGTCCTCAGGCTTTACATTTGTAATGTTTTGTAAATCATATTCGCCTTTGTTGTTAACAATAATCATCGGAGTTGTACTATTGCTTTGCAGCACTTCAAGCGACAATTCATTAATAACAGCATTCAAATCATCATTATTATTTACATCTTCAAAGGCTTTTGCCCAGATGTTCATTTTGGTGCGTTCTTCTTCTTTAAAGTTCTGAAAAAACGTATAGGTATTCCACAATATCAAAGACACAATGACAAATGATATGCTTATACTAATCCATCGAAATAAGTTTTTATTTGCCAACATAAATTAAAAAATCTTTAGGTGAACTAAAATAAGGTTTTTTGTTAAATGTATTATAGTTATTTTAGCTTTTCAAATTCAAATTATGTTATCAATACATCCTAAAGATATATCTGTACCTAAATTACACGGATACCTACTAGGGAGCGTTGCTCCAAGACCAATAGCTTTTGCCAGTACTGTTGATGCAGATGGTAATCCAAACCTAGCTCCGTTTAGCTTTTTTAACGTATTTAGTGCCAATCCGCCTATCATGGTTTTTTCACCAGCTAGAAGCGTTAAAGACAATACAACCAAGCATACATTAGACAATTGTATAGCCACAAAAGAAGTGGTTATTAACGTTGTAAATCATGATATGGTACACCAAATGTCATTAGCAAGTACCGCATATCCTAAAGGTGTAAATGAGTTTGAAAAAGCCGGATTTACAATGCTTGCTTCGGAAAATGTAGCACCGTTTAGAGTTGCAGAAAGTCCTGTACAGTTTGAATGTAAAGTAACCGATGTTATAGCTTTAGGTCAAGAAGGTGGCGCAGGAAACATGATAGTATGTGAAGTGGTTAAACTTCATATTCAAGAAGATATACTAGATGACCAAGGTCGTATAGATCAACATAAAATCGACTTAGTGGCACGAGCAGGAGGAAGTTTTTACAGTAGAGCAAAAGAAGGCTTTTTTGAAATTCCTAAACCTATTGCAACACAAGGCATAGGAGTTGACGCAATACCAGAACACATAAGAAACAGTACCATACTTACAGGTAATGACCTAGGAATGTTAGGAAATTCAGAAGCAATGCCAACAGCAGAAGACGTACAAACTTATATGACAGAAGCTAAGAAAACTTGTCCACATATTGAAAAAGCAAGTAGAGAGGACATGCACAAAAAAGCAAAAGAATATTTACAAAAAGGAAATGTTGATATCGCTTGGAAATTATTATTAGCCTAAGCCATAAAATACATAGTTTTAATTACTTTTGCCACAATATATTATTGAAACACACATACCATGGAGATACAAGGGAAGATTAAGTTAGTTGGACAAACACAAACATTTGGAAGTAACGGTTTTAGAAAAAGAGAGGTAGTGATCACCACAGAAGAACAATACCCACAATCACTTTTAGTTGAATTTGTTCAAGACAAGTGTGATTTATTAAATGCTTACCAGGCTGGTCAGCAAGTAAAAATTTCAATTAACCTAAGAGGTAGAGAATGGGTTAATCCACAAGGAGAAACAAAATATTTTAACTCAATTCAAGGTTGGCGTATTGAAAACTTAATGCCTGCACAGGCAAGCAACCCAGGTATGCCTCCAGTTGCTCCTGTAGATGCCTTTGAACCTACATCAGACTTTAAAGAGGAAGATCACGACGATTTACCATTTTAATACAAATTAACGATTCATTCTTAAAAGCCATTTTGACATTTCAAAATGGCTTTTTTATTGCCTAAACTATAAATAAATAGTAATTTTCAACTATAAAATTAAGCTCATGAATTTAACCAAAACTATTGAAAGTATTTTCAAAAAGTTTCTGCCAGCACCTTTTACTATTGCTGTACTACTCACGCTTTTAACAATTTGTCTTGCCTTTTTAAATGATGACACTAAAAGCACCGAAAGTATTACTAACATTTTAAACTATTGGGAAAATGGCATTTGGAATCCTAAATTATTGGTGTTTGCTTTTCAAATGATTTTGATTTTAGTTCTTGGTCATGTATTAGTACTTAGCAAACCTATTGATAACATCATATCAAAACTTGTTAAACACACAACATCTACTTCAACTGCAGTATTACTGGTCAGTTTTACAACGCTATTAGTTGCTTTTATAAACTGGGGATTAGGCTTGATATTTGGAGCAATACTTGCTAGAAAAGTTGGTGAATATGCTCAAAAACACAATATTCCTATTAACTACCCCATTGTTGGTGCTTCTGGCTATGTTGGACTGATGGTATGGCATTCTGGCATCAGTGGTTCAGCACCTTTAGACGCCGCTGGAAATGGCAGAATACAGGAACTTCTTAGTAACGCATCATTAGCTAATAATCTTAACCTACCAAGTGAAATAGCCACCAGTAGTACAATTTTCAGTTCTTGGAATTTGATAATTTTTAGCGCCATCGTTATTACTATTCCAATGTTCTTATACTTTGTCGCTAAAAAAACAACACCAACACCTTTAAACCTACCTACATATACATTTAACACCTCAACCAACAAAAAAACTGGAGCCGAACAGTTGGATCATTCTAAAATTTTAGCATGGGTATTTGGTATAATCATCCTTATTGTTTTTTGTTTAAAATATGGCGAAAAAGCCTTAGAATTAAACGTTACATTAAACGCCATAAACTTTTTAACACTAGGATTAGCCTTATTATTTCACGGTAGATTTTTTAGCTTTTTAAAAGCTTTAGAAGAAGCCATTAAAGGGGCTTCTGGTATTATCATTCAGTTTCCATTATATTTTGGTATTATGGGCATTATGACATCAACAGGGATGGTATCTGATATTTCAGATTTTTTCGCCTCTGTAGCCACGACAACTAAACACCCAATTTTTACGTTTTTTAGCGCTGGACTAGTGAACATTTTTGTACCAAGTGGCGGAGGGCAATGGGTTATACAAGGTCCTATTGTATTAGAATCTGCTTTAAAACTTGGTGTTCCGCTCCCTAAAGCAATTATGGCTTTAGCTTATGGTGATCAAATTACAAACATGCTACAACCATTTTGGGCGTTACCTTTACTGGGTATCACTAAACTAAAAGCTAAAGAAATTCTTCCATACACACTACTGGTGATGTTAGTAGGAAGTGCTATTTACATACTTGGACTACTCATTTTTTAAAATGCACATACTAAACCATCATATAACATTTCCTAATCCACGAGAAGCAAACGAAGATGGATTATTAGCCATAGGAGGCGATTTATCTACAGAACGCTTACTTATCGCCTATAATCAAGGTATATTTCCTTGGTTTAATAACGATGAGCCAATATTATGGTGGTCACCAGACCCAAGAATGGTAGTATTCCCAAATGAACTACATATTTCAAAAAGCATGAAGGTTTTACTGAAACAACAAAAGTTTACAGTAACTAAAAACAAAGCCTTCAGAAAAGTTATTGAGCATTGTGCAGAAATCAAAAGACAGGGGCAATCTGGCACATGGATTACTGATGAAATGATTCAAGCATACATCAAACTGCACGAGCTTGGCAAAGCAACTTCAATTGAAGTGTGGCTAGATAATGAACTCGTTGGCGGCCTATATGGTATTGACTTAAACGATAAAAAAATATTCTGTGGTGAAAGTATGTTTTCATTAGTTAGCAATGCGTCAAAAATTGCATTTATCACACTCGTGCAACAGCTGAAAGCTAAAGAATATAACTTAATTGACTGCCAGGTATATACCAGACACCTTGAAAGTTTGGGAGCTAGAGAAATATCAAGAGATGAATTTCTAACTTATCTGAAATAAAAAAGCACCTTGATAAACAAGGTGCTTTTTTTATAAGAATAACGAACTAGTTTCTATTTAGCAGGTTTAACTGACAAATAACTAATTTTTAACATGTTCTCTTTTCTTAATTCTTGCTTAATATCAGACACCAATCCCATATTAGCATTTTTATCTACTTTTAAAGCGGTAACCATAAAAGGTACAATTGCTTCATCTCTTAATGCAATTTCAGAGTGAATAAATTGTTTCAAATCTGATGGTTGAGCAATTTTGTCATTCAATTGAATAACTGCTTCAGTACCAAATTTTTCATAACCAGCTGCTGGCTTACCAGCATAGATATACATAACCTTATCGTTTTTACGATCTAACTTTTCAATATCATCTGCTGCAGGTAATTTATTTTCTACCATTAGCGAACTATCCTTCATAACAGTAACTGTCATGAAAAAGAATAATAACATGAATACGATATCTGGTAAAGCCGCCGTAGAAGCCT
Source organism: Flavobacteriaceae bacterium (assembly GCA_049609325.1). GTDB lineage: Bacteria > Bacteroidota > Bacteroidia > Flavobacteriales > Flavobacteriaceae. Next base: position 9,406 of record JBMYYK010000034.1, on the reverse strand, counting down.
GTGGCAATTCGCCATCTTTTTTCTTTTTAAACTTTGCCATAATTATTAATTAGATTTTGATTCAGCTTCAGAAATAATCTGAGGGTACATCTTTTTCAACTTATCCAAACGTGTTTTTAGCTTTTCTTTTAAAGCTTCATCTTTCACTTTTGGATCTTTATAAATGGCATTCATCACGGTATACGTGTTTCCTGCACCATACATTCTAACCGCTTCTCTGTTACGCAACTCGGTATAAGCAGCACCTAATTCATTCTGAATAGACACATATGTGCTATACGTAGTTTCACGTTCATTCTTAAGAGCAATAATTGCTTTTGATGGATGATCAGATGACTCTGGACTTCTTGCACCTTGGCAATAATCACATTTTTCACCTTCTGTACCAACTCCTCCACCGTTATCGATGAATTCCATGGCAGCTTTTCTTAAGTCTTTTAACTCCATCAATTCATCTTCAACTAACATTTGGTCATTTTTATTAACCACAACAGTGAAGATGTTCTTCTTTTTAATTACTGGAGGATTTGGTGGCGGCACTTCTTCCCAACGCGGAAGCTTACGTGTAATACCGTTATCCTGCTCAATAGTTGTTGTTACCAAGAAGAAAATAAGCAGCAAAAATGCAATATCTGCCATTGATCCTGCGTTCACTTCAGGTATTGATCTTTTTGCCATAATTTATTTGTTTAATGCTTTCTTTACTCCTGTAAACACCATTGCTCCTAAAGCAATGATTATCATAAGATAAAATACTCTTAAACCTGTTCCTACATATTTAGAACCAGATTCAGAAACCATTTGCTCTCCTGTATCGCTTAATACTTCTTGTCCAGAAGACAGTCCGTAGCTAATTCCTATAATTACCAATAAGGCAACTAAAGAAATTCCTGCAGCTTTTATTTTTGCTGGGTTAGACGCGATATTTTTTAATGACAATACAATTGCAATTGCACCAGCACCAAATACTAATATCTTCCCTAACCAAAGCATCATACCTATTGCTGAACTATCGTCACCACCTTTGATGATCATAATCCATAACGCAAGACCGATAACACTAATAACTGCAATAGCTACTGTTAATGCTTTTTGTAAATTCATATTTTATATTTTTTAACTTGAGTAGCATTTACATTATTCCTAACGTAAATTCATCAAGGGTTATTATTTTTTGTTTGCAACTAATAAATCAATCAATGAGATTGATGCGTCTTCCATATCGTTTACGATAGCATCGATTTTTGCGATGATGTAGTTATAGAAGATTTGTAAGATAATTGCTGCTACAAGACCAAATACTGTTGTTAATAAGGCTACTTTAATATCACCTGCAATTAACGATGCATCTAATCCACCAGCTGCAGAAATCTTATCAAAGGCTTGAATCATACCGATTACTGTACCCATGAATCCTAACATTGGTGCAATAGCAATAAATAAAGAAATCCAAGACACGTTTTTCTCTAATTGTCCCATTTGAACTCCACCGTAAGCTACGATTGATTTTTCAACAGAATCAATTCCTTCATTATTTCTTTCTAATCCTTGGTAGAAAATTGAAGCAACTGGCCCTTTTGTGTTTCTACACACTTCTTTTGCAGCTTCTACACCACCTGAATTTAAAGCTTCTTCAACTTCACGAGTTAATTTAGATGTGTTTGTAGTTGCCATGTTTAAGTAAATGATTCTTTCAATTACGAAAGCTAAACCTAATATTAAACATAATAATACAATTCCCATGAAACCAGCTCCACCTTCAATGAATCTCGTCTTTAATGCTTCATGACCGAATCCTTCTGTCGGTGCGTCTTGAATAACTGTTGCAATAGTAGTAGCTTTAACTTCAGCTGCTGCTAACATCATCCCTACTGCTGGTAAAATAGAAAATACTTTTTTCATCTTTTCTTAATCTTAATTTAATTAGTAATGGTTTTTTTTAAAGATATAATTTTTATCGTTTTATCTCAGTTAAAAATCAACTTGCAATTCTACAATCACAACAATTCATAGCTTTTAACTAAATAACGACTGCCAAATAACAAAAAAAATGTGATTTGGTAAAATTTAAACTGTTATTTTTTGAAAGATTTTTAGGAATAATCATCCGTTAATTCTCCTTTTATAGAGCTTTCAAACATTTTTTTGAACTCCTTTTTTGCTAATCTCTTAGATAACAAATACATCATTTTTGTAATGGCTGCTTCAAAGGTTAGGTCCTTCCCAGAGATCAACCCTATTTTTTGCAAATGCACACTGGTTTCATATTGCCCCATAATAACACTACCCCCTCTACATTGTGTGACATTAACAATATGTATACCTTTTAAAAGAGCCTGTTCTAAAAGATTTGAAAACCACGGTAGTGTTGGAGCATTTCCTGAGCCATAGGTTTCTATTATAACTCCTTTTATATTAGGCGTATTTAATATGGTTTCTACTACAGTTTTAGTTATTCCAGGATAGAGTTTTAATACCGTAATATCTGTACACATATGTTCATGTACAAAAAACGCCCCTTTATTATTACAAAGACGGTTATGCTTAAATACTTTTAAGTGCACCCCAGACTCCGCTAATTCAGGATAATTAGGTGATGTGAACGCCTCAAAATGTTCAGCATTAATTTTTGTTGTTCTGTTAGCACGGTACAATTTATATTCAAAATACAAACACACTTCTTGAAGCACAGAAACGCCGTTCTCCTGTAATGAAGCTACCTGAATTGCTGTTATAAGATTTTCTTTGGCATCAGTTCTTAAATCTCCAATTGGCAATTGAGACCCTGTAAACACAACTGGCTTTGTTAAATTCTCTAGCATAAAACTTAACGCTGAAGCCGTATATGACATTGTATCAGACCCATGTAACACCACAAAACCATCTACTTTATCATAATGTGCTTTGATAACATGAGCAATTTGCAACCAATAGGTCGGATTCATATTTGACGAGTCAATAGGCTCCTCAAAAGAATAGGTTGAAATATTACATTCCAGTTGTTTAATTTCAGGAATTCTAACCAGAAGGTTATCAAAATTAAAGGCACGCAGCGATTTTGTTTCAAAATCCTTAACCATACCTATGGTTCCTCCGGTATATATTAATAAGATGTTTGGTTTATTAGCCATGATATTTTTCTTTATTAACTACTGGATTTGCATACATCGCTAAAAAATTATTCAACGCAACTTTATCTGTCACATCTACACGACGCTCTACGCGACGCTCAAATTGACGTTGCTCTTTTTCAGTGTATTCAGCAGAATATGTAGTAGTTTCATACAACATATCATAAGCCACATAATTTGTTGGCCACAACTTATAGGCTTCATGTATATGTTGATCTATTGTACTTGCTAATTTCTGGAACTGCTTATTTACCGGTATATCTTCAGAAGAAATCGCATCTAACTCGACATCTAATGGTTTGCACGCGCGGATATGAATGCGTTTTTTTTGACCTGTTAACCCTTTAAGTATTGAATTAAAATCTTCATTTGTTGATTTTATATACTCTTCTTCATAATGTTTTGCCAGTAGTTCTGGCATTTTAATCATATCCGTTGGGTCAAATTCATATGAAATAGATACTGGTACAATTTTGACTTTCTTAAAGTAATCAAACACCGAACAATCGCCCTTACCCAACGCTAACATTTTTAACACTCCTTGCTGTGTGACGTCATTCCCGTTTTTTGTCCTCCCTTCACGCTGCGCTATCCATACCGATCTATGATCTTCTAATAAATTTTTAGAAATATATTCCGACATGAGCTTTGAACTTTTTAACATTTCACGAGGACCTAAGCCACGTTGTACCAAAAAGTTTCTATTCAATTTAGCTAACTCTAATAAAAATGACTTTTGCACTAAATTATCACCTATAGCCGAAGCGGTCATGACCAAGTCATTATGAAACAAGGATACGTTTAACAAACAGGTATCTAATAATATATCTCTGTGATTAGATATGAATAAATATGCGGTGTCTTTCTGAAGTTGATCAAACCCTGATGTGGTTAACCCATGAGATGATCTTGACAACACATTCTGAATTCCTCTAACAATAATGTTAGTTTGAAAGTCACGAATTGAATTACAATTATCTAATTGCTTCTGTATGTATTCATCACTGGCCTGCGGATAAATGAACATGAGCATAGACTTAATCATAGGATGCTCCTTCAACTTATTTAGCGCTTCATGCACTTCTGAGTCATGGTATGGCCGTATATGATCGTATTTTGACAAAATTGGTTGGTTTTAGTATACAAAAAAACAAAAAATATTTAAGGATATAGCATTACATTCCAAATACAACTTTTGAATTTTCTGTGGTAATCTCTATAATTTCTTGTTCAGTAACCTCGTATATTTCAGATAATTTCGACACAATATTCACCAAATAACTACTCTCATTTCGTTTGCCTCTGTATGGTTTTGGGGCCAAATAGGGCGCATCGGTTTCTAAAACTATATGTTTCAAATCAATCTCATTTAAAAACTTATCAATTTTACCGTTTTTAAAGGTCACTACACCACCAATACCTAATTTCATATTGTAGGATATGGCGCGTCTAGCCTGTTCTAAATCCCCAGTAAAACAGTGAAAAATACCGTATAAGTCATCGCCTTTTTCCAACTCTAATACATCAAACACTTCATCAAAAGCATCTCTACAGTGTATTACAATTGGTAATTGGTACTGCTTAGCCAATTGAATTTGCGCTCTGAAAGCGTCTTGCTGCTCTTTTAATAATGATTTGTCCCAATACAAATCAATTCCAATTTCACCTACTGCAACAAAAGATCTAGACGCCAACATTTCTTTTACATGCGCAAGCTCTTCTAAATAATTTTCCTTCACGTGTGTAGGATGAAGTCCCATCATTAAAAACACATTATTTGGATAGTGTTTTTCTAACTCAAGCATTGCGTTTGTATAGCCAGAATCAATAGCAGGCACAAACAACCGCGTTACATTATTATCAAAAGCACGTTGCATCATATCTTGTCTGTCTTCATCAAATGCTTCGCTATACAAATGCGCATGAGTATCGGTAAGAGTCATAAATTTCATCGATTATTAGTTACTTTAGCAAAAATATTTAATTATGTCATTACCAAGCTATCTTTCTAAAAAAGGTTATCAAAAAAAGAACATGAAGCTGACCAAAACAAATCATTTTAAAATTACTGCCAAAATAAATGGTGTAAAAGGTAAGTTTATTGTGGACACTGGTGCTTCTAACACTTGTATTGACATTAACCTTGTAGAACAATTTAAGCTTATCTCCGAGAACAGCGATACTAAAGCTGCTGGAGCTGGAGCGGTTGGTATGGATACACAAATTGCCAACAACAATTGTTTGAAAATTGGCAAATGGTCATCAAAAAACAACAGCATTGTAATTTTTAATTTATCGCATGTTAATGAAGCATTAACAAATCATGGATCAAAACCAGTACATGGCATTATTGGAGCCGATATACTAAAACAAAGTAATGCCGTAATTGACTATAAAACTAATACACTGTTCCTGAAATAAAACAACAAAGGCTTTGAATATTCAAAGCCTTTGTTGTTTTATAGTAGTATAACGTTTACCCTACGTTGATAACTTCCTCTATTTCTGGCGCATGCTTTTTTATGGTCATCTCTACACCAGACTTTAATGTCATTTGATTGATATTACAAGATGTACAAGCCCCTTCAAACTTTATGTTTACTTTTTTTCCATCAACAATAGATATTAATGAAATATCCCCTCCGTCAGACTTCAAGAATGGTCTAATTTCTTCTAACGCAGCTTCTACTTTTACTTGTAAATCTTCTGAAGTCATATATACTTATTTTTTTACTGATGAACACCCAGCCATAGTTGTAATTTTTATTGCTTCTGTAGCTGGCAAATTATCATTTCGTTTTATTACTTGCGTAACAATATTTCTTGTAATATCTGTTACTATTTCCTCAACTTGTGTCCCTTCTTGCAATCCTGCCGGACGACCTAAGTCTCCTGCCTCTCTTATACTTTGTACAATTGGCAGCTCACCTAAAAACGGAATATCTAAATCTTGAGCTAAATTTTTAGCACCGTTTTCCCCAAAGATATAATATTTATTATTAGGTAATTCTTCTGGTGTAAAATAAGCCATGTTTTCAATTATTCCTAATACAGGCACATTTATACTTTCTTGCTGGAACATGGCTACTCCTTTTTTAGCATCTGCTAACGCAACATTTTGTGGCGTACTTACTACTACCGCCCCAGTAATTGGTAATGATTGCATTATAGACAAGTGAATATCACCTGTTCCTGGAGGTAAATCTAATAACAAAAAGTCTAACTCGCCCCAAGCAGCATCAAAAATCAATTGATTTAACGCCTTTGCCGCCATTGGTCCTCTCCAAATTACAGCTTGATCTGGTTTTGTAAAGAACCCAATAGACAACACTTTTACACCGTAATTTTCTATAGGTTTCATTTTTGACTTACCATCAACTGTTTCAGCTAAAGGTCTAGAATTCTCAACATCAAACATCATAGGAATAGATGGCCCATAAACATCTGCATCTAACACTCCAACTTTAAAGCCCATTTTAGATAAGCTCACCGCAACATTTGCAGTTACTGTAGATTTACCAACTCCTCCTTTTCCAGACGAAATTGCTACAATATTTTTTATTCCTGGAATTTGCTGTCCTTTAATTTCTGTTTTTTCAGGAGCAACAACTTTAACATTCACTTTCACTTTTGCTTGCTCAGAAACTACTGTCTTAATCACATTTGTGATTTCTGACTCCACTTTTTTTCTTGCTTGCATTGCAGGATTGGCTATTGTGATTTCAACCACTACCTCATCTCCAAAAGTTAACACATTTTTTACTGCACCGCTTTCTACCATATTAGCCCCTTCACCAGGAACAGTAATTTGCTCTAACGCTTTTAATACCTCTTTTCTTTCAATTTTCATAATGCGCTTAAATTTTTACAAAGATACATAGCCTTGTGTAATTTGGCTCTATTAACACCAACTAATTTCAATTAGACATTAATGTTCATATTGCGGCAATTCATCGTTTGGATTCCAAAGATAATTTTGAAGATTTTGTATTTGATTTTCAACAATCACAACACCTTCATTTTCTAACAATTGCTGCATTAAATTTGTACCTTGAAAATGATGCTTCCCCGTCAACAATCCCTTTTTATTCACTACTCTATGTGCAGGTACGTCTTTAGAATGAGACGCATTCATTGCCCAACCTACCATTCTTGCCCCTTTTGCCATTCCTAAATAAGAGGCTATTGCGCCGTATGACGTTACTCTACCTTCTGGTATTAATCGCACAACATCATACACTTTCTCAAAAAAACTCTTTGATTCAAGCATCAGGACATGTTCAATTTTACGAGAGAAAATATTGCCAATAAAAATACCAATGCACTTAACACATAGTTAGTATTTCTTCCAAAGTTTTCACTATTACTCGACTTTTTAAACAATATGATATATGTACTGATAGCCGCAAAACTTCCTATGACTATTGCTAAAATGAATACAATAACATCTGATGTAGAAAAACTAAAGTTTCCTGAGGTAGTTAACGTTGTACACACAAAACTATAAAACGGTATTGGAAACACATTTAACACTGAAAACACGATTCCTTTTAAGAACAGATTGCGTTTCTTTTTTAACTCAATACTCTTTGGAGTAACTTTAGTTTTGGCAGCGAAGAAAAAATACACGGCCAAACAAAAGAAAATAACCACGCCTACTTCTTGAATTATAGACAACTCGTCTTCTGACAGGTTTAAAAATTCAGCTATCAGCACCGCAACACCTGCTTGCGCGGCCACCACCAAACATGCGCCTAACGTAAACATCAACGCGCGTTTACGACCTTGTTCCACACTTATTTTTGCTGCATTAATATTTAATATTCCAGGTGGTAATACGCCAAAAAACGACCACATGAAACAATATAAAAACAGAACTGATAAATGCATTATTTTATTTTAAACTTTATATATGTAATGGCCTTGTCTACCTCTAAATATTGCTTTTCATAAAACGTTTGTATAGCGGTTACTTCTTTTGGTGCTCCTTCATTTCTATACACATTATGGTTAGCATATTCCACTTCATGTCCAGCACCGTGTAACAGACCTAAAGTATATCCGTGCATAAATTCACTGTCAGTTTTTAAATGCACTACACCGGTTTCGTTTAGAACCGTTTTATACTTCTCTAAGAATTCCGCATTAGTTAAACGGTGTTTTGTACGCTTGTATTTAATTTGAGGATCTGGAAAAGTTATCCATATTTCACTAACCTCATTCTCTTCAAAAATAGAGTTAATCAATTCTATTTGCGTTCTCACAAACGCAACATTAGGCATGTTATTTTCAAGTGCTGTTTTAGCACCTCGCCAAAATCTAGCGCCTTTAATATCTATACCTATAAAGTTTTTGTCAGGAAATAATTCTCCTAAACTTACAGAATACTCCCCTTTTCCACAGCCTAACTCTAAAACTATTGGATTATCATTTTTAAAGAAATCTGAATTCCATTTTCCTTTTAACGCAAACTTATTACCTGTTACTTCTTCTCTTGTTGGTTGAAATACATTTGAAAAAGTTGCATTTTCATTAAATCGTTTTAGCTTATTCTTACTTCCCACTGGTGTATAATTTTCGGTAAAAATAAAAAATTAATGTGGCAAATAATGTAACTTGCTTTTATTATTGATGACAAATTCTAAAAACATACTTGTTGCTCCTTTAAACTGGGGTTTAGGTCATGCTACAAGATGCATCCCTATAATCAAAGCCTTAATAGAGCACGACTTTACGCCTTTAATAGCTTCTGACGGAGAAGCACTAGCATTACTTCAAAAAGAATTTCCTAATCTAAAAAGTATCGAGCTGCCATCATACAACATCAGATACACTAAACATGGAGCGTTTTTAAAATGGAAATTCATCTTGAATTCTCCTAAGTTACTTTATGCAGTGTATCAAGAACGGCAATTGATTGCAGCACTCATAAAACAACACAATATATCTGGAATTATTTCTGACAACAGATTTGGTGTAAGACATCACAGCATCACTTCTGTATATATTACACATCAAGTAAATGTATTGAGCGGCTACAGCACAAAACTCAACAGTTGGTTGCATCAATGCATCATTGCGAAATTTGACGAATGTTGGATACCAGACACCCCAAACAACAGCGCTCTAAGTGGGAAATTAGGACAGCCAAACAACAAAACCTTAAACTTGAAACATATTGGTATATTGAGTAGATTTAAGAAAACAGAAGCAGCTATTTGTTATGACTATTTAATTTTACTTTCTGGCCCAGAACCACAACGCACAATATTAGA
>JBMYYK010000033.1:0-21632 GCA_049609325.1 Flavobacteriaceae bacterium | reverse complement strand
CTTAGTAGCGGGAACTGGACTCGAACCAGTGACCTTCGGGTTATGAGCCCGACGAGCTACCTACTGCTCTATCCCGCGCTGTGAGTGCAAATATACAACTGTTTTACGGCTTTACAAGTGTTTTATGTAAATAATTTATCGAAAATTTACAGCATGTTAATTATGAGCTATTTACACAAAAGAATCTATTTGCTCTTGCAACACTTCCCATTCTTCCATGTAGATATTTAACTTATCCTTCATCTTTTGATAGTTATCAAAAAAGTCAGGTTGAGCTACGGTTGTATCATAATTCACTTCTAATTCTACATCTATAGCTTTTATGTCACGTTCTAACTTACTAATATTTGCTTCAATTTTACTTAACTTATTATGTAGTGATTTTAATTTTTTTTGCTCCTCATATGATTGCTTTTTGTTCTCATTTGGTGCTTGCTTAACCACATCTCGCTTTTCAACTTCTCGCAAACTTTCTACCTTACGCTCTTCCAAATAGTAATCTATATCACCTAAGTATTCTCTTATAACTCGATTTTTAAACTCATATACTGTAGTAGTCAATCCTTGTAAAAAATCTCTATCGTGTGACACCAATATTAATGTGCCTTCAAATTTTTTAAGCGCTTCCTTTAATACATTTTTCGACTTGATATCTAAATGGTTGGTAGGCTCATCCATAATCAACACATTTAATGGTTGCAATAACATTTTTGCTAAGGCCAAACGGTTACGTTCACCTCCGGAAAGTACTTTGACTTTTTTATCAACCTCTTCACCTCTAAATAAAAACGCGCCTAAAATATCCCTAACCTTGCTTCTTGTCTTTTCATCTGCAGCATCAATCATCGTATCTTCAACAGTTTTATTACCATCTAAATACTCGGCTTGGTTTTGAGCAAAATACCCAATTTGAACATTATGACCAATTTTCATATGTCCTTCAAAAGGAATTTCATTCACCATCATTTTCGCCAAAGTAGATTTCCCTTGACCATTTTGACCAACAAACGCTATTTTACTCCCGCGTTCTATAAGTAAATCAACCTCTTTTAAAACCAGTTTATCTCCATAACTTTTTGCTACATTTTCCGCTTCTACAACAATTTTTCCTGGTTGGATTGACACCGGAAAGTTTAATGTCATTACACTATTATCTTCTTCATCAACCTCTATTCTATCAATCTTATCAATTTTTTTAATTAATGATTGCGCCATGGATGCTTTGTTGGCTTTAGCGCGAAATTTCTCAATCAGTTTTTCAGTTTGCTCAATCTGCTTTTGTTGGTTTTTTTGAGCAGCCATTTGCTGAGTTCTAATCTCGCTTCGCAACACTAAATACTGTGAATATGGTTTGTTATAATCATAAATACGCCCTAAAGAAATTTCTATTGTTCTGTTAGTAACGTTATCTAAAAACATTTTATCGTGAGATACTATGACTACGGCACCAGGATACGTTTTCAAAAAACTTTCCAACCAAATGATAGATTCTATATCTAGGTGGTTGGTAGGCTCATCTAATAATAAGATATCGTTTTTTTGCAATAACAACTTCGCCAATTCAATACGCATACGCCAACCTCCAGAAAAGGTATCAGTCAATTTATCAAAATCTGCTCTATCAAATCCTAATCCTTGTAAAATTCGCTCGGTTTCTCCTTGATAATTATAGCCGCCGTGTATTTCATATTGATGTTGCAACTCTGTAACTTCTTCAATAATTTTAGCATAAGCCTCACTCTCATAATCTGTTCTTGACGTCAACTCATCATTCAATTCAGCAATTTGAAACTCTAAACTTTTTATCAATTCAAATGCTTGATAAGATTCTTCTAAAACTGTACGTCCTGGCACAAAATCAATATCTTGACGTAAAAACCCAATTTGAACATTTTTATCTAAAGCTATTTGTCCTGAGTCGTATTCTTGATCGCCAGAAATAATTTTTAACATGGTAGATTTGCCGGCACCATTTTTACCGATTAATCCTGTACGATCTCCAGCACCTAACCTAAAAGTGATGTCTTTAAATAAATCTTCCCCTTGAAAAGAAACGGATAAGTTGTGAATGTTTAACATATATTGTTACTAATGTTACTTAAGCTTACACTAAAAAGCATTAAATTTGTGTATTCAAACGAATGCGTCACAAAAGTACATAAAATATATGCTTAAAAAAGGTTATAAACTCTATAGTATTTTATTGGGAAAATGCCCGAAATGTCATGAGGAAAGCATGTATGAAGAACGCAATGTATACAAGCTCAATAAAACATTAAAATTAAACGATAACTGTTCAAGCTGTGGTTTACATTACCATTTAGAACCTTCATTTTTTTATGGCTCAATGTATGTGAGTTATGCTGTAGGAATTGCGTTTACAGTACCTCCTTTTCTTTTCAGTCACTTTCTTTTAAAGAGCTCTTTATTGACTACATTTTTTATCATTACCGGAACATTAATTGTTTGTATGCCAATAATTGCACGATTATCAAGAAATATTTGGATAAATATTTTTGTGAATTATGATAAAAATGCCACTAAGAAACTTCGTACGTAATACACTTACGAATATAACTCTGCAAAGCGGCTGCAGTCAATTTCTGTATCTAAAGACACTCCATTTTCAATAGCATCAAATAAATGCTTACTCATTAAAGGGGCCACCATAACACCACGGGTTCCCATACCATTCAAAACATGTAAATTTTTATACTTTGGATGCTGACCAACAAGCGGTCGTCTGTCTTTAACTGTAGGACGAATACCTGCCTTCTGATCAACTACCTTATAATCACAAGTAATTAGTGTATTTAGCTTTGACAATAGCTCTTCTTTAGCCTCGTTAGTAGTTTGCCAAGTTTTATCAGTCCAATGGTAAGTTGCACCAACTAAGTACTGATTAGGCTGATCATAAGGAATGATAAACACCGACGATTTAACAATAGCCGACAAGTTTAACTCTTCAGACTCTATAATTAACACTTCGCCTTTTGTACCATTAAGCGGCAAGTAATTAAAATAAGGATTATTTAGCATACCAAAACCTTCAGCAAATACTACATGTTTTGCCTTAAGATCATTATACGATACATGATCATCATGTACCTGCAACTGTGAATGCTCAAACGCGTGATTGTAATATTGTGACTTTTGCAATAAATCTGCTTTATATGCGCTTAACAAATTAGCCACATTTAATCGACCAGCATGCAAAACTTCACCAAAATTTGAATGTGCTAGTATTGAGTGATTGGTATTAGTGATGAAATTAGAGGATAAAAACGGAGCTAAATTAGGCTTGTCTGACGCAATTAACCAATTGTTCTGCTCTTCTGCATCTGTAAACACCCGTAACACAGACATAGGGTTTAAAACAGAGCAATTAAGACGTTGTTCTATAGCTTTAAAAAAAGGCAGAGCATAGTCATGCTGCGGTATGGCATTCCAAGGCGATGTGAATCGTTTAAGGATAACTGGGTTATACATACCTCCAGCGACAACAGATGATGACTTAGTCTCTTCTGATAATACCACAAAAGATTTGTCATGCTGCAACAATTGTTCAGAGAACGATACACCTGCTAAACCGAAACCTACTATTAAATAATCTAACATACTACAATACTAAACTAATGATAAATAAAAAACTCCTACAAATGTAGGAGTTTTAATGCTATAATAAATTGGAGAAATTTATTAGTATTGCCATTGATCTAACTCAAAGTCTCTGATTTTTGTTCTGATTCTATCAGACTCTAATAACTGCATTAAAGCGTTATTAGGAATATACTCTTCTATTTTTCTATCTTGGTATACGTTTTCTTCTTTGTACATATTAGAGCTGAATCGTCTAGAGTTCAGCATATGATCAAAAGATATTGGTGTAGCGGTGTTCTTATTATTAAAACACATTGCTTCATTTAACACTTCTCTTGTGTCAGGGAAGAATACCCAAAACTGCTCAACCAAATCACCATCTTCTGCATCAATGAAATATACATCAGGAGTAACAGGTGATAAACCAATTAATCTGTAACGTAATTGCCCTTGACGTTTATCAAAATACCATAAACCTTTTACACGGTACTCTTTAACATCATAAGATGTAATTTCTGTTGTATCAATAAATTCAGGTGAAATAGGTTCACCAGCATTAAATTGCTCATATCCTAAATCAAGAGTATCGATTTTCAACAATCCTTCTCTTACTTCAGAAAACGTTTTTTTCCCAGTAAAGTACGAATCAGTATATAGGTTTTCAATCTTACCATTTTTGATGTTTTTAATTAACACATCATATAAACTTCTTCTTTCTTTACCAATATTCATGGTATCTACAGGGTAATACAACGGGAAGTTTGCACGTTCTTCAAGAACTACTTTTTCCCATACCATTTTAGACCAAAGCACATCTTTATCATCAATAAACCCATATTCTAAAGGTTTATTATTATCATAATTTTTCTGTGCCTCTGTTTTAACACCAATCTCCTCAGGAGATTTAGCGTTTAATAAATTGTATTGTGCAAAAACCCCTTGAGTTAATGTCACCAATGTAATCGTTAATAAAAAATTTCTCCAATTCATTTTTTAAGTGTATTTCTTAATTACAAATTTTAAAAGAACATACTAAGCACAACGCATTGCACTTAGTATATTCAGTTGCATCAAAATTTCTTAGTTAGAAATTTCAATAATACATGGTGATGCATCCTTTAGTTTAATTGGACTTCCAACTACAGAAGCTTTTAAACCAAATATCTGAACTGCATCTCCTCTTTTTGCTCTAGCTAAAGCTGATTGAGCTCTACCATTTAACTTACTTCCTGTACACACAATTGTTGGTTGACCAGGCACTTTAAATTTAAATGAGTTTACTTTTAATTTTAAATCGAATACAAAGTCTTCTAACATTGCAGAAACCGTTGCACTCTTTAATGCATTTTTAGACTTCTTGATAGCTCCAGCTTGACCAGAAACTGCTGCTGCTGGACGTGGAATATCTTTAATTCTAAATTTCTTCTTGTCAGATACTTTAGATCCGTCAGGTAATGTACCTGTTACATTAATAGATACTTCTCTACCTTTTGAAGGTGTCATAGTATATCCTTTACCAGATTTTCTTAAACCTGGTGCTGATGCATTTACTTTATCAGATGAAATACCTGCGAAAGAAATTGTCATTGGGTTAGGAATACCACGGTATACAACATTCATTTTATCAGCAGAAATAGTTGCAGAATTTGGCTTAGGCACTACTGCATATGAGCTTTCAATTGCAACCTCTACTGGCTTTCCGTTTTCTAAGAACACGAATTTACCTTTTAAGTCACGCTCTCCAACAGCTCCAGCAGGGAAGTCTAAAACAACTCCACCATCTTTAAAGTTTTTCTTATCAACTTCATTACCGTTAAGAACCACACTGTTAGGTTTAGTTGAAGCATCAACACGTCCTAATACAATTCTACCTTTAAAGTTTTCTCCTGAGAAGAAAGCAGTTTTTTCAGGTACTACAATTGCACGGTAATTACTAAATGATAATGCAGATTCTTGCTGACCAGATAATAATCTTGATAAAACATCAGATTCTAATGCTTTAACATCAGATTGCATAGATGATAATTTTGCTAAAGATGCAATAGCTGGGAACCCTTTAAAGTTATAGTCTAACCATTTTTTGTTAGCACCATCATTAGCTTTTACAGGATCTGTATTGAACTTCGCATTTAAAATATCAATTAATGCTTGATTCATTTGCTTACCATTTTTTCCTTTAGAATCTAACAATTTAAACATGTCAGTTCTATACTTGTCAAATGCAGCTACAACTTCTTTTCCTTTAGGAGATAAGTTATCACCAGCAAACCATGCTTCATCAATAGCATCTCCTTTATCCATAGACTCGTATGGTAATTCACCATTCTCATCTCTATTCTCTTCATAAGGTTTTCTAACCTCTTCTTTAACACTTTCTAAATAGTTATAAAACTCCGTAGACGCTTTAGAAATGTTTTTTGCTTTTGAATTTACAACACTATACTGCTCTGGCTCATCTTGAGCTTTTTGAGCAATCTTAGCTAAGAAATTTGTGTTTTTAGCTGCAGACGCTTGGTTGTTTTCAATAAATTTATCGTTCATGATACCAAATGCTGTCAATACTTCTTTTGACATATTTAGTGCTAACATTGCAATTAACACTAAGTACATTAGGTTAATCATCTTCTGCCTTGGAGACAATTTTCCACTTGCCATATTCTAATTAGTTTTTTTAATTAATAAAATTTTGATTGTAAAATAGTTTTATTAAAACTAATTATTTTCCACCCATTGCAGATAACATACCACCATATACTCCATTTAAAGAAGATAAGTTAGCAGTTAATGATTCCATTTGAGCTTTTAATCCTTCAGCATTATCAGCAGCAGCTTTGTTAGCTTCAGCTTGACGTGCAGCAGACTCCATTTGTGCTTTATAAAGAGAGTTTAAAGACTCCATTTGCCCAGCAGCTAATGATAATTGCTCAGAGTATTTTTTAGTTGCAGCGATAGAATCAACAGCTGGTTGAATATTATCTGCAGCTCCTTTAAAGTTTTGGATTGATGTACTTAAAGAAGACATTAAACCTGCATCTAATTTAGCTTCTTTTAACATGTCATCTAATTTTTGAGATAACATTCCTTGAGCATCTCCTTTAGCTTCTTTCTTTCCTTTAGCTTTAGCTTGACCTCCAGCTAATTCAGGATATACTAATGACCAGTCTAACTCATCGTGTACAGGTTCGAATGCTGATAATGCGAAGATAGCAGCTTCTGCTCCTAGTCCTACAATTAACATCACACTTGCTCCTGGCCAGTGCATAAGTTTAAATAGTGCTCCTAAAATTACAACTGCCGCTCCTAGTCCGTAAGCTAATGCCATAAATTTCTTGTATCCTTTTGATTGTGCCATAATAAATAGTTTTTAGTTTAAGTTAATAAAATAATTGTTGGTTATAGTTAATAGTTATAAAAATTATCGTGCTGTGTTTTTAGACTGAGTTACATCAGTTCCCATGTAATCTTGAACAGTTCTAAACCCTACATAACTTCTTGCGGAATCTGCATATTCAAAATCACGTGAACTTACTTGTAAAAAGAATGCAACATCTTTCCAAGACCCACCACGAATTACTTTTCTCATATTTTTCTTGTCATTTACACTTGGATTCATTGTAGACATGTACTCATATGCATTTGCTTCATATGATGATCCTGTCCACTCAGAAACATTTCCAGCCATGTTATATAAGTTATAATCATTTGGCTGGTATGCATCTGCTTCTACAGTATACAATGCTTGGTCAGCTGCATAATCACCTCTTAAAGGTTTGAAGTTAGCCATAAAACACCCTCTGTCGTTTTTAGCATATGGTCCACCCCAAGGATAAGTACCTCCTTCTAGTCCTCCACGTGCAGCATATTCCCACTCTGCCTCTGAAGGCAATCTAAAGCTGTTTACATGCGCTCTACCTTTTTTGATTACCGCATTTTTGTTTAATGTTCTCCAGTCACAAAACGCTTTTGCTTGCTCCCACGACACACCTACTACAGGATAATCTCCGTAAGCATCATGCCAGAAATAATCGTTATGCATTGGCTCATTATACGAGTACGCAAAATCTCTAATCCAAGCTGTTGTATCAGGATACACCTCAACAGTATCAGTTTTTATAAAATCTCTACGACGCTTTCCTTTGTTTTTTGCTTTTGCAGCTTCTTCAATATCTAACCACTTGTAACGGTACACGAATTTTTTCACATCCCAAGGACGGTTTCCATTAAATGCCTCATCAATTGGCAAATACATCGTATCCATTACTTCTGAATAATATTCATCTGGATATTCTGCACTATCTAAAATAAGATCTACATCATGGTTCAGTTTTCTTCCTTCATAACCATCCATCAAACTATAGTAGTTATCAAGCATATACTTATCCCAAACACTTAAATCAGTCGTATCAGCATCCTTAAACGCAAACTGACCAATTCCAGCATCTCTACTCTTTGACCCAGATTCATCCATTCCTGTTTCTCCAAGTTCATCTGCTAAAATTGCCAATCTTGTTCTTACGATTGAATCTCTAACCC
Organism: Flavobacteriaceae bacterium; assembly: GCA_049609325.1. GTDB lineage: Bacteria > Bacteroidota > Bacteroidia > Flavobacteriales > Flavobacteriaceae. The sequence goes on along the minus strand of JBMYYK010000033.1, from coordinate 13,499 downwards.
AAAAAACAAATTGCCTATACTCGCTATTTGTAATTTCAGTTTCATCCATATAAAAAGAACGTACTGTCACAGTTTTAGCTGGAGCATCTTGTACAGCTGGTCTATCCTCATCAGATTTTCCCATAATAAAAGAACCACCTGGAACCAAACTCATCCCATAAGGTTTTTCTGGGTGCCATTTCTTACCTTTAACACCTACAAGTTCACCGTTAGAACTCTTGCTGCTACAACTTGTAAGAAGTGCAAATACCATTGCAAACAAAATAAACTTCTTCATAGAATTGATGTCTTATATTAATATCTTATTATTTTCAAAGGCGTAAACATATCTATATATTTTCTAAAAAACAACTTTTGACCAAAAAAAAGTTGAGAATTTACCGAAATAAAAGTCGCTTTTAATCTCAAAAAAACACCTTTTTATCGAAATAAATGAAAATATCTAAATTATATTTTTCCTAAATGCTTTATAAATTCGCTTTGGAATTTGTTGATCACAAGCTATCAAATAATCCTCTTGTGTGCAAGATAATAACGAATGTTTTTTAACATTATTATCTCTCTGCTCATTATCAGGAAGTTTTACCCACCAACGGTGAGTCAACAAACTTTCATAGAATACAAAATCATAGTCTTCTGAGGGTACTATATACTTTTTGTAACTGGATTCTTCATTCAAAGGTGGCTCTACTATTCTGCAATGCACTCCTTCTATAAAATACCAAAACATTTGTGCAGTTAACATGGTCCCTGAAGGCGACATTTTATCGTTCAATTCAAATAACCCAAAACTAGACACTGTGTTACTCACCCCTGTATACCTAGCAATTGCACAAGCTTCTTTACCCGTAAACCCATTTGGCGAGTTATAACCTGTACCATTTGATATTTCTGACGCTTGAATAGCAGTTACATCAAAACTTACACAATCTGCATCACGCGTTATGGGCTCAATTAAATTGATATCATTAGTAATTTCACCTAACCTATACGTTTCAAAGTAGAGCTTTTCTAACAAGTCAATCTCTTCTTGCGAATTGTAATAGGTCTGAAAGCCGATATTAGTAAAATTGATTAAATTATTTGGCTCATCAACCACTACACTATTCATGTAGTTGTTGTTTTTTATACCTTCAGAAGGGTCTTTCAAATCAAACTTAGCATCAACACACACTAAGTTTACCATTTGATCTAAGTTATCGTAAGCTCTATATACAGCGTATGTTAAATCATGAGACCCACCAATTATCACAGGAATCGCTCCCATTTTCACAACCAACTCTACAACTTTTTTTAATGCAAAATAGGTATCAGTCACAGTTTCTCCAGACTCAATATCCCCTATATCTACCATCCCTGAAGACCAGTTACCCGGATATAACTCTGCAAATGCTTTTCTAACCGCATTAAACGTTGGTGTTTCTCCTAAATAATTTACGTCATTTCTACATTCTTTAACCCCAACAAATACAATACTATTCTTTTCTATATCCGGGAACGCCTTTTCAGCTCTATAATAGTTTATAGCATGACCTAAAGATTGCTTGTCTTGCAACATAGCATGTGCAATAACCTCTTCAGATACCGGTGATAGAAAATCAACAATCATTATTTTTTACTTTTTTTAGCAGTGGTTTTCTTTGCTGTAGTCTTTCTCTTAGCAGTCTTCTTTTTAGGTTTTTTGGCTTCAATTAAACGTTGCGCTTCCTCAAGTGTGATTTTAGACACATCAACAGTTTTAGCCAACTCAACCTTTATTTTACCTTGGATAACATTATGTCTTCCCCAACGTGCTTTTTCTATTCGTATTCCTTCTTCTTCCCAATTAACAATAAGCTTGTCTATTTCTTTTTGCTTTTTAACTTCAATAAGCTCTTCAATGTCAGCAATTGACAAGTTATCATAATCATACTTTTTATTGACATTGATAAAAATACCATTCCATTTAATGAATGGCCCAAAACGCCCAACACCTTTAGTCACTTCATGACCTTCATAATGATGAATTGGCGCATCAGCTTTTTTCTTTTCTTCTATCAACTCTATTGCACGATCCATATCAACATCCATAGCATTTTCTCCTTTTGCTAAAGACACATATTTTGCTCCGAATTTAATGTATGGCCCAAAACGACCGTTACTCACAATAACCTCTTCTCCATCATAGTCACCCAATGTTTTAGGCAACTTAAATAAATCTAACGCTTCTTCAAACGTAATGGTTCCTAAACTTTGGTTTTCTGTTAAACTTGCAAACAATGGTTTTTCTTCATCCTCTACTACACCTATTTGCACCATAGCTCCAAAACGTCCCAAACGCACACTAACACGACGTCCAGACTCAGGATGAACTCCTAAAATACGTTCTCCGTTACCACGTTCTGCATTTTCTTGCACATCTAACACTTGCGGATGAAACTCTGTATAGAAGTCTTTCATCATCACCTTCCAGTCTTTATCTCCAGAAGCTATCAAATCAAACGCTTCTTCTACATTTGCTGTAAAATTGTAATCTAATACATTTTCAAAATTCAGTACTAAAAAGTCATTTACAATCATACCAACATCAGTAGGCACTAGTTTTCCTTTATCTGCTCCTACTTTTTCAGTAAGTAGTTTATCTGATATTGTACCTGACTCTAAAAGCAACTGACTGTACTGACGTTCAACACCTTCAACCTGACCTTTTTCTACGTAGTTTCTGTTTTGAATTGTAGAGATTGTTGGCGCATATGTTGACGGGCGTCCTATACCTAACTCTTCCAAACGTTTTACCAAAGATGCTTCAGTAAACCTATATGGCGGCCTTGTAAAGCGCTCAGTTGCAGTAATGTAATTATTAAACACTGCATCACCTATTTTCATTGTAGGCAACATTCCTTCTTGCTCTTCATCTTCATCATCATTACCTTCTAAATACACTTTTAAAAACCCTTCAAACTTCACAACCTGTCCACTTGCAGAAAACAGTTTATCATGTGAAGATGCTTCAATTTTCACATTGGTGTTTTCAAGTTTGGCATCACTCATTTGTGAAGCCAACGTACGTTTCCAAATTAAATCATACAAACGTGCTTGATCTCTTTCTAAATCAATAGAATGACGACTCATATCTGTAGGTCTAATAGCCTCGTGCGCTTCTTGAGCCCCTTTATTTTTATTAGAAAAGTTACGCGTTTGCGCATATTCTTTCCCATAGTAATTTTCAATTTCAGTTTTTGCAGCCTCTAGAGCTTCTCCAGATAAATTTACACTATCTGTTCTCATATAGGTGATTAACCCTTGCTCATATAAGCGTTGAGCCACCTGCATTGTTCTACTCACAGAAAAATACAATTTCCTTGATGCCTCTTGCTGTAATGTAGATGTTGTAAATGGTGCTGCTGGAGATTTTTTTGCTGGCTTTTGTGTTAAATCTGCAATAGAGAAATTAGCACTCTTGTTCAGTTCTAAAAACTCTTGAGCTGCAGCTTTTGTTGTAAAGTCTTTTGGCAATTTAGCTTTAAACTTTTTCCCTTCTGCAGTTGCAAACTCTGCTACAACTTTATATGATGCTGTTGTTGTAAACGCTTTAATTTCGCGTTCTCTTTCTACTATTAACCTCACAGATACTGACTGCACTCTACCGGCCGATAAACCACGTTTGACTTTACGCCATAATACTGGAGACAGTTCATACCCCACCAACCTGTCTAAAACACGTCTAGCTTGCTGTGCGTTAACCAAGTTATAATCTATCTCTCTTGGGTTTTCAATTGCTGTGGTTACCGCTTTTTTGGTAATTGAGTTAAATACAATTCGTTTGGTTTTATCTTTATCTAGCTTTAGTGTTTCTGCTAAATGCCAAGCTATAGCTTCTCCCTCACGATCCTCATCGGAAGCTAACCAAACAGTGTCTGCTGATTTTGCTAACGACTTTAACTTTTTAACAACAGCTTTTTTGTCATCTGAAACGATATATTTAGGATCAAAACTCCCGTCAACATCTACTCCTAATTCCTTTGAAGGTAAGTCTGCTATATGCCCATAACTAGACTCTACTTTGTAATCTTTTCCAAGAAATTTTTCAATTGTCTTCGCTTTTGCAGGTGACTCTACTATTACCAAATTCTTTGCCATCAATTCCCTTTTTAGATTTTGCAAAAGTATATCAAATATTCTGATTCATAAAAAAATTCTGCTTTTTACCTTATAAACCAGCAAAAAGCAGAATTGTAACATCTTTTTAAAACTTACGTTTATTCCTCTATTTCTACACTATTTGACGAGTCATCAAAACCTACAACCTCTTTATATATATAATAGGTTGGCAAGTATATAAATGATGCAGTTACAAAAATTCCTATTCCGCATAACATCAAACCAACTACTTCGGCTAAAATTGTTGCTACTATTACTAACCCGAAAGTAACTAACCATTTTTTTGTTCCTAATTTAAAACTCAATGAAATAATATCTGAGGTTGACAAATCTGGATTAAACGCAAAAATCACCACGACAAATGTTAACGGAATCATCACATAAAACAATGGCAAATAACACGCTAGTGTAGCAACTATTGCTATTAACATAGTTATGAGAGACAGCACAAATGCCTTGACAATATATTGTGATTTAAAAAACATCCCGAAAGACGCTGATGACATTGACTCACCTAAATCTATTTGCTTTACAATTCTATAAAATGCGGCGTTTATTAATGTAGAAAACGTAACCGTAATAAATATTGCAGGAAACATGACTAAATACAACATAATAATACCACTAAAATCCGGATCACCACTTTCTAAACTTTCAAAAGCCGAAGCATCTACAACACCAACCACAAACAATGGTACAAACACAATAGCCATTACTGCTAAAGCAACACCTATAGACAATAACATGTGTAATAAGCCTTGCTGCCATGTTTTTTTAAACAGCTCAAACGATTTATTAAATATATCTCCAAAATCAACAGACCTGTTTTCAGTAATTTTTTGTTCTAATTCAGTGTAATTCATAAGTTTTTGTATTAGTTTTTGCTAATATAAACAAAAAACCTCTGCCACTTTGTCATAGTTTTATTTTAGCATTATCTTTGCTCAATAATCTTTTAGATAAATATACCCAAATGGAGAAGACAATAGACGAAAGCAAACAAGGCGAACAATTAGTAACCGAAAACAGAACTGATAACACACGTAAACTTTTTATTGAAAGTTACGGATGTCAGATGAACTTTTCTGATAGCGAAATTGTAGCCTCAATTTTAGCTAATGACGGGTTTAATACTACTAAGAATTTAGAAGAAGCCGATTTAGTTTTAGTTAACACCTGCTCAATTAGAGACAAAGCTGAACAAACTGTACGTAAACGTTTAGAAAAATATAATGCTGTAAAAAAAGACTACAACCCTAAAATGAAAGTTGGAGTTTTAGGCTGTATGGCTGAACGCTTAAAAGAAAAATTTCTAGAAGAAGAGAAAATAGTTGACTTAGTTGTTGGTCCTGATGCCTATAAAGACCTCCCAAATCTTGTTGCTGAAGTTGATGAGGGTAGAAACGCTGTAAATGTCATCCTCTCTAAAGAAGAAACTTATGGTGATATTTCGCCAGTTAGATTACAAAGTAATGGGGTAACTGCCTTTGTATCTATAACACGTGGCTGTGATAACATGTGTACCTTTTGCGTTGTTCCTTTTACTCGTGGTAGAGAACGCAGTAGAGAACCACAATCTATTTTAAAAGAAATTAATGACTTGATAGAAAAAGGCTTTAAAGAAGTGACTCTATTAGGGCAAAATGTTGACAGCTACTTATGGTATGGTGGTGGCTTAAAAAAAGATTTTAAGAATGCAACCGAAATTCAGAAAGCTACGGCAGTGAATTTTTCAAACCTACTGGATATGGTGGCAACAAAATTCCCAAAATTGCGTATTCGTTTTTCTACCTCTAACCCACAAGACATGAGTATGGATGTAATTCATACTATGGCCAAACATAACAATATTTGTAAGCACATTCATTTACCTGTACAAAGTGGTAGTAACCGTATATTAAAGGAAATGAACCGTCAGCACACCAGAGAAGAATACATGACTTTAGTTGACAACATTTACAGTACTATACCTGAAATGTCTTTAACACAAGATATGATTGTTGGATTTCCTACAGAAACTGAGGAAGACCATCAAGACACTTTAAATCTGATGAAATATGTAAAGTATGACTATGGTTTTATGTTTGCATACTCAGAACGACCTGGAACTTTAGCTGGACGTAAAATGGAAGATGACATTCCTTTAGAAGTTAAAAAGCGTCGTTTGCAAGAGGTTATTGACCTTCAGCGTCAAATTGGGTATGAACGCTTAAAGGAACAAGTTGGTAAAACTGTAGAGGTATTAATTGAAACTACATCAAAAAAATCCGATGCACATTGGGCAGGTAGAATATCTCAAGGGCACATGGTAGTTTTCCCAAAAGAACAGTACCAAATAGGTGATTTTGTAAATGTAAAACTTAACGACTGTACAACTGCCACATACAAAGGTGTAGCAGTAGGATATTCTGATAACAATTAATAATATATGGAGTCCGTTCAAGCAATAAAACAACGTTTTGAAATTATAGGTAACACACCTAAACTTAATCGTGCACTTGAAAAAGCCATTAGAGTTGCGCCAACAGATATTTCTGTACTAGTAACTGGTGAGAGTGGTGTAGGTAAAGAAAGTGTTCCTAAAATTATTCATTCGTTATCTCACAGAAAACACGGTAAGTTTATTGCGGTAAACTGTGGTGCAATTCCTGAAGGGACCATTGACAGTGAGTTATTTGGCCATGAAAAAGGCGCCTTTACTGGAGCTACACAAACCCGAAACGGATACTTTGAAGTTGCTGATGGCGGAACTATATTTTTAGATGAAGTTGGAGAATTACCATTAACCACACAAGTACGCTTGTTAAGAGTTATTGAAAACGGTGAATTTATAAAAGTAGGATCAAGTAAAGTTCAAAAAACCAATGTTCGTATTGTAGCGGCTACAAATGTGAATATGTTTGACGCCATAAAAAAAGGACGGTTCCGTGAAGATTTATACTACAGATTAAGTACGGTAGAAATTTTATTACCTCCTCTGCGTGAACGTCAAGACGACATTCATTTGTTATTCAGAAAATTTGCCTCAGATTTTGCATTAAAATACAAAATGCCCACAATAAAATTAAATGAGCAAGCCATACAGGTGTTATTAAACTACAGATGGAATGGTAACATCCGTCAGTTACGAAATATTGCCGAACAAGTGTCTGTGTTGGAACACAACAGACTGGTAGATCGCCCTACTCTGCAAAGTTACTTACCACATGTAGGCAACAATCTACCTGCTGTAATTAGCGATAATAAACCTGAAAGTGATTTTAGCAATGAGCGTGAAATCTTATATAAGGTGCTGTTTGATATGAAAGCTGATTTAAATGACGTCAAAAAACTCACTATGGAGTTAATGCGTTCTGGCAATTCACAACAAGTGCAGAAAGACAATGAAGATCTGATTAACAAGATATACAGAGAAGACAATATCGATATACCAGAACCGCAACAAGATACTACGGTAGAGGTTTTACAAATTCCGCAGGAAGGCAGTAGTTCTTATAAGGATACTGAAACATACGATTATATTCAAGATATCACTGAAGAAGAAACCCTCTCAATTCATGAAAAAGAATTAGAGTTGATTAAAAAATCATTAGAACGTAACAATGGTAAGCGCAAATTAGCCGCTAAAGAACTTGGAATTTCTGAACGCACATTATACCGAAAAATCAAACAATTTGATTTGTAACATCACACAACTATTATATTTGGATTAAAAGTGTATTTTTAACACCACAAAGCGCATTGTAATGACATTAAAACAACTGAAACTCATTCTTATTTCATTATTTACAGTTTTCACTATACAAAGCTGTGGTATATACTCATTTACAGGTGGTGATGTAGGTACAGCAAAGAGTTTTCAAGTTAACTTTTTTCAAAACAACGCTCCAATTGTTGAACCTGGAATTGACAGAACATTCACGCAGAATCTTCAAGACCTTATTCAAAATCAAACCAATTTAGAACTCTCCAATTCTAATGCCGATTTAATTTATGAAGGAGAAATCACCAGTTATAACATTGCACCAATGTCAGCAACTGCAGCTCAAACTGCAGCTCAAAACAGACTAACCATAACAATAAACGTCAGGTTTATAAACAATACTAAAGAAGAGGATGATTTTGAAAGGAACTTCTCATTTTATTACGACTATCCAGCTTCTCAACAATTAGTAGGCTCAACTTTAGATACTGCAGTAGAAATTATTTACGAGCGTATCACACAAGATATTTTTAATGCTTCATTAGCTAAATGGTAAGTCATGACTAAAACTGAGCTAACAACCATTTTAAAACACCCTGAGCAAATTGACGAGCACCAAACTATGAGTTTACTTGGTGTATTACATCAATACCCTTATTTGCAATCGGCCAGAGCACTCTATTTAAAAGGGTTAAAAAATCAAGATAGTTACTTATACAACAACGAGCTAAAAGTTACTGCTGCTCATACTACTGATAGAAGCATCTTATTTGATTACATTACGTCTAGTACTTTTAATCAAAATAACATCTCAAAAACTCAGCAGCAACTACAAGAGCAAATTACAACTGCTGATACTTCTGACATAGAACTATTTACTTCAGAAACTGCATCTGTAGATCAAGCTGTTTTAGACCCCAACCTTTTTGAAGAAAAAGCACCTGCTACAACAGAAGACAACTTAGGCATAGGCAAGCCATTAAGCTTTGACCAAACAGAAACACACTCGTTTCAAGAATGGTTGCAGCTTACAAACGTTACAAAAATTGAGCGAGTAGAAAACACTTCTGAAGAATCGTCAAAATCCATAAGTCATATTGACCTTATAGACAAGTTCATTAGCTCCAAACCTAAGATTGTACCAACAAAAAAACCGGTATCTGTCAAAAACTTAACTCAAGACAAAAGTTTCAATTCAGATGAATTAATGACCGAAACTTTAGCCAAGGTTTATTTAGAGCAAAAAAATTACAAAAAAGCAATTCAAGCTTATCGCATATTAAGTTTGAAATATCCAGAAAAAAATAGTTTCTTTGCAGACCGTATTTCGGATATAGAAAAAATAGAAATCAATAATACAAAATAATAATACTGTTATGTTTAATATCTTTTTAGTACTTATAATGATAGTTGCCTTTTTACTAATTGTAGTAATTATGGTACAAAACCCAAAAGGTGGCGGATTAGGATCTTCATTTGGTGGCGGATCTCAACAAATTGGAGGTGTGCAAAAGACAACCGACTTCCTTGATAAAAGCACATGGTGGTTAGGAATTTTAATGATCGTTTTAATCTTATTATCAAACGTAACAATATTTGGTAACCAAGGCGCTTCATCTAAAGCTTTAGATGGTGCAAACGACCAACAAATTGAAGCTCCAGTATCAACTACAACAGATACACCAGCTTCAACTACAGAAACTGAAAAAGGAGAATAACACCTCCTTCTTAATACACTTAAAAAATGCCAACCTCAACAGTTGGCATTTTTTAGTTATAATAACAAATGCAACAAGATGAAAAATTGTCAGGTCATATCTTATGGTATAATTTCTGACTACATATAACCAAAGTTTAAAACACACAAATAAAAATATTATGGGAGTAAACATTAAACCTCTTGCAGACAGAGTTCTTGTAGCACCTGCACCTGCCGAAACAACAACCGCTTCAGGAATTATTATTCCTGACACAGCAAAAGAAAAACCTCAAAAAGGAACTGTTATCGCTGTTGGAAATGGAAAAAAAGATGAACCATTAACTGTAAAAGTTGGTGACACTGTGTTATACGGAAAATTTAGTGGTACAGAATTAAAGTTTGAAGGTACCGATTATTTAATGATGCGCGAAAGTGACATCTTAGCAATTATTTAATTAAAACATAAGACAACATGGCAAAAGATATAAAATTTGATATAGAAGCACGTGACGGATTAAAACGCGGTGTAGACGCTTTAGCAAATGCAGTAAAAGTAACATTAGGACCTAAAGGACGTAATGTAACCATTTCTAAATCATTTGGAGGACCAACAGTGACCAAAGATGGGGTTTCTGTAGCTAAAGAAATTGAATTAGCTGATGAGTTAGAAAACATGGGCGCACAAATGGTTAAAGAAGTTGCCTCTAAAACCAATGATTTAGCTGGTGATGGTACAACTACTGCAACAGTTTTAGCGCAAGCAATTGTTAAAGAAGGTTTGAAAAACGTAGCTGCTGGAGCAAACCCTATGGATTTAAAACGCGGGATAGATAAAGCTGTTGAAGCCATAGTTGGTGAATTAGGAAAACAAGCTCAAGAAGTAGGATCTGCGTCTGAAAAAATTAAGCAAGTTGCTTCAATTTCAGCAAATAACGATGAAGTTATTGGAGAGCTTATTGCTACTGCTTTTGGAAAAGTTGGAAAAGAAGGTGTTATCACTGTTGAAGAAGCAAAAGGAACAGATACTTATGTAGATGTTGTTGAAGGTATGCAGTTTGACAGAGGGTTTTTATCACCATACTTTGTGACTGATGCCGATAAAATGGTAGCTGATTTAGACAACCCATACATCTTATTATTTGACAAGAAAATTTCTAACCTACAAGAAATCCTTCCAATATTAGAGCCTGTTGCTCAATCAGGAAGACCGTTATTGATTATTGCTGAGGATGTTGATGGGCAAGCTTTAGCAACTTTAGTTGTCAATAAATTAAGAGGTGGTTTAAAAATTGCTGCTGTGAAAGCACCAGGTTTTGGAGACAGAAGAAAAGCAATGTTAGAAGACATCGCTATTTTAACTAATGGTACTGTCATTTCTGAAGAACGAGGATTCTCTTTAGAAAATGCCGATTTATCAATGTTAGGTTCTGCAGAAACTGTAACTATAGACAAAGACAATACTACAATTGTTAACGGTGCAGGAGATCAAGATAACATCAAAGTAAGAGTTAGCCAAATTAAAGCGCAAATAGAAACTACAACATCTGACTATGACAAAGAAAAGCTGCAAGAGCGTTTAGCTAAATTAGCTGGTGGTGTAGCTGTATTATATGTAGGAGCAGCTTCTGAAGTAGAAATGAAAGAAAAAAAGGATCGTGTTGATGATGCCTTAAATGCAACAAGAGCAGCTGTAGAAGAAGGAATTATTGCTGGTGGTGGTGTTGCCTTAGTTAGAGCTAGCAAAGCTTTAACTGGTTTAAAACCTACTAATAATGATGAAGAAACTGGAATGAACATCATTTCTAGAGCTATTGAAGCACCATTACGAACTATTACCGAAAATGCAGGTAAAGAAGGGTCTGTAGTATGTGCTAAAGTTAAAGAAGGTAAAAAAGATTTTGGATACAATGCAAAAACTGATGAGTATGTAGACATGCTTAAAGCCGGAATCATTGACCCTAAAAAAGTAACTCGTGTTGCCCTTGAAAATGCAGCATCAGTTTCTGGGATGATTTTAACTACTGAATGTGCATTAATCGAGATTAAAGAAGATAGTTCAGCTCCTGCTATGCCTCCAATGGGTGGCGGTATGCCTGGAATGATGTAGTAAAGAAACCTCTACACGCAAATACAAATAAAAGCCCTCAATTACTGAGGGCTTTTCTTTTTGTATTCTGATAAATTATTTTTTAGTTTGACAGCTTGACGTTGTTTGTTGAGATGTAGACACACAACATGACGCCGGTTTTACCGCTTTGTCTTTACAACATGGCTCACTACAATTGGTTTTACAATTCTCTATTTTAAACTCACGTTCATACTTACAGCAATTATGTAAACCTTCATACGCTTCATTGGTAGCTAATTCGTGTTCAGTATCATGTCCGACACTTGCAACTCCTTTTTCTACAGTTAAAACATCCGTTTTATATTCGTTTAACACTAAATGTAATACTTTATCGTCTGGATGCCATTCTGCAGACTTCACGCCTTTTACTTTAAACGCGGCTTTTTCAATTCGTGCTTTACACATTTCACAGTTGCCACTAACTTTTACGTCAACTAATTTACTTTTTGATTTTTCTTGAGCTGATACCGTAAAAACAGCCATCAAACACATGAATACTAAAAACTTTTTCATCTCTATTACTTTTATTTTAAGTTAAAACGCAAACCTGCGTATATATTAATTCCTTGTATTGGAGCATGTATAATAGTACTATCAAAATATGCTCCAAAAGGATCAGCTGAAGCAAGAATAGGATTATTCTGCTTGTAATTTAACACATTTTCTCCACCTAAATACATTTCAAACTGTTTTGAGAACACTCTAGTAGCTTGAGCATTTAATCTGCTAAACGGATTTGCGTACTCCTGCAGCTGATATTGTGATGGATTTGTACTTGTATTGGGCAAGCGCTGTTTTCCTGTCCAATTCCATGTCACATCAAACTTCCAACGTGCCTCTTTTTTATTCAAGTAATGGGTTTGGTATGACACATTTGCCAATACTCTATGTTTGGCTAACAACGCTTTGTCAAGACGTTTATTCTTGTAATCTGTTGTAACATCATAATATTTATATGATAAACGAAAATCTAAATGCTTAGCCAATGTATAATTAAAATCCGTCTGAAAACTATGTGCAATAGATTGACCATCTAAATTATAAAACGCTACTTCATTAGGATTAGAATCAACATCTACTACAACTTGGTTTTTAAAGTTTGTAGCGTAATAATCTACTGCTACACTACCACGTTTAGAAAACAACTTGAATTTTTGCAAGAAACTCGCTCCATAGTTCCATGCTTCTTCTGGATCTAAACCATAAATTTCACCACCAGAATTTTCTATATTAAACACTCTTGATGACGCGAAGTAATGCTGATTTTCAGCAAAAATACTTGCGCTACGTTTCCCTTTTCCTACTGAGGCTTTCAATACAGAATTATCCCAAGGGTTATATCTTAAATGCAAACGCGGTGTTACAAAGTTCCCTAACAGATTATGCGCATCTGCTCTAACACCAGCAACCACACTAAAGTTATCACCATTATCATATGTGTACTCAAAAAACGCTCCTATAGAGTTTTCTTTTCTACGTATATCAGTATTCAACACATATTCTTCATATTGATCATACGTAAAACTTAATCCTGTTTTAAACTTATTTTGCGTGTTACTTAATATGGAATTGTAAATAAAGTTTGAATATACACTTTGATGGTTGATATCATATCGTCTTAGTCCGTAATACGCTTTCTGATCATGATTACTATAAGATGTCTGTAAACCAAAACTCTTGTATTTCTGATTTTTAAATACAAACCCCGTTTTATTACTAATGTCTATACGTTTAGTAGCTATTTCACTACCCCATGAGTTAGTTGTTAATTTATCAGTTTCTGGATTAAAATTTAGCTCTCCAGCCTGCTTATCATCTTTCATATATCT
>JBMYYK010000032.1:0-23148 GCA_049609325.1 Flavobacteriaceae bacterium | reverse complement strand
TATGTTACTACACTAATAAGTAAGTTTATTTGTTGGCAAAATTACATAAAAAAAGCCGACAGTTTATACGTGTCAGCTTTTAAAATGATTAACAATTATAGGGCTATAATCCTGTTCCAAATTTTAAACCTACAAAATAGGTTATGGGTTGTGTTGGGCCATATACATAATTTGGATCTCTATCAATAGTTCTATCAAAATCATCTTGATACTGATTAAAGATGTTTTTAATACCCCCACTTAATTTAACACTATGTTTTTCACCAATTGCAAATGTATACCCAGTGTTAAACCCTACATCTACCATGGTTGGTGTTTCCTCTAAAGTTGTATTAGAAATGTATCCGCTCACATGAGGCACATACATTTTTCCAGTAACCACGGCACTTAAATTTATATCCCATTTTTTGGTTGGGTTGTAGTTTATTAACGCATTACCATATAGTTGGGGTGTTCTTAATATTTTGTTGGTTACAATACCATTTTCGGGTTCATAATAGTTGTCATAGTAGCTGTTTTGAAGTGTTCCGCCCAATTGAATACTATACTTAGGGCTTGGACTGTATTTCACTTCTAAATTTATTCCGTTAACAGTTGCACGATCACCATTTATTTTCTCTTTTAATAACAACCCGTTTCCGTCAGTTCCTCGATCTTCATATACAAACGGATTATTTATTTGTGTTAAAAACCCTTCTAATGTCACTAAAAATTGATGGTCTTCATGTTGATGTATGTATTCAAATGATCCGATAAAACTATGTGATTTTTCTTCTTTTAAATCATCTGCTAATTGTACATTTCGTATTTCCCCAGTTATAATTTCTGAGTGCACGTCTTCTGAAAAGAATTGAGGTGCTCTAAAGCCTTGTGCGTACCCTGTTCTAAAACTTAAATCTTTAGTGATATTGTACAACACACTTACTCGTGGATTAAGAACAAAAAGCGAAGATTTTAACCAGTTAGAATCTACATATTCTCCACGTAAACCGGCTAAAAGTTTTAAGTTATCACGTAGTTTCCAGTCCATTTGTGTGAACACACCAAAAGTAGAACTCTCCTGTTTAAAAGTATCAATTAAGGCGTTTCTTCTATCTTCAGTTATTTTATTGTAATTGCTTTCTATACCAGAAGTAAGCGTTATTGACTTTCCTAATACTTCATTGAATTTTGCGGTGTGCTGTAACCCTAATAAATGAGTCATATCTTGTGTTACACCATAGCCGTTTAAATCATAGTCAGCGCCGTAATAATTGTCTGAATGTGACTTTTGAAAGTTGGTATATAGCGATATTTTATTTTTGTCGTTAGCTGTATAGTAGTTATAGGTTAACCCTCCACCAACAATTGTACTTTTAATTTGCTCAGTTATTAATGTTTCATGAGCTGGTAAATTAAGTTGACTACCACCCCTTCTGTTTTCCTGTAGGGTATTAAACTCAGCAATTAGTTTTTTTCTATCTGAGAAATTGTAAAAAGATTTGAATCCGAAATTCAAATTATTAAGACGTGGTAATTCTGAAAATCCATCGTTGTTAGCATCGTAGTTTTTGCGATGTCTGTATAATCCAAAAAGCGTTATTCCTTTGTCTAAATTGTTAGACACGTTAGTGCTGTTGAATCCTATTGAGTTTTCTGGAGCTGTGCCGTCAATCCAATTCAGTTTGCTATTAATTTGAAATCCGTTTTCAACAGGATCTTTAGTAATAATGTTGATGGTTCCAGCAATGGCATTTGCACCGAAAATAGCCGACCCACCACCACGAGTAATTTCAATTTGCTCAATCATGTTAGCAGGAATCTGTTCAAGACCATAAATTCCATTTAATGAGCTAAACGTAGGTCTGCTATTAATCAGTATTTGTGAGTACGCGCCATCTAAGCCATTAATTCTGATTTGTGAGAATCCACAATTTTGACAATTGGTTTCTGTTCGTAAACCAGGCTGAAAAGTTAGGCCATCAATTAACGTTGTGGCATTAACTTGTTGTAAATCTTTTGAGTTTGTTACGGTTACCAACACAGGAGCTTCTTTGCGGTTAAGCGATGTTTTGGTAGCGGTAACTACAACTTGATCAAGCCCTAAAACATCTTCCTTCAAATCAAAAGACAGCTTAACATTTGCATCCAAATGTAAATTCTGTTTTTTGGTAGTGTAACCTATAGCTTGTATTACAATAGTATAATCTCCATGTGGTGCAGAAATTGTGTAGTTACCATCTTCATCAGTCATCACTCCGTTTGATGTGTGTTCTAAATACACATTTGCAAAAGGGACTGCTTTCTTGTTACTAGTTATTTGTCCAGATATACTGTACGAATCACCTGTAGTGTTCTGTGCATAACTTAGTAAATGACATAAAAGACTTATGATGTATAATATTGATTTATTCATGAAGTTCCGATATTTTTTTGCAAATCTAAGTATATTTTTAGATTAACCTAAAAATAAATTAAAATCTATCTAAATATTAATTGTATCTTTGCTAAAAACTAGAGTGATGTTGTCTAAATCAGAAGAAAATTATTTAAAAGCAATTTTTCATTTAAGTGTCAAGTCTGAAAAAGGAATAAGCACAAACGCTATTGCGCAGCAATTGGAAACTAAGGCCTCTTCTGTAACAGATATGATTAAGAAGTTAGCAGAAAAAGAATTGGTGTTTTATAAAAAATACCAAGGAGTAACCTTAACAACATCTGGTGAAAAAATAGCAGCAAATGTGATTAGAAAGCATAGGTTGTGGGAAGTGTTGCTGGTAGAAAAGTTTAATTTTAACTGGGATGAGGTGCATGAAGTAGCTGAACAATTAGAACACATACATTCTGAGAAATTGATTAACGAATTGGATGCATTTTTAGGTCACCCAACCCATGATCCGCATGGTGATCCAATACCAGATAAAGATGGAAGAATTAATTTTTTAGAAAAAGAATTATTGTCAGTAATAAACGTCAATAATGTTGCCGTTTGTGTTGGAGTAAAAGACACGTCTTCAGATTTTTTAAGGTACTTAGATAAGCAGGGTATTGCCTTAGGCAAAGAAATTAAAGTATTAGAAAAAGAAGCGTTTGACAATTCAATGTCTGTGCAGATAGACGATAATGTATTTGTGATTTCTCAGCAAATATCAACTAATATATACGTAAAACAAAAAGCATGAAACATTATATAATTGTATTAGCATTGCTATTATGTTTTTCTTGTAAAAAAGAAGAAAAGACAACTACTGCCAATAAAAAATTACAAGTTGTAGCTACAACATCTCAGGTTACTGATTTGTTAAAAGAAATTGCAGGTGATGCAATTGATTTACAAGGTTTGATGGGCGCTGGTGTTGATCCGCATTTGTATAAAGCCAGTGAAGGCGACGTGACTAAATTTTATAATGCTGATGCTATTTTTTATAACGGATTACATTTAGAAGGTAAATTGGAAGATGTGTTTGAAAAAATGCGTCACCAAGGTAAGCCAACTATTGCTGTATCTGATGCAGTGTTAAGAGAAGAATTAATTTCATCAAAAGATTTCGCCTCAAGTTATGATCCGCATTTTTGGTTCTCAATTCCGTTGTGGAAAAAAACCGCACTGTATGTATCCAATAAGTTATCAGAGTTAGACGCTAAAAATGCATCTCTTTATACTAAAAACGCTAAAGCCTATATTAAACAATTAGAGCAATTAGAGCAGCAAAACAGCAACGAATTAAAAATATTACCGGTTGAACAACGAATCTTAGTAACCGCTCACGATGCCTTTGCTTATTTAGGAACATCTTATGAGTTTAACGTAGTGAGTTTACAAGGTTTGTCAACAGCAACTGAAGCTGGGGTGCAAGATGTACAACGTTTATCTACCTTTATTATAGAACATCACATAAAAGCTATTTTCATAGAAAGTTCTGTACCTGTAAGAACTGTTGAAGCTTTACAAGCTGCAGTAGAAGCGAAACAATATAATGTAGCTATAGGTGGTACATTATTTTCTGATGCGCTTGGAAATCCTGATACTGATGAAGGATCTTATATTGGAATGTATAAATACAATATGAAAACTATAGTAAACGCTTTAAAATGACAACACCAAATAACGCAATAACTATAGATGATTTAACGGTAGCTTATAACTATAAGCCAGTATTGTGGGATATAGATTTAACTATTCCTAAAGGCGTTTTGATGGCTGTTGTAGGGCCAAATGGCGCAGGAAAAAGTACTCTGATAAAATCTATTTTAGGTATTGTAAAACCCATTGCCGGAAGTGTAACTATCTTCGGAAAACCCTATAAAAAACAACGTCAGTTGGTGGCTTATGTCCCGCAGAAAGGAAGTGTAGATTGGGATTTTCCAACTACAGCTCTAGATGTTGTGTTGATGGGAACTTATGGAAGTTTGGGGTGGATTAAACGTCCAGGAAAATCTGAAAAAAAAGCAGCTCTTGAAGCCTTAGAGCAAGTAGGGATGTTGCCGTATAAACATAGACAGATAAGTCAGTTATCTGGTGGACAGCAACAACGAATATTTTTAGCTAGAGCCCTAGTTCAAAACGCAGAAATCTATTTTATGGATGAACCGTTTCAAGGGGTGGATGCTACAACTGAAAAGGCAATAATTAACATTTTAAAATTGTTACGTAAATCAGGAAAAACGGTAATTGTAGTTCATCACGATTTGCAAACTGTTCCTGAATATTTTGATTGGGTAACTTTTTTAAATGTTAAGAAAATTGCTACCGGACCAGTAAAAGAGATTTTTAATAATGATAATCTTATAAAAACCTACGGAATAAATTATCAAGTAAGTGTTCAAGAGTAATATAAACCAAAACAGCCATCGATTTAACAACATACATAGAACAAGTATTTTCTGATTATACGCTGAGAACCATTACTATAGGTACAGCAATACTTGGGGCTATTTGCGGAATGTTAGGAAGTTTTGCAGTATTAAGAAAGCAAAGTCTTTTAGGTGATGCCATTTCTCATGCAGCATTACCAGGTATTGCAATTGCATTTTTAATTTCTGGTGTAAAGGACAACCACATGCTGCTATTAGGGGCTTTAGTTAGTGGGTTGTTAGGGGCGTTTTGGATTAAGTTAATCATCACAAAAACACATTTAAAATCAGATACGGCATTGGGGTTAATCCTATCGTTGTTTTTTGGCGTAGGAATGTTATTGCTAACGTATATTCAAAAACAACCCAATGCGAATCAAGCAGGATTGGATAAGTATTTGTTTGGTCAAGCAGCAACATTACTAGAGAAAGATGTGTGGTTTATGAGTATTGTTACCGGAGTGTGTACTTTGGTTTTATTACTATTTTGGAAGGAGTTAAAATTACTGTTGTTTGATGCTGATTATACTAAAACCTTAGGGTATAATACAAAACTACTAGACGGTTTAATAACTGCTTTTATAGTCGTGGCAATCATTTTAGGATTGCAAACAGTGGGTGTGGTTTTGATGAGCGCAATGTTATTGGCTCCAGCCGCTGCCGCAAGACAATGGACAAATAGTTTGTCAGTAATGGTGGTGCTTTCTGGTGTGTTTGGCGCTTTTTCAGGAGTAATAGGAACTGGTGTTAGTGCAAGTTATACCAACCTTTCTACAGGACCGGTAATTGTTTTAGTAGCCTCTGTTATTGTGATTTTTTCATTTGTGTTTTCACCAAGTAGAGGATTGCTGTTTAAAGAAATTAGATTGAGGAAAAACAGAAACGATTTGAAATTGCAAAAAACTTTGTCATTCATGTATGACATTGCTAAAACTCATGATGATTTAAGTCACCCTCACACAATTAAAATTTTAAATAATTTTCAAGGATACACTAAAAAATCTCTACATAAATTAGAGGACGAGGGCCTAATTGTTTTGAGTGGGTTAAATTGGTCTTTAACCAAGGAAGGCTTTTATAAAGCAAAAAATTTGTATAACCAGCAACAAGATACAAATGATTAATGCACAAATAGAAATTCAAATTATAGCCAGTCTTGTAGCGGTTGCTTGTGCTATACCTGGCGTGTTTTTAGTGCTCAGAAAAATGTCACTTATAAGTGATGCCATTAGCCATGCGATATTACCAGGTATCGTAATCGGATTTTTTATAACACAAGATTTATCTTCACCAATTTTAATACTTCTAGCAGCAATTACAGGAGTGTTTACAGTGTTTTTAGTGGAGTTTATTCAAAAAACAGGCTTGGTTAAAGAAGATACAGCAATCGGGCTCGTGTTTCCGGCACTTTTTAGCGCAGGAGTAATACTCATAGCTCAATATGCAAATGACGTACATTTAGATATTGATGCGGTTTTATTAGGTGAATTGGCGTTTGCTCCATTTGATAGAATAGTCATTAATGGGCTAGACATAGGCCCTAAATCATTATGGGTAATTGGAAGTATATTAGTATTAACATTAATCTTATTAATAGCCTTTTTTAAAGAGTTGAAAATTAGCACATTTGATGCTGGATTGGCTTCTGCATTAGGGTTTTCACCAGCTTTATTGCATTATGGTTTAATGACGGTGGCTTCAGTAACTACGGTTGGAGCTTTTGATGCTGTAGGCGCCATATTGGTGGTAGCATTAACCATAGCTCCTGCTGCAACCGCGTACCTATTAACTAAGGATTTGAAAACCATGCTCATGTATGCAATTATATTTGGAGTATTCGCGGCAATTTCTGGATATTGGATTGCAAATTTTTTAGATGCATCAATAGCTGGGTCAATTGCAAGTGTGTTAGGCTTGAAGTTTTTATTGGTTTTCCTTTTTGCGCCATCTACAGGAATATGTTCAGTGATGTATAAACAGCAGCGTCAGAAAATTGAGGTGCTGTTGTTAACGTTCCTATTGCATCTTAAAAATCATAATGATGAAAATGAAAGACATATCAAGCATTTAAGAGAACATATCAATTGGAAAAAATCTCAAGCAAAACAAGTTTTAGAATTAGCACTGAAAAATAATATGATTTGTATTGATAAAGAAATAGTTTTTTTAACAGAAAAAGGCCATGTTTTTACTGAAAAAGCTATAAATTACATTACTGATGAAAGTGTAGATGCTATTGAAGAAATGAAGAGAGACTTCTTTTTATTTAGAGGATAATGAGTTAGAAATCATTAATGTTATCATATAGTTGGCTATTTTTTTGGTCAAAACATTTTTTTTTATACTTTTACAGCCTATGAAAAATAGAAACAATATGAAATCTCGTACATTATTATTAATATTATTGTTACTAGTATGCCCATTGGTTTTTTCTCAGGTGCCCCCAGCTCCTCAGCAACCACCACCAGGTGATGTGCCGGTTGACGGAGGTGTAATAGCTTTAGTATTAGCAGGGTTGTTTTATGGGATTAAAAAATCTTTGAAAAAGAATAATTAGTTTCTGTTGTGTAGTCTAGCTACGTATTTCCCAATTACATCAAATTCTAAATTTACAACATCATTAATTGTTATGTTTTTGAAAATTGTATTTTCAAAAGTGTAAGGTATAATTGCTACGCTGAATTCGTTATTTTTTGAATTCACAACAGTTAAGCTTGTTCCGTTTACGGTTATAGATCCTTTTTCTATAGTGACATTTCCAAGACTATCATCATACTGAAATGTAAAGATCCAGCTGCCGTTCTCTTCGTGTATTGCAATACATTTCCCCACTTGGTCAACATGCCCTTGTACAATATGTCCGTCTAAGCGGTCGCCAAGTTTCATACCGCGCTCTAGATTAACTATTGAGCCTTCGTTCAATTGTTTAAGGTTGGTTTTGTCTAATGTTTCTTGAATTGCAGTAACAACGTATTCATCGTCTTTTATAGCAACCACTGTTAGGCAAACACCATTATGAGCTACACTCTGATCGATTTTCAGTTCGTGAGTAAATTTACTTTTTACAGTGAAGTGAATGTTTGTCTCTTCTTTTTCAATATTGATGACTTTTCCGAGTGTTTCTATAATACCTGTAAACATTGTTAAGAATTATTTGGTTACTTTTGTGGCTCAAAATTACAACAAATTATGTTGTTGAAAGGTATTTAATAGTGATTGAATGGATATGGATAAAAAAATAATTGTAGGAATATCAATAGGGGATTTGAATGGGATAGGTCCTGAAATTGTATTGAAAACATTTTCTGATCCTAGAATGTTTGATTTTTGCACGCCGGTAGTGTTTGCATCGCAGAAAGCTATTCAGTTTTTAAAAAAGCATTTAAATATAACTACTCAAACACAAAAAGTAGAATCGCTAGATAAATTGGTTGATAAAAAACTCAATATCATTAATGTTTGGGACGAACCGTTTAATTTTAATTTTGGTAAAGAAACCTCTAAAGCAGGAGAATATGCTATCAAATCGTTAAAGTCAGCAACTGAAGCCTTAAAAAGCGGAAAAATAAATGCGCTGTTAACAGCGCCAATTAACAAATCAAATATTCAGTCAGATACATTTACATTTCCTGGACATACAGATTTCTTAGCGCAAGAATTAAAGGGAAACCCATTGATGTTTATGGTGTCTGACGAGTTAAAAATAGGATTGTTAACAGATCATGTAGCTGTTAAAGATGTAGCGTCTGGAATTACTCCAAAAGTCATCAAGGATAAAATCACAACTATACATGAATCGCTAAAAAAAGATTTTAGAATTAGAAAACCCAAAATAGCAGTATTAGGTATTAATCCTCACTCGGGTGATAACGGTGTGATTGGGCAAGAAGATGATGAGGTGTTGAAGCCAACAATAGCTGAGTTGAATAATAATAACATATTGGTATATGGGCCATATGCAGCAGATAGTTTTTTTGGTTCCAATAATTACAAAAAATTTGATGCGGTGGTTGCATCATACCATGATCAAGGCTTAATACCATTTAAAACATTAACATTTGGTAATGGTGTAAATTATACAGCAGGGTTGTCAGAAGTAAGAACATCACCAGATCACGGTACTGCTTATGAGGTAGCTGGTAAAGGTGTTGCAGATGCGAGTTCTTTTAAAGAGGCTATGTTTACTGCAATTAGTATCGTGAAGCACAGGAGTGAGTATGAAGCTCTTACCCGGGATGTTTTGAAAAAGAGAAAAAAGATATAAACAAAAAAATGTTGATATCTAGCGTGTATGTAAAATATTATTTCCTATCTTTGCGCGCTCGAAATCATTGTTTTTCAAAAAAGTGAGGTATGAAAGAGTTTGTAATCCCATTTGTTGGATTAAAAGAAGGAGAACATCATTTTGATTTTGAGATAACAAAAACGTTCTTTGATTATTTCGGTTATGATGAGTTTAATGACGTAGCAATGCAAGTTGATATGTTGTTAAATAAAAAATCAACAATGATGGAGTTGGAGTTTAATACTCAAGGCACCATTAATGTCAACTGCGATTTGACCAATGAAGCATTTAATAAGCCAATAGAGGCTAACTTAAAATTGATTGTAAAATTTGGTGAGGAGTTTAATGACGATAATGAAGAAATTTTAATACTACCACATGGTGAGTATGAAGTAGATGTTAAGCAATATATTTATGAAATGATAGTATTAGCTAAACCTTCTAAATTGATTCATCCAGGAGTTGAAGATGGCAGTTTAGATACCGAAATATTATCAAAAATTGAAGAGTATAAAATAATAAAGAATGCCGAGGAAGATAATGCAGAAATTGATCCTCGTTGGAATAAATTAAAGAATCTATTAACAGACAAATAAGAAGAAAATGGCACATCCTAAGAGAAAAATCTCAAAAACTAGAAGAGATAAAAGAAGAACTCACTATAAGGCAACTGTACCTCAAATAGCTACTTGCCCTACTACTGGAGAAGCGCACTTATACCACAGAGCTCACTGGTTTGAAGGTAAATTATACCACAGAGGTCAAGTTGTAATTGACAACTCTGTTGAAGAAGAAGTAGAAGATTAAATAATATAGCGTATACTATATAAGATTAACTCTCACGAAAGTGAGAGTTTTTTTTGTTTTTATAAAATTCAAAAAACTTGCATATCTCTTAGAAAGAGGTTACTTTGCATTACTTTTTGAACAAAAAAGAGCAAAAAACATTGTTTTCGAGCTCTTTTTTTAACGAAAACTATAACATGAATAAAATCACCGCAGCAATAACAGCAGTTGGAGGATACGTTCCGGACTATGTGTTAACCAATGAAATTTTAGAAACATTGGTGGATACCAATGATGAGTGGATTACTACTCGTACTGGTATAAAAGAAAGACGATTGCTTAAAGAAGAAGAGGGTGAAGGTACTTCTTATTTAGCTATTAAAGCTGCACAAAATTTAATAGCAAAAGCCAATTTAGATCCAAAAGATATAGACGCCGTAATTTTAGCAACGGCAACACCAGATATGCCTGTAGCATCTACAGGGGTGTATGTAGCTTCTAAAATAGGGGCAACTAATGCGTTTGCCTATGATTTATGTGCAGCATGCTCAAGTTTCTTGTATGGTATTGCTACGGCAGCATCTTATATTGAATCTGGGCGTTACAAAAAAGTACTCTTAATTGGTGCAGATAAAATGTCGTCAATTATAGATTATGAAGATAGAGCAACATCAATCATTTTCGGTGATGGTGGAGGCGCAGTGTTGTTTGAGCCTAATGAAGAAGGACTTGGCTATAAAGACCAGTACTTGAGAAGTGATGGTGTAGGAAGAGAATTTTTGAAAATTGACGCAGGAGGTTCTATTTTACCGGCATCTGAAGAAACGGTTAAAAATAAACAGCACTTTGTACATCAAGAAGGAAGAACTGTGTTTAAATATGCAGTATCTAATATGGCTGATGTAAGTCAAAAAATAATGGAGCGCAATAACTTAACACATGATGATGTTAATTGGTTGGTAGCTCATCAAGCAAATAAGCGTATTATTGATGCTACATCTAATAAAATGGGATTAGAAGATGAAAAGGTGTTGATGAATATTCAGCGCTATGGAAACACAACATCTGCGACATTACCATTACTGTTGAATGATTATGAAACTCAATTAAAAAAAGGAGATAATATTGTATTTGCTGCATTTGGAGGTGGATTCACATGGGGGTCTATCTATTTAAAATGGGCATATGACACAAAAAACAACAACAAATAAAACCAACGTATCATGGATTTAAAAGAAATTCAAAATTTAATAAAATTCGTAGCTAAATCAGGAGCTAGTGAAGTAAAGTTAGAAATGGAAGATGTGAAAATTACTATCAAAACAGGTGGTGATGAAGCAACAACTATTGTACAACAAATGCCAATGCCGGCAGCACAAGTGATGCCTGCAGCGCCAGCGGCACCAGTAGCAACTCCAGCTGCTGCGCCAGAAGTAGCGGCACCTGCTGCTACACCTGCGTCTGATGATTCAAAATACATCACAGTAAAATCTCCAATAATTGGAACAATGTATAGAAAGCCATCTCCAGACAAGCCTATGTTTGTTGAGGTAGGTCAAACTATTGCAGAAGGTGACGTATTATGTATCATTGAAGCAATGAAATTATTTAACGAAATTGAATCTGAAGTTTCAGGAAAAATCGTTAAAATTTTAGTTGATGACGCTTCTCCAGTAGAATTTGATCAACCTTTATTCTTAGTTGATCCATCATAATGTAAAAAAATATAAGTCTCATTTTTATTGGTAAGAATGAGACTTTTTAACATCTTAGGTTATGTTTAAAAAAATATTAATCGCCAATAGAGGTGAAATCGCTTTGCGTGTTATTAGAACGTGTAAAGAGATGGGAATAAAAACTGTTGCGGTATACTCTAAAGCTGATGCTGAAAGTTTGCACGTAAAGTTTGCTGATGAAGCCGTGTGTATAGGGCCAGCGCCAAGTAGTGAATCTTATTTAAAAATGTCAAATATTATCGCTGCTGCAGAAATTACAAATGCAGATGCGATACATCCAGGATACGGATTCTTATCTGAAAATGCGAAGTTTTCAAGAATTTGTGACGAGCACGATATTAAATTTATTGGTGCGTCTGGTGATATGATTGATAGAATGGGAGATAAAGCCAATGCTAAGTCTACCATGATTGCTGCTGGAGTACCATGTGTGCCAGGTAGTGAAGGTGTTATTCAGTCGTTTGAAGAGTGTGAAAAAATTGCTGTAGAAACAGGATATCCTGTAATGCTTAAAGCTTCTGCCGGAGGTGGAGGAAAAGGGATGCGTGCAGTTTGGAAGCCAGAAGATTTAAAAGACGCGTGGGATTCTGCACGTCAAGAGTCTAAAGCTGCTTTCGGAAATGACGATATGTATATGGAAAAGCTTATTGAAGAGCCAAGACATATTGAAATTCAGGTTGTTGGAGATTCTAACGGAAATGCGTGTCATTTATCTGAAAGAGATTGTTCTGTACAACGTCGTCATCAAAAATTAACAGAAGAAACGCCTTCGCCATTCATGACTGATGAGTTACGTGATAGAATGGGAGAAGCAGCAGTAAAAGCCGCTGAATATATTAAATATGAAGGTGCAGGAACTGTAGAGTTTTTGGTAGATAAGCATAGAAACTTCTATTTCATGGAAATGAATACACGTATTCAGGTTGAACACCCAATTACTGAAGAAGTAGTTGATTATGACTTGATACGTGAGCAAATTATGGTTGCAGCAGGAGTACCAATTTCTGGTAAAAACTACTACCCACAATTGCATTCAATTGAGTGTAGAATTAATGCGGAAGACCCGTATCATGATTTCAGACCATCACCAGGTAAGATCACAACATTACATGCCCCAGGGGGTCACGGTGTGCGTTTAGATACTCATGTGTACGCAGGATATATGATTCCGCCAAACTATGATTCTATGATCGCTAAATTAATTACTACGGCTCAAACTAGAGAAGAAGCAATTAATAAAATGAAGCGTGCTTTAGATGAGTTTGTTATTGAAGGTGTAAAAACAACGATTCCTTTCCATAGACAATTAATGGATCATCCAGATTATATTTCTGGAAACTACACTACAAAATTTATGGAAGATTTTGTAATGGAAAAAAAGACAAGTACCATATAAGTACTTCAATTATAATTAAAAAGCTCCTTATTGAGGAGCTTTTTTTAGTTTTGAAACTATGAATTTAAGTTATTGGGAGAAAGAAGAATGGTTTTCTGGTGTTGATTTTACTATTGTTGGTAGTGGCATAGTGGGGTTAAATACTGCACTAAGCTTGCGAAAAAAATACCCTAATGCAAAAATTATTGTGTTAGAACGCGGATTGTTACCACAAGGAGCGAGTACTAAAAATGCAGGGTTTGCATGTTTTGGAAGTCTTTCGGAAATTTTATCAGATTTGAAATCACATTCTGAAGATGAGGTGATGCAGTTGGTAGAAAAGCGCTGGAAAGGTTTAGAGTTACTTCGTAACACTTTAGGTGATAAAACTATCGATTTTCAGCAGCACGGGAGTTATGAATTGTTTTCTAATTCTAATGGTTTGTTTGATGCTTGTGAAGAGAAGTTAAGTTATGTGAATCAACTTTTATGGCCAATTTTTAAAGCCGATGTATTTAGTGTAACTGGAAATAAGTTTCACTTTAAAAACGTGAAGGAGAATTATGTGTTTAATCAGTTTGAAGGTCAGATTGATACAGGGCGAATGATGGGCGAATTGTTACAGCTTGCCCAGGTGAATGGCATTAAAATTTTGAATAACACAAAAGTGATATCGTTTTCAGAGAGCTCTAATTCAGTAACAGTACATTTAAACTCGGATTTTTCTTTTGAGACTGGAAAATTAATTATTGCTACAAACGGATTTGCCAAAGAGTTATTAAACGAAGATGTTGTGCCAGCACGAGCGCAAGTAGTAATCACAAAACCAATACAAGACTTACATATTAAAGGGACATTTCATTTTGATGAAGGATACTATTATTTCAGAAATATAAATAATCGCATACTTTTCGGTGGTGGTAGAAATTTAGATTTTAAAGCTGAAGAAACTACTGTTATGGAAACTTCAGAGTTAATTCAGAAGCAATTAGAACGCCATTTAAAAGAAATAATTTTACCAAACACCTCTTTTGAAATAGACCACAGATGGACTGGTATTATGGGCGTGGGTAACCAAAAGAAAACAGTCGTCAAGCCACTTTCTAATCACGTGTATTGTGGTGTGCGTTTAGGAGGCATGGGTGTGGCTATTGGTAGTTTGATAGGTAAAGAATTAGCTGATTTATTATGATGGCAGTTAAAGATCAATTACAACAAGAGTGTAAACAATTTCTGAACTCAAGGCTTTTAGCAATTACTGATAGAATTGCTAGTATTCAAGACTCCTTACAATCAGAAACTAAAAGTTCTGCAGGTGATAAACATGAAACAGGACGTGCCATGTTGCAATTGGAGCGTGAAAAGGCCGGAAATCAGCTTAAAGCGCTGCAAAATCAGCAGATGTTATTATCAAAAGTAGATTGTAATGTGCAGTCCGACGTGGTATGTTTGGGGAGTTTGGTTACAACAAATATAGCTAAGTATTTTATTGCTATTAGCGTTGGGAAAATAGCTATTGATGGTCATATCTATTTGGCAATTTCCCCAAGTTCTCCAATTGGTCGTCTTCTGTTAGGTAAATCTGTAGACGATGAGTTTGTATTTAATGGGGTGAAACAACAAATCATTGAAATTAGATAGATTTATTAGTTGATATTTATGCGTTTTCTGGTTAAGTGTTCGTCAGAATAACCATGCCGGATAACAAAAAAGCCTCACATTTCTGTAAGGCTTGTAATTAAAGGTGGTCCCAACTGGGCTCGAACCAGTGACCCTCTGATTATGAGTCAGATGCTCTAACCAACTGAGCTATGGGACCGAAAGCGTCTGCAATATTACTACTTATTTACAGATGTGCCAAATATTTTTAGGCTATTTATTAATTTCTTGACACAATTCTATCAATACACCATTAGTTGATTTTGGATGTAAAAAGGCAACTAATTTATTGTCAGCACCTTTTTTAGGCGTATCGTTTAAAACAGTAAACCCTTCGCTTTTTAGGCGTTTAATTTCTGTTTCAATATCGGTAACATCAAAAGCAATATGATGTATGCCTTCACCTTTTTTATCTAAAAACTTAGCAATCGGACTAGAGTCGTTAGTAGCTTCTAAAAGTTCTATTTTATTGTCGCCTACTTGAAAGAATGACGTATTCACGCCTTCACTAGCAACTTCTTCTATTTTATAATGTGGTTTGCCAAATAATTTTGCAAAAAGGGCATTAGATTCTTCTAAATTCTTAACGGCAATACCAATGTGTTCAATTTTATTCATGCATTAAGTGTTAATTATATTGTATAATACACTACAAAAATACATTAATATATTATTTTTGCGGTATGGAAAGTAATAGACAAAAGAAAATAGCAGGAGTTTTACAACTTGATTTGGCAGATGTGCTTCAGGGTGCTGCACGTGAAGGCGGCATGCATGGTGTACTTATTTCAGTATCAAAAGTATCTGTTACAACTGATTTGTCAATAGCAAAAGTGTACTTGAGTATTTTTCCTGTAGATAAAGCTTCAGAGTTATTAGCAGGAATAAAATCAAATAAAGCCGCTATTAAGCACGAAATAGCACAACGCACCAAGCATCAACTAAGACGTATGCCTGAATTATTATTCTTTATAGATGACTCTTTAGAGTATATAGATACTATTGAAAAATCTTTAAAAGGCGAAGAAAATCCTATTAAAGATAGAAATCTGCTTGATGATAGGGATATCATATAGTTTGTTGTAAGAAAATGTAACTCGAGCATTCATAAACCCATAAATTTTCATAATATTATATTTATGAATGTGTCTCTATACATCGCTAAGCGTTATTTGTTTACTAAAAGCAGTAACAACGCCATAAATATTATTTCAAAAATAGCTGCCATTGGAGTTGTTTTTGGGTCATTACTATTATTGGTGGTTTTGGCCGGGTTTTCTGGTTTAAAAGCGTTTAGCATTTCATACACAAGTATCATTGATCCTGATTTTAAAGTATTCCCAGAATCTGGTAAACGATTGGTGGTAAACCAACAGCAACTTCAACAATTAACAAGCAATAGTAATATTATAAGTTATAGTAAAGTTGTTGAAGAAAAAGTCTTTTTAGAATTCAAACAAAAGAATGAATTGGCAGTACTAAAAGGAGTAGATGACAACTATCAAAAGACAGTTGACATTGACACGACTTTAGTTGCTGGTAAATGGTTTGAGCCAAAAACCAATCAAACAGTTGCGGGATTTGTATTAGCAGATAAATTGAATTTAGGGGTGTTTGATTATGTAAGTCATTTAAATGTATATGTACCAAAACCAGGAAAAGGCCAATTAAATCAGAAGACATTTGATAAAATATCTGGGCAAAATGTAGGCTTGTTTGATGTTAATGAAGAGGTCAACCAGAAATATATTTACACGTCTTTAGAGGCCTCACAAGAATTGCTTAACTATCCTGATAATGCAATATCCTATATAGAAATTAATGCAGTAGATGGCGTAGATGATGAACAATTAAAGAAAGAGCTATCTGCTGTTTTTAATGATAAGGTGATAGTTAAGAATAGGATTGAGCTAAATGATGCCTTGCATAAAATGCTGAACACAGAAAATATAGTGGTGTATTTAATATTCACATTAATATTAATTATTGCCTTGTTCAATGTTATCGGGTCAATAATAATGATGATTATTGATAAAAAAAGCGATTTAAAAACACTGTATAATATGGGAACTCCAATACGTGAAATCAAGAAAATATTCTTTTACCAAGGGGCCTTGCTAACGTTTATAGGTGGAATTTGTGGTGTAACTCTAGGAATAGTGTTAGTTGGTGCGCAATACCTGTTTAATTTTATAAAAATTCCAGGAACAACAATTCCATATCCGGTTGAGTTAACAGTTTCAAATATTGTAATTGTATTACTAACGATATTTACTTTAGGCTTATTAGCATCTAAAATAGCGTCGTATAGAATTAGTAAAAAACTAATTGGCGCTTAGTCAAATTGGTAGTCTTTAAACTTAACGGCAACCTCATCTAGCACATCAAAAACTCCTGCAGAGTCGTCTGTAGTTACCATTTTTATTCTGTAGTCTTTAAAGTCTCTAATCCCTTTAAAATAATTGGTGTAATGGCGTCTGGTTTCAAAAACTCCTAACTTTTCACCTTTCCAATCAATACTCATTTGCAAATGACGTCTAGCGGCATTTACACGTTCTTCCATTGTAGGTAATTTCATGTGTTCACCAGTATTGAAAAAGTGTTTGACTTGGTTAAAAAACCAAGGATTCCCGATAGAAGCTCTACCAATCATACAACCGTCTAGGCCATAATCATCACGCATTCGCATGGCATCTTCCGGGGTGGTGACATCACCATTTCCGAATACCGGAATATGCATACGTTGGTTGTTTTTCACTTCGGCTATTGGGCCCCAGTTGGCATCACCTTTATATAATTGTGCTCGTGTTCTACCATGTATGGCAATGGCAGCACAACCAACATCTTGTAAACGTTCAGCAACTTCTACAATTTTTATAGAGTCTTCATCCCAACCTAATCTAGTTTTTACAGTAACGGGTAGCTTCGTGTGTTTTACCATGGCTTCGGTTAACGACACCATTAAATCGATATCTTTTAAAATACCAGCTCCAGCACCTTTAGAAACGACTTTCTTTACAGGGCAACCAAAGTTGATGTCGATAATATCTGGGCCACTCGCCTCAACAATTTCTACAGAGCGTAACATAGATTCTAGAACGGCACCAAAAATTTGAATACCAACCGGACGTTCTTTTTCATAAATGTCCAGTTTCATGGTGCTTTTGGCAGCATCACGAATTAACCCTTCTGAAGAAATAAATTCAGTATACACCACATCAGCACCGTTTTCTTTACACAAGGCGCGAAACGGCGGATCGCTCACATCTTCCATAGGGGCGAGTAATAACGGAAAGTCTGGTAATTCTATGTTGCCTATTTTAACCACTGCTACAAATTTTTGAAGTGCAAAAATACGATTTAATTTCTAATCCGTAATTTCACGTAATAATTTACAATACGATTTCTAGAGTTTGTAAGGTTATTTAGGCTGTAAAATTCGTATTTCTGTGGCGCCCATACCGTATTCTTGATAGTCGGCATCGTAAAAACGAATATTATCATAGCGGCGTAGCATACTGTAAATGTCGGCTTTTAAAACACCATCACCAACACCATGAACTAAAACAACTTTAGGAAACCGCTTTTGGATGCTAAAATCTAATTTGTGTTTAGCAGTATCTAATTGTAATGATAAGATGTCATAATTGCTCATACCGTGTTTAGATTTCACCAGCTTTTCGATGTGTAAATCTACCACCAATACAAACTCGTTAGTGTGTTTTTTACCACGTTTATAGGATTTCTTTTTGTCTTCTTTTAAAGATTTAGCGTGTGCCAAGCCTTTAAAATGATAGGTTTCTGTACCCGTTTTAACCAATTGGTGTTCCTGAAATTTTAACGGAAAACCGTCAGTAGTTTCAATAGTAATTTCCGACTTAGATATGGCAATAACCACCCCGTTAATGGTATCGTCTAAAACAGAAACTTGATCGTTAATTTGAAATTTCATGGTAGAATATAATCGAATATCAAAAATAGCGCTTTTTTGCAAAGGATTTGCACTATATTTGCAAATTGATGTGTGTTTGTGATAACTAACACGCAGTAACGAAAGACGACACATGAAGCATATTAGAAATTTTTGCATTATTGCACATATTGATCACGGTAAAAGTACTTTAGCCGATAGATTGTTAGATTATACGGGGTCTGTAACTGAGCGTGAACAACAAAACCAGTTATTGGATAATATGGATTTAGAGCGTGAGCGTGGTATTACCATCAAATCACACGCCATCCAAATGGAATACAAGTACAAAGGAGAAGATTATATTTTAAATTTAATTGACACTCCTGGTCACGTTGATTTTTCATACGAGGTATCTCGATCTATTGCAGCTTGTGAAGGAGCATTGTTAATTGTTGATGCTGCGCAAAGCATACAAGCGCAAACCATTTCTAATTTATACTTGGCTTTAGAGAATGATTTAGAAATTATTCCGGTATTGAATAAAGTAGATTTACCAAGCGCTAATCCTGAAGAAGTTACAGATGATATTGTAGATTTATTAGGCTGTGATCCTGAAGAAGTGATTCATGCTAGTGGTAAAACAGGATTTGGAGTAGATAATATTCTGGCTGCTGTAATTGATAGAATTCCTGCACCAGAAGGAAATGTTGATGAGCCGTTACAAGCCTTAATTTTCGATTCTGTATACAATCCGTTTAGAGGAGTAGAAACTTATTTTAGAGTAATTAATGGTTCTATAAAAAAGCGTCAAGAAATCAAATTCTTAGCTACAGATAACACGTATTTTGCTGATGAAATTGGAACCTTAAAATTAACTCAAGAGCCAAAACAAGAAATTAAAGCTGGTGATGTTGGGTATTTAATTACCGGAATTAAAGACGCGAGAGAGGTTAAAGTCGGAGATACCATTACAGACGCTAAAACACCTACACAAAATGCAATTGATGGTTTTGAAGATGTTAAGCCAATGGTATTTGCTGGAATTTACCCAGTAGATACAGAAGATTATGAAGAGCTTAGAGCTTCAATGGAAAAACTGCAGTTAAATGATGCGTCATTAGTATTTCAACCAGAAAGTTCAGCAGCATTAGGATTTGGTTTCCGATGTGGATTCTTAGGAATGTTACACATGGAAATTATCCAAGAGCGTTTAGAGCGTGAATTTAACATGACGGTTATTACCACTGTTCCTAACGTATCTTACCATGCGTTTACAAAAAAACATATTGATAAACCTATTATAGTTAATAACCCTACAGATTTACCAGATCCGTCAAGTTTAGATCGTGTAGAGGAGCCGTATATTAAGGCAACGATCATCACAAAAGCTGATTTTGTGGGTAATGTAATGAGTTTGTGTATTGAAAAACGTGGGCAAATTACGAATCAAACCTATTTAACTACAGAGCGTGTTGAGTTGACTTTTGACATGCCTTTAGCAGAAATTGTATTTGATTTTTATGACCGTTTAAAAACCGTATCTAAAGGGTACGCTTCTTTTGATTATGCCCCAATAGGTATGCGTCCGTCTAAATTAGTGCGTGTAGATATTTTATTAAATGCGCAAGGTGTTGATGCCTTATCTGCATTAATACATTTTGATAGTGCTCATACTATTGGTAAAAAAATGTGTGAAAAATTAAAAGAACTGATACCTCGTCAGCAATTTGATATTCCTATTCAAGCTGCTATTGGAGCTAAAATTATTGCTAGAGAAACGACTAAAGCTTTACGTAAAGATGTAACTGCTAAATGTTACGGAGGTGATATTTCTCGTAAGCGTAAGTTATTAGAAAAGCAGAAGAAAGGTAAAAAGCGTATGCGTCAGGTAGGTAATGTAGAAATTCCGCAAGAAGCCTTTATGGCCGTTTTAAAATTAAACGATTAACATATAATCATAAAAACCGAAACAATGCTGTTTCGGTTTTTTATTGCTTGTTATTTAAAAAGATGCAACTATAAAAGTTACTCAAAATGACTGCTATTAAGCAGAGGTAAATTTAGTGTTGATATTCTTTTTTTAAGATTGAAATATCATTTAATAACCGATCAATATCGTCATCATTTGTGCCATCATATAAGCCTCTGATGCGTTTTTTCTTGTCTACCAATACAAAATTTTCAGTATGTACCATACCGTAGGCATCATCTTTAGTAGGATCGTATTTAGCTACCAGGTATGATTTTCTAGCCAAATTATAGATGTCTTTTTTGGGCCCGGTAACAAGGTTCCATTTATGACTTAGCACGCCTTTTTCAATAGCATAACGTTTCAGCTGTGCTACGGTATCAATTTCAGGCGTAACCGTATGTGATAATAACATCACTTCGTCATCTAATAAAATAGCCTGTTGAATTTTTTTCATATTGGTAGTCATAATTGGGCAAATTGTACCACATGTGGTAAAGAAGAAATCAGCAACATATATTTTGTTGTTGTAGGTCTCTTGAGTTATGGTATCCCCATTCTGATTAGTTAATGAAAAATCAGCAATGTGGTGCTTCTTTTTAATATGAACTACGGTACTATCTACCAATTCTCTATTCACATTTTTTCCAGGAGCAAATGTGGGTAATCGCTTGGTAGGCTTTAAAGCATAGTAAAAAAGCGACAAAATAATTGCCGATAAAAAGAGAAGAAAAATCGCAAATTTTTTATAAACCTTAAAGAATTCTAACATGCTACTGTATTTGATGTAGCAAAGGTAATAAAGCTTTTAATTGTACCTGCTGTTTTTATAGTTTTTAACCCAAGTGTTAGGTTACTATTTAAAAACATAAACTCTTCTTAATTACCACATTGTTTCGTGTAAAAAGCCTATTTTAGCGCGTAAAATATAATTATAACACATGTCAATTACAGAAATAGGAATTATGGTGGCTCAATTTTTATTGAGTTTATCGTTTTTAATCATTCTTCATGAATGGGGACATTATTACCCAGCGAAGCTATTTAAGATAAAAGTTGAAAAGTTTTATTTATTCTTTGATGCTTTTGGAAAATCATTATTTAAAAAGAAAATCGGTGAAACAGTATATGGTATTGGTTGGTTGCCGTTAGGAGGTTATGTGAAAATAGCCGGAATGATTGATGAAAGTATGGATAAAGAGCAAATGGCAGAAGAGCCTAAAGAATGGGAGTTTCGCTCAAAACCAGCTTGGCAACGTTTAATCATTATGTTAGGAGGTGTTACAGTTAATTTTGTGTTGGCATACTTCATTTTTGTATTTGTATCATTCACTTGGGGCGATAAGTTTTTGGCAAATGACCAGGTGAAAGATGGTATAGTAGTTCCTGAATTTGTTGAGGAGCAAATCGGGTTAAAAACAGGAGATAAAATAGTATCTGTTGATGGTGAGTTGCCTGTAAAATTTAGTGATGTACGCTCAAATTTATTATTCGGTAATGAAATCGTTGTTAATAGAAACAACGCGTTGAAAACACTTCAAATACCTGAAGATTTTTTAGGTAACTTAGTAGATTCTGATGCCAAAAATTTAATCGGATTACCATTACCAGTTGTGGTTGCTAAAATTGATAAAGAGTCGCATAATAGCGCCTCTGGTTTAAAAAAGAACGACATCATTACGGCTATTAATGGTGTAAAAGCCAATACAGCTAACATAGAAGCCTTGTTAAATAGTAATGCATCTAAAGAGGTTGAGCTCTCATTAATGAATACAAATAAAGAATACAGAACAATCTCTGCATCAGTCAATGCAGAAGGGAAGTTAGGTATTATTCGCACATCGTTAAATACAGATGAGTTAGACAGATTAGGGTATTATAAATTATCAGTTAAAAATTATTCATTTTTAGAATCATTTGGAGCTGGTGGTGAAAAATTCATTGGCAAGTTCAAGTTGATGATTAAAAACATCAAAGCCATAGGAAACCCTAAAACAGGAGCCTATAAAGGTGTGGGTAGTTTTGTGTCTATCGCAAAAATATTTCCTACAACATGGGATTGGCAATTCTTCTGGAACATCACAGCGTTTTTATCTATCATGCTTGGAGTATTAAATTTATTGCCAATTCCGGCATTAGATGGAGGACATGCCGTGTTTGTATTGTATGAAATGATTACAGGTAAAAAACCAGGCGATAAATTTTTAGAGTACGCGCAAATGGTTGGTTTTGTGTTAATGATGGCACTTTTTGTATACGCTTTTGGAAATGATATTTACCGTCATTTTATAAAGTGATAAAAAAAATTATTTTTGTGTTGCATCAAACATAAATTAAGCATATATTTGCACCCGCTTATATAAGCTAACACTCCTCCTTAGCTCAGTTGGTTAGAGCATCTGACTGTTAATCAGAGGGTCCTTGGTTCGAGTCCAAGAGGGGGAGCTAAATAAGCAAAGGCAACGTAACAGCCGATAATTGTTACAATTTACATAGTTCTATATGAACATTCCTCCTTAGCTCAGTTGGTTAGAGCATCTGACTGTTAATCAGAGGGTCCTTGGTTCGAGTCCAAGAGGGGGAGCAAGACTA
>JBMYYK010000031.1:0-27223 GCA_049609325.1 Flavobacteriaceae bacterium | reverse complement strand
TAGGAATTATGCCTAAAATGAAAACCAAATCTAGTGCCAAGAAACGTTTTAAAGTGACTGGTTCTGGAAAATTAAAGAGAAAACACGCCTTTAAAAGTCACATCTTAACAAAGAAGACTAAAAAGCGTAAGTTAGCTTTAACACATGATGCATTAGTGCACAAAAATGATGTTGATAGCATCAAAACTCAATTACGTTTAAAGTAATTGTTTTATAGTTTGTAAAGTATTACAAACTGGTTAAAATAAATCAATAACCCTGGAGTTAGGCTTACAAGTGTTAGAATTTCTAACCGCCTACTACAAAAACAAATTAAAATTATGCCTAGATCAGTAAACGCTGTTGCTCGTAGAGCCAGAAGAAAAAAAGTATTGAAGCAAGCCAAAGGATACTTTGGTAGAAGAAAAAACGTTTGGACAGTTGCTAAAAATGCGGTTGACAAAGCTATGAGTTATGCTTATAGAGACCGTAGAAATAAAAAGAGAACTTTCCGTGCACTTTGGATACAACGTATTAATGCAGGTGCAAGACAACATGGTATGTCTTACTCTGTATTTATGGGAAAAGTAAAAGCTAATAACATCGAGTTAAACCGTAAGGTTTTAGCTGACTTAGCTATGAACAACCCAGAAGCTTTTAAAGCTATTGTTGAAAAAGTAAAATAACGTTTAACACACATATCTCGCTTAAAAAGCCACTCAATTGAGTGGCTTTTTTTTATATAGATGAAAATACAATACGGTAATGTGCCTGTGCATTATCTTTTACATACTCTATTTCTCCATGCAATTGCTTCACAAAGGTTTTAATTAAGCGCGCGCCCGTTCTATTGGTTAATTCTGATACTAATGATGGACTTATAGCTTCTGAGCTATCACCAACAATTAATTCATATCTGTTTGCTTCAAGAGCTTTTAAACGCACAATTATCTCTTTAATTTTTGCACCATTAGTCTTATTCTTTAATGAATCTGACACCAATTCATTAATAATTAAGCTTAATGGTAATAACGTATCTATTGATAGCTTTACAGGTGATATTTTACAGCTTGATGTAATTTTATGCTCCAAATTATAACTGTGTATTAAATCTCTAACTAATGATTTGAAATGATCAATAACATCTATATAAATTAAATCTTTAGTATTATAAATTTTTTCATGCAGTCTTGCCATAGCCACTACTCTATTTTGAGTGAGTTTAAACATGAGCTTTACATTGTCATCATCTATACCCCTAGATTGCATTCGTAACAAACTATTAACTACTTGAAGGTTATTTTTTACACGATGATGAATTTCTTTTAACATTACTGTTTTCTCTTCATTTTGCCTTGCTATTTCTTTTTTTGACTTATACACCAAATCATTATTCTTACACATCAATCTCCCAAAAACCCCACCCAATAAAATGATTAAAAACATTAAAAAGAAGAAATTAAAGTAATCCTTAACTTCTGTAGTAACATCATTAGAAAATTGATAGCTTGATATATTGATGACAAATAATGACAAAACTGCCACAGATATTATGACTAACCATAAATCGCCATAAAACCGATTTGTAGCGTAACCAGAAAAAATAAGCAACACTAAAAAAGAGGAAAACGGACTGTTGATACCATCACTAAATAAACACGTGATATACGTCACTAAAAAGGCAAGTACAGACATTATATTGTAGGCCACCTCTAAGTTTCTGTGTTTTAAAAACACTACAATATTTAGGAAATTAACAACAGAATATAGTAATAGTGCATAAAAAATTACGCCATCTATCTTTAAAACATAAAAACATAACAACGCACAAATTAATGTCAAAATCGAACATGTTAATGACACTTTAATCATTAACATGGTTTTTTTACCAAAATTGAAATTTAAAAATTCTAATTCAGACATTTTTTATTTATAAAATAGAATTACACTACAATTCGTGAACTTTTATAAATAAGCTTTTTACTAAAGATACTAAAATTGCTCATAGAAAACAATTTGTTCTTCATATAGTATTGGTAAAATACATTTCAAACCCTGTTCCTTTTTGTAATTTCATTTTAGTTATTGTACCGTTAAGCTGTCTAATTAACGTTTTTATTAAGGTAACCCCAGTAGAATTTAATTCGGTAGATAATATATCTTTATATAAGGTTTCTCCATTGTCATACACTACAAGTTTACATTGGTTGTTTTCATGCTGCATCAATTCAACAGAAATTTCGCCTTCATTTGCATTTACAAAAGCATGCTTTAATGAGTTAGTAACCATTTCATTAATAATTAAACTTATAGGCAATAAGGTATCTATAGACATAGGTATGGGAGAAATGTTAAGATGCAACGTAATACACTTATCAACAGTATAGCTCTTTATTAAATCTGTGATTAAAACGTTTAAATATTTGGCAATATCAATATGCTTTAAGTCTTGTGTTTGATAAATGTTTTCATGTAATCTTGCCATGGTAATTACTCTGTTTTGAGCAGATTTAAACACCTCTTTGACCTTATTATCTGCCATTTGCCTTGATTGTATTCTCAACAAACTATTAACTACTTGCAAATTATTCTTCACACGATGATGGATTTCTTTCAACATTACTGATTTCTCTGCGTCTCTCTGCACAATTTCAAGTTTTGCCTGTTTAATTTTATAATTATTAGCGTTCATCATTTTTCCGAACACCCCGCCTAAAACAATAATTAAAAACAATAAAAACAATAGATTGAACTCAGCTACATTTACACTAGAAATTTCATTTGACATCTGAATATCAAATACCTTAAGCAAGTAAAACACAAACACTGTTAATAATATAACTGATAGCCATATATTGCCATGAATTTTATTAATGAGGTAACCAAAAAAGATTAATAACACAAAAAAGGACATGGCCGGACTATTGATACCGTCACTAAAACAACAGATACAACACAATGTGACGTACCCTAGAATAGACGAAATAACATACGTTGGCAGTATGTTTTTATGTATGTAAAACACTAATATATTACAGCCGTTAAACACCGTGAAAACAAATAAACTGATAAATACTACACCAGTAATATTTAATTGATAATAACAAAAAAGTGAAAATAACAGTGTACTTATTGATAGCGTATATAACACCCGTAAAGTTAAACTTGTAGTGCGTCCGTATTTATTGCGTGCCGTAACTGTTTCATTCATAATACTATGATTAGAAACAAAGGTTATGGGGACACCTAAGTATCAAGTATTAATAAATATAAACATAATTGCTGACTTTTTAAAATTAATGCAGAACAATTAGGTTTTCTGTTTTTTCTTTTTAGCTGCGGGGAATAAAATGTTATTAAGTATCAGACGATAGCCAGGAGACGTTGCATGTAGCTCTAATTCGGTTTTAGCATCACCTACTCTATGCTGATAATCTTCTGGGTCATGCCCCCCATAAAATGTGAAAAACCCTTTGCCTTTAATACCGTGTATGTATTTAGCTTCAGAACTAATCTTATGCTTACCCATCACCAAAACATTAGCTTTGATTTGTTCAGGGTTAAATGATGTGGTTTGTCCCATAAACCCTTTAATTAATTGGGTGTGATTTTGACAGAGCATGGTTGGAATAGGATCCCATTTTGCAGAAAAGTCCATCAACGAAAAATAATCCAGTTCTTTTTTAATTTTACGTGTTGTAGTCATATCAATACTAGAAAACTCATACACATTTGGACTACGTTCTAACTCAAAATCAGTAAAGGCAAATGTATTGCTATAATTCAGTTTGTTTTGATAATTCGGAGTACTTGAGTCACCGTCAAACATCGGTTCACAGATATCAACTTCAGTTGCTGATAGTGCAATGTCAAAACTATCCGTTGCACTACACATTGCAAACATAAAGCCGCCACCAATAACAAAATCTCTAATTTTTATGGCTACTGCTCTTTTCTCTTCTGACACTTTATTATATCCTAATGACTGTGCCAGATGTTCTGCATTGCGTTTGTTTTCAATATACCAAGGCGCAGCCTTAAAACTTCTATAAAACTTTCCATATTGCCCAGTAAAATCTTCATGATGCAAATGCAACCAATCATACAACACCAAAGCATCGTTTAACACTTCTTTATCGTAAATTTTCTCATACGGAATTTCTGCGTATGTTAACGCCATAGTTACAGCATCATCCCAAGGTTGGTTAGTACTTGGAGCATATACAGCAATTCGTGGGGCTTTTTCTAATACTACCGCTTCCTGATTTACTGAAGGACTGCTGATGTCTAACAAAACTTGTTCAGCTTTAGTGTTAGATATGATTTCATATGATACTCCTCTAATCAAACATTCTTTTCGTAAAACTTCAGAATCTGGTAATAAAAATGCCCCTCCTCTATAATTTAATAGCCATTTCACCTTACTCTGCTGCTGCAATACCCAATAGGTTATACCATATGCTTTTAAATGATTCTTTTGAGAATCTGCATCCATAGGAATAAGTATATACGATGCAAAACTAAATGTTGTACATCCCAAAAATAACAGAAGGATTATATATTTTTTCATGCGATAAAAGATACATAAAATTTGTAATAGCACATTTTGAAATGTAAAAAAAGCCCCAAAATAGCATATAACTATTAGTGAGGCTTTTATGATTAACTAAATTATTCTGTTTTTAAAAGGGCACATCATCATCATTAAACCCTTGGTTTGTATTCATAGAACTCCCAAAAGCATCTTCAGGATTAGGACTAGGCAACCCTCCTGTAGCAAATGGATTGTCGTCAGAATTCATCGATGACTGCATTTCAAAAGGTGTACTAAAGTCATCTAAATTATCAAACTTACCTAAATGCCCGATAAACTTTAAACGGATGTTTTCTAAACCACCATTTCTATGTTTTGCGACAATAAATTCTCCCTGACCTTCAGTTGGTGATCGTTCATCATCATCCCATTCATCAATTTTATAGTATTCTGGTCTATAAATAAACGATACAATATCGGCATCTTGCTCAATAGCTCCTGACTCCCTTAAATCTGATAGTAACGGACGTTTACTCCCCCCCCTAGATTCTACAGCACGAGATAATTGTGATAAAGCAATTACGGGAATATCTAATTCTTTTGCCAGCGCTTTTAGGTTACGTGAAATAGTTGATATTTCTTGTTCTCTATTTCCTGTTTTACTAGAGCCCCCTGCTGTCATTAATTGCAAGTAATCAATCATAATGATTTTGATATCATGTTGTGACGCCAATCGTCTGGCCTTTGCACGCAAATCAAATATTGATAAAGACGGAGTATCATCTATAAATAATGGGGCTTTTTCTAAGTTTTTAACTTTTACGTTTAACTGCTCCCATTCGTGCTTTTCTAATTTACCAGTTCTTAATTTTTCTGAAGACAATCCTGTTTCAGAAGAAATTAAACGTGTAATTAACTGTACCGATGACATTTCTAGAGAAAAGAATGCTACAGCTTTATTAGCATCAACCGCAATATTACGTGCCATTGTTAATGTTAATGCCGTTTTACCCATACCAGGTCTCGCTGCTACAATAATTAAATCTGAAGGTTGCCAACCAGAAGTTAAAGCATCTAACTTTGTAAATCCGGTAGGAATTCCACTTGTTCCTTCTTTATTAGAAATTTCTTCAATTTTCTTTTTAGCTAACAAGACTAAATCTTGAGCAGATTCTGATGATTTTTTAATGTTCCCTTGAGTAACTTCATAGAGTTTAGCCTCGGCGTTATCTAATAAATCAAATACATCTTTAGTTTCATCATAAGCATCTTCAATTATTTCGCTTGAAATTTTAATCAAACTACGTTGTATAAATTTCTGCAGAATAATTCTGGCATGAAACTCTATATGTGCAGAAGATGATACTTTTTGAGTTAATGAAATCAGATAAAAATCACCCCCAACAAGATTTAAACGCTCATCTTTTTTCAGTTGCTGAGAAACCGTTAATAAGTCAACCGGTTCTGAATTTTCAAACAACTTAAATATGGCTTCAAAAATATATTGGTTAGCTTGTTTGTAAAAAGCTTCAGGGTGTAAAATATCAATAACTTCATCTACACCTTTTTTATCAATCATCATCGCCCCTAACACAACTTCTTCTAAATCAATAGCTTGTGGCGGTATTTTTCCTTTTTCTAAATTGATAAGTGTACTTTTATCAACCTGATATCCTTTTACAACTTTGGGGTTTTCCATAGCAACGAAAGTAGTGTTTTTTACAACTCAATTTTATTTTAGTAATTCACTAACTATCAACAATTAAGGTGTTAATAACTTGTTTTTTTTGTTAATAACGCTAAAAAAACCGAAGTTAGTACTTCGGTTTTTTTAAAAGGTATTGTGTTTAAAAGGTTTACTCACTAAACACTCCCATTTGAGAGTATTTGTCCATACGCTGAGCGACTAAATCTGTTGGTGATAAGTTTTTAAACTCATCTAAAGATTTGGTTATAGCTTTGGCTACGGTAGAAAATATTTTTTCTCTATCTCTATGAGCACCACCAATTGGTTCTTTAACTATTTCATCAACCAATTTTAGTTTTTTCATGTCTTTAGCAGTTAGCTTTAAAGCGTCAGCAGCCTGTTCTTTATACTCCCAGCTACGCCATAAAATTGACGAGCATGATTCAGGAGATATTACAGAATACCAGGTATTTTCTAACATTAGTACTTTATCACCTACACCTATTCCTAAGGCACCACCAGATGCACCTTCACCAATAATTACACAAATGATAGGTACTTTTAAACGTGTCATTTCTAATATGTTTCTCGCAATTGCTTCACCTTGTCCACGCTCTTCAGCTTCTAAACCAGGATACGCACCAGGAGTATCAATTAAGGTTA
This sequence comes from Flavobacteriaceae bacterium, assembly GCA_049609325.1. Taxonomy (GTDB): domain Bacteria; phylum Bacteroidota; class Bacteroidia; order Flavobacteriales; family Flavobacteriaceae. The sequence continues at coordinate 20,360 of JBMYYK010000031.1, read as the reverse complement.
CAACAGGGATACCAAACTTCTCAGCAGACTTCATTAAACGTAAGGCTTTTCTGTACCCTTCTGGGTTTGCCATACCAAAGTTTCTGTATTGACGTGTTTTAGTATTGTATCCTTTTTGCTGACCAATAAACATAAAAGATTGATCACCTATTTTTCCTAAACCACCAATCATTGCTTTGTCATCACGCACGTTTCTGTCTCCATGCAGTTCAACAAAATCATCTCCGCAAATGGCTTTTATATAGTCTAAGGTATATGGTCTTGATGGGTGCCTTGACATTTGAACACGTTGCCAAGCTGTAAGGTTACCATATATTTCCTTTTTCTTTTCTGCTAATTTTTTTTCTATTTGCTTGCAAGTTTCAGTCACATCAACATCACTCTCTTTTCCTAAAACTGCACACTTTTCTAATTGTTCTTCTAATTCTTGTATTGGAAGTTCAAAATCTAAATATTCCATAATGGGTTTCTAGTCTTGTTTATAGATTAGCAAATATAAAAACTTTAGTAATCTATCAGCAGTTTTGTTATTTTTTTTTGAGGGTTTTTATCACTCCATTAGTTACAACTGTTAATAAAATTAAAGCTGCTCCGAAATAGAAATTGACCGTCATTTTTTCATTTTCAGGGAATAACAAAAGTGCAAGAATTATTGCGTAAATGGGCTCCAAATTTATGGTCAGCATTACGGTAAACGCACTTAGTTTTTTCAATAAGTTAACAGAAACAATAAATGCATATGCTGTACATATACTACTTAAAATAAACAACCATAAATAGTCTAAGGGTTGTAGTTTGAAAAATTCAGGCTGTAATAGTTCGCCATTTAATAGTAGGTAAATTGTAATGGCAACAACACCAAAACTCAACTCATAAAACGATATTACAACGGCACTTTCTTGCTTGACAAAATCGGCATTAACTACTGAAAATAACGCTGATAAAAATGATGAGATTAAAGCAACAAACATTCCAATCTGCAAGCTAATTTCTGATTGATAAATAATGTATAATCCTACTATAGCTAATAACCCGAATATCAATTCTTTAACATCCACACGTTTTTTCTTGTATAATGCTTCTATAAAAACTGCAAAAAAGGCTCCTGTACTCATGGTAGCCAAAGCAATGGATATATTGGAAATTTTTATCGCATAAAAGAATGTGACCCAATGTATTGCAATCACCACTCCTCCAAATGAGTAATTTAAAATTTGTCGTTTAGAAACCTTTAAAGACATCTTTTTAATTTTGATGTAAATCAAAATAATTACACTAGCTAATAACATACGATACCACACCAATGGAATAGCATCAATAGTTAATAGTTTTCCTAAAATGGCTGTAAATCCCCATATAAAAACTATGAGGTGTAAATGTAAATAGCTTTTAAACTTATCGTTTAGCATTGTTCAGTAAGAAAATAGCAAGAATTCCGAATGTGATATTTGGCAACCAAACGGCTAATAACGGATTAAACCCTGATTGATCTGCCATAACACTAAATATTTTATCTATAAATATGAATATAAATGCCAAAGCAATACCAAAAGCCAAATTGACTCCCATACCTCCTCTACGTTTCATGGCAGATACTGCTACTGCAATAATGGTAAGTATAAATGCCGACACAGGAATACTCCAACGTTTATATTTTACAACTTCATAACGACTTACATAACTTGACCCTCGTTCTTTTTCTTTTTGAATAAAAGCATCTAATTCTGTATTATTAAGTGTTTCTGCAATGTAATTTACCGGAGCTAAATCGTCTAAATCAAAATCAAAGACGGTGTCTTTTCTAGTTTTTCTAGTAATGACATCATGATATTTTCCAACATCTCTTCTTACATAATTCGTTAACCTGTAAGACGAATCTTTCTCTCTAAATTTAATTTTTGTAGCTTCTATTTTAGATGTTAACACATTATCTTCAAAATGTTCTAATGTAAAATTATAGGCCTGTTTGTTTTTAGAATCAAAGCTAGATACATACAAATAATCATGATCATTTATTTGCCTAAATACATTGGTGGTTTCTCTATCTTTTTCATGGGAATAAAGATATTCATATTTAAATTCATTGTAAGCTTTACTAGAACCTGGTAAAACATACATGCCTACAATAAAAGAAATGATTGCCACAAATGTAGCACCGATAAGATATGGTCTTAAAAAACGGCTAAAGGACACCCCCGAACTTAATATGGCTACAATTTCAGTTTTATTGGCCAATTTTGACGTGAACCAAATAACCCCTAAAAACAAGAATAATGGAAACAACAAATACCCCATATATACGGTAAAGTTGGCATAGAAATATATAGTTTTATCTAGTGGCGCATTGCTTTCTATCAGGTTGTCAATTTTACTTGATAAATCTACCATAATACCAATAGGTATAAACAGTAATAACATTACTGTAAAGGTGCCTAAGTAGCGTTTTAATATATATCTATCAAGTATTTTTAACATTACAACCTGTTATTCATTTGCTTAACCATTTTCTCTTTCCATTCTCTAAAATCTCCAGCAATAATATGCTTTCGTGCTTCACGAGTTAGCCATAAATAAAATCCTAAATTATGAATGGTAGCAATTTGTTTACCTAACATTTCATTTACAGTGAATAAATGACGTACATAAGCTTTAGAATAGTATGTATCTACCCAAGTGATGCCCATTTCGTCAATTGGAGAAAAGTCATCAGCCCATTTTTTGTTTTTGATATTAATAGATCCATAAGCTGTAAACAACATTCCGTTACGCGCATTACGCGTTGGCATAACACAATCAAACATATCAACCCCTAAGGCAATGTTTTCTAAAATGTTAATAGGAGTACCTACCCCCATTAAGTATCTTGGTTTGTCTTCTGGTAATACTTCACAAACTACTTCCGTCATTCCGTATAATTCCTCTGCCGGTTCACCAACAGATAAACCACCAATTGCATTACCTACTGCCTCTCGAGAAGCAATAAATTCTGCCGATTGCCTACGCAAATCTTTATACGTACTTCCTTGAACTATAGGAAAGAATGCTTGGTCATAACCATATTTTACAGGAGTTTCTCCTAAATGCTTAATACATCTATCTAACCATCTGTGTGTCATATGCATTGAACGTCTGGCATAGTTGTACTCACATGGGTAAGGCGTACATTCATCAAAGGCCATGATAATATCTGCACCTATACTTCTCTGAATGTCCATAGAAAATTCTGGAGAGAAAAAATGATATGATCCATCTATATGAGATTTAAACTTCACTCCAGCTTCTTTAATTTTTCTATTTGAAGACAATGAGTACACTTGATATCCACCTGAATCGGTTAAAATATTTCTATCCCAATTCATGAACTTATGCAAACCTCCTGCTTTTTCAAGCACGTCAGTACCAGGTCTTAAGTACAAATGATAAGTGTTTCCTAAAATGATATCAGGATTAATTTCATTTTTCAACTCGGTTTGATGCACTCCTTTTACAGTACCAATTGTACCAACAGGCATAAAAATTGGTGTTTCAATAACACCATGATCTGTAGTCATTTTTGCAGCCCTAGCCTTAGTTTGTGGGTCTTTTGCGTTTATTTCAAATTGCATATATCAAATTCAATGAAGTAGCAAATATAACAACTAAAACAGAAGTAAATCTTAATTAAATCAAAATTGTTAGCAAAACTGTTCATTCATTAATAATTGAACTTAAATAGTTTTTATAATAGGCTTTAAAAATCTATTTTTGCTACATATTTTAATTCAACAACATGCCAACACAACAATTACAAAATCAAGTTACTCAAGTTCGTAGAGATATTTTACGAATGGTACACAAAGTTAATTCTGGTCATCCAGGAGGATCTTTAGGATGTGCCGAATTTTTAGTTTGTTTATACAACGAAGTGATGACTCATAATACCAACTTTACTATGGATGGTGAAAATGAGGATTTATTCTTTTTATCAAACGGACACATCTCACCAGTATATTACAGTGTATTAGCACGTAATGGGTATTTTCCTGTATCTGAGCTAAACACATTTAGACTCTTAAACTCTCGTTTACAAGGTCACCCTACAACTCATGAAGGTTTAGAAGGTGTGCGTATTGCTTCTGGATCATTAGGACAAGGAATGAGTGTTGCAATTGGAGCAGCTTTAACAAAAAAATTGAATGGTGAAGATACAATTGTGTATAGCTTGCATGGTGATGGAGAGTTGCAAGAAGGTCAAATATGGGAAGCTGCAATGTATGCTGCAGGTAATAATGTAGACAATTATATTGCCACTGTTGACTATAATAAAAAACAGATTGATGGTGCAACAGATGATGTTTTACCATTAGGTGATTTAAAAGCAAAGTTTGAAGCTTTTGGATGGGATGTTTTAGAAGTTAAAGACGGAAACAATATTGATGCTATCCTTAAAGGATTATCAGATGCCAAAAACCGTACTGGAAAAGGAAAGCCCGTTTGTATTTTATTACACACAGAAATGGGTAACGGGGTTGATTTTATGATGCATACACATGCTTGGCATGGTAAAGCACCAAATGATGAACAGTTAGCTAACGCATTAGCGCAGAACCCAGAAACATTAGGCGATTATTAATCTACAAGCACAACAACAATGAAAAAATATATAGATCAAGGTAAAAAAGATACACGTTCTGGTTTTGGAGCTGGATTAGCAGCTGTAGGTAAAAAAAATGAAAATGTAGTTGCCTTATGTGCTGACTTAGTTGGCTCATTAAAAATGGATGAATTCATAGCCAATAACCCTGAACGTTTTTTCCAAATGGGAATTACAGAAGCTAACATGATGGGAGTTGCGGCAGGAATGACAATTGGTGGTAAAATTCCGTTTACAGGAACATTTGCAAATTTTTCTACAGGAAGAGTTTATGATCAAATTCGTCAATCAATTGCATATTCTGATAAGAATGTAAAAATATGTGCTTCTCACGCAGGATTAACTTTAGGTGAAGATGGTGCAACTCATCAAATATTAGAAGATATTGGATTAATGAAAATGTTACCAGGTATGGTAGTGATTAATCCGTGTGATTATAATCAAACCAAAGCTGCTACTGAAGCCATTGCTGATTATGTAGGCCCTGTTTATTTACGTTTTGGACGTCCGAAAGTAGCCAACTTTACGCCTGTTGATCAGACGTTTGAAATTGGAAAAGCAGTTCAATTAACAGAAGGAACTGATGTGACTATTGTGGCAACAGGACATTTAGTTTGGGAATCATTAAAAGCTGCTGAAGCTTTAGAAGCAAAAGGAGTTTCTGTAGAAGTTATTAATATCCATACTATTAAACCTTTAGATAAAGAGGCTATTTTAAACTCTGTAGCTAAAACTGGTTGCATTGTTACTGCTGAAGAACATAATCATTTAGGCGGACTTGGTGAAAGTGTTGCTAGAGTTTTAGCACAACACGCTCCTACTCCTCAAGAATTTGTAGCTACAAATGATACTTTTGGTGAATCTGGAACTCCAGCGCAACTGATGGAAAAATACGGGTTAGATGATAAAGCTATTATCAAGGCTGTAGAAAAAGTTATGACTAGAAAGTAATTTTATTCTTATAACAATACATAAAAAAAGCCACTCAATATTGAGTGGCTTTTTTTATGTTAATCTAGTTTTGAATTACTTTTCAAACTCTTTTAGAGTTGTTGTAATGATAGAGACACAATCTAATAACTGCTCTTTAGTCATTACTAAAGGTGGTGCAAAACGGATAATGTTACCATGAGTTGGTTTAGCCAATAAGCCATTATCACGAAGTTTCATACATATATTCCAAGCAGTATCACTGTCTTCAGAGTCATTAATAACAACTGCATTTAACAAGCCTTTACCTCTAACTAAAGTAGCAATAGAACTTGTTTCTATAAATTTATTCATTTCAGTACGGAATACCTGACCTAAAACCTCAGCATTTTCAGCCAGTTTTTCTTCCTGAACAACATCTAAGGCAGCTATGGCTACTGCAGCAGCAACAGGATTACCACCAAATGTACTACCGTGATTTCCTGGTTGAATAACATCCATAATATCATTGTTTGCTAAAACTGCCGATACTGGATAAGCTCCACCGCTTAATGCTTTTCCTAATATTAAAATATCTGGAGTTACATTTTCGTGATCTACACATACTAATTTTCCTGTACGTGCTATACCTGTCTGTACCTCATCAGCAATAAATAATACGTTGTGTTTTTCACATAACGCTTTTGCTCCTGCTAAATAGCCTTCAGAAGGCACATATACACCAGCTTCACCTTGAATAGGTTCTGCCATAAAACCAGCAACGTTCTTATTGGTTTTTAACACCTCTTCTAAAGCGTTTAAATTGTCGTATTCAATTTTGATAAAACCATTCGTAAATGGTCCAAAGTTTGTTCTTGCTACGGGATCATTAGAAAATGATATAATTGTAGTAGTACGACCATGAAAGTTATTTTCACATACAATAATTTCTGCCTCATTTTCTGACAGTCCTTTTTTCTCGTATGCCCATTTTCTACATAATTTCAATGCTGTTTCTACAGCTTCAGCTCCTGTGTTCATTGGTAACAACTTATCAAAACCAAATAATTCAGTTGCATATTTTTCATACTTCCCTAAAACATCGTTATAAAATGCTCTAGAAGTTAAAGTTAATTGTTGAGCTTGATTTACCATTGCTCCAACAATTTTTGGGTGACAATGCCCTTGATTTACTGCAGAATATGCCGATAAAAAATCGTAATATTTCTTTCCTTCTACATCCCAAACATAAACGCCTTCACCTTTAGATAATACTACAGGTAATGGGTGGTAATTGTGTGCACCATGTTTGTCTTCTAATTCAATTGCTTGTTGTGACGTTACGTGTTCTAAAACAGCCATTTTTTTAATAATTTAAAATACATAAAATAACCATTCCTTCTCTACCTTTATCCTTTCGAAAAAGTACTCGAAAATTCAGCGTGGGAGAGAAATCATCCCTAAATAAGACCTGCAAAATAATAAAACTTAAGCGATTTTTATGATAATATCATTCAGATTCTGTTATTTTTGTTTCTTTCAAAATAAATTTATGAAAAAACTACTTTTTATAATTGCACTGTTAACTTTATGCGTTGGCTGTGAAAAAGATGATATCTGCACAGATACTAATGCTGACACGGCACAATTAGTCATTCGTTTTTATGATATTGCACATACAGATACTCCTAAAGCTGTCACTAATTTATTAATAGTTGGTGAAAACCATAGTCTATCATATGGTGTAGAAAGTACAAGAGATTCTATTGCCATACCGTTACGCATGTTAGAAAATAACACGTCTTATACATTAATTAAAGATTATGAGGTGAATGATAACGGCACGCCAGATGATGATTCTGATGACTTTGCTACAGGAAATGAAGACGATGTTACAATAACCTATACCAACAAACAAGTTTATATCTCTAAAGCCTGTGGGTTCAAAAATATATTTAAAGACCTAAACTTCGGGTTTACTGCAGATACAGACAACTGGATTTTAAACTCAACTATTGAAAATACTACACTTGAAAACTCAAACAATGCGCACGTACATATTTATCATTAGTTTAATGGTTTCATTTGTGCTTAATGCGCAAGAAAATTCTAGAAAAGACTCTATACCAACACAGCGTTATGGACTTCGTGTTGGAGCTGACGTATCAAAATTTGCCAAATCATTTTTTATTGATGATTATACCGCATTTGAAATTAACGCCGACTATAAATTTTCTAAACGCTACTATATTGCTGGAGCGTTTGGTCATGAAAACAGAACTATTGATGAAACTCAAGTAAACTTTACTACCAAAGGCAGTTATTTTAATATTGGTGTAGACTATAATGCCTATGAAAACTGGCTGGATATGGAAAATGCCATTTATGTAGGATTACGCTATGGTGCTAGTTCATTTTCTCATACCTTAAATAGTTATAGCATATACAACTCCAATGGTGGATATTGGGAAGAAGTTGGTGCACAAAATAACTCACAAAACTTTGATGTTACGACGTCTCATTGGGTAGAATTGATTGTTGGTATAAAAGCTGAAGTATTTAACAACCTTTACCTTGGTGTAAATGCGCAATTGAAAAACCTTGTTAGTAATACTTCCCCAGATGGTTTTGATAATTTATATATTCCTGGATTTGGTAGAACCTATCAAGATTCTAATTGGGGAGTTGGCTTTGGTTACACAATTAACTACTTCATTCCTTTTTATAAGAAATAATATAAATTTCAGATCGTTTAAAAACTAATTCTATTTTTGTAGAGTAATGAAACAGAAGAACATCAACATACAAAATAAAAAAGCGCGTTTCGAGTACGAAATTTTAGATACCTATGATGCTGGAATAATGCTTGTAGGTACCGAAATTAAGTCTATTAGAGAAGGAAAAGCTACCATTACAGAAAGTTTTTGTGAGTTTAATGAGCGTGGTGAGTTGTTTGTAATTAACATGTATATAGACGAATACTCTCACGCAACTTACTTTAACCATCAAATGCGTAGGGAACGTAAACTATTATTAAACAAAAAAGAGCTCAAAAAACTGCATAGAGAGGTAAAAAATACCGGTTTAACTATAGTACCATTACGTCTGTTTTTAAATGATAAAGGTCTAGCCAAATTACATATTGCCTTATGTAGAGGAAAGAAATTACACGACAAACGCAATACCTTAAAAGACCGCGACAACAAACGTGATTTAGATAGAATTAAGAAAAATTTTAGATAATAAAAAAAGGCTGTAAATTGTAGCCTTTTTTATGATCAATACAGTAGATGAACTACTTATTTCCTTTCTCGTAGTCTGCTAAAAACTTAGCCAAACCAATATCAGTTAAAGGGTGTTTTAATAAACCTTCTATTGAACTTAGTGGTCCTGTCATGACATCGGCACCTATTTTAGCACAATCAATCACATGCATGGTATGGCGAACAGATGCAGCTAATATTTGTGTGTCAAAAGAATAGTTGTCAAAAATCTGTCTAATTTCTGCTATTAAATTCAACCCATCTGTTGAAATATCATCTAAACGTCCAATAAATGGTGATACATATGTTGCTCCTGCTTTGGCTGCTAATAACGCCTGACCAGCAGAAAACACCAAAGTTACATTTGTACGAATACCTTTATCACTAAAGTATTTTGCCGCTTTTACGCCATCTTTTATCATTGGTAATTTTACAACAATTTGGTCGTGCAATTCTGCTAACGCTTCCCCTTCCCTAATCATGCCTTCATAATCTGTAGAAATAACTTCTGCACTTACATCTCCGTCAACAATATTACAAATATCTACGTAGTGCTTTAAAATATTATCTGTTCCGGTTATTCCTTCTTTAGCCATTAATGACGGATTGGTTGTTACACCATCTAAAACTCCTAAGGCTTGAGCTTCTTTTATTTGCTCTAAATTTGCAGTATCAATAAAAAATTTCATAGGTTTCGTTTTAAGATAAATACCTCAATTTATGAGTATTTATAATTTATAATGATTTAATAATAGTTTCTCGTAAACAGTATCTGGTAATATACGCTTTAATACAATAGAAAACTTTTGCATAAATGCCCCTACTTTATAATGTATTTTTGGGGTTTTAGTATTAATAATACTGTAAATAGCTTCAGCCATTTCAATAGGATCATTCCCTTGGTCTACATGTTCATTCATTAATGCAAGAGTATTGCCGTATGGTATTTTGTAAGGTGAATTGTCTAAAACTGGCGAATGGTATCGTCCTGAAGCTATATTAGTTGCAAAATCTCCAGGAGCAATATTGGTCATTTGAATATTAAAATCTTTAATTTCCATACGCAAAGCTTCAGTAAGTAATTCTAACGTTCCTTTAGTTGCAGAGTATACACCGCGATAGGGCAAGCCCATATACCCAGCTATAGAGGTTACATTAATGATTAATCCGCTGCCTTGCTTACGCATTTGCGGTAAGACTGCTTTAATAACATCTAACGGTCCAAATACATTCGTTTGAAAAGCATGCTTGATTTCTTTATCTGGCGTTTCTTCTATTGGTCCAGTAATTCCTACTCCAGCGTTATTAATAACAATATCTAAACGTCCTTCATTTGCTATAATAGTATCTACCGCTGTGGTAATAGTTGCAGCATCTGTAACGTCTAAAGCTATTAATTTAAATGGCAATTGCTCAGTAATTCGTTGCGGATTTCTACTTGTACCGTAAACTATAAAACCTTTATTGGTAAGAAAATGCGCTACAGATTTCCCAATACCTGAAGAGCCACCAGTAATTAATACAACTTTTGACATTAGCTTGATTTTAATATAATTTAATGCTTAAAAACGCAGTAAAAATACACTTTTTGAAATGAAGTATAGGCAAATAAAATTGGAAATATCATCGTTGGGCGCACAAGGAAACATTAGTGCATAAAAAAAGGCAAGCTCCCTACATCACACTGCTCAACCATCTACCTTTGCTGCGTTCCCGCCCTGGAGGATTCAACAGGAGCTAGTTGTGTAGGACTTGCCGCTGCAAATATACAACCTTTTTCATTGTACACAATCATTTTTTAATCTGATTTAATTGATTTACCTTGCTAAAAAATCAAACTATTAGCATGAAAACTCTTAACGTATTCACAATCATATTTTTAAGTATCATCTTTTTTAGCTGTACTGAAGAAGAAAAAGATGTAAATAAATTATTTTCTATAGAAACTAGTGCAAAAAAAGGAAAAGTGAGCTTTGGTTCGCCCCTAACCTTCTCTGTAATCAACAAAAAAAATCATGACATCAGTAATCTATCTTACTTTATCGATGATGTAAAAATTGAAGAACCAACATTTACGTTTAACTCTGGGAAATTAGGGACTAAAACGCTTAAAGCTACTTTTAATTATAACGATGATATTGTTATTTTAAAACAACAAATTGAAGTTTTAGCACAACACAAACCAAAGGTGCTTAATTTTGAAATTATTAATGAGTACCCGCATGATATTAATGCTTATACCCAAGGTTTAGAATTTTATAAAGGAGAGCTCTATGAAAGTACTGGGCAGTATGGCAAATCATCTTTAAGGAAAATAGATTACAAAACTGGTGAGGTATTGCAAAAAATAGATTTAGACCCTAAACATTTTGGTGAAGGCTTAACATTTTTAAACGATGCGCTGTACCAATTAACTTGGCGAGAACATATTGGTTTTGTTTACAACCCAGAAGATTTTACAAAAACAAAAACCTTCAATTATAAAAAAAGTAATGAAGGATGGGGAATCTGTAATGATGGTAAAAAATTATACAAATCTGATGGTACAGAAAAAATATGGAGCTTAAATCCAGACACCTTAGAAGAAGAAGATTACATACAAATCTATAATAGTAGTAGTAGAATTAACAGTGTAAATGAATTAGAATGGATTGACGGTAAAATTTACGCCAATATCTACGAGCGTAATGGTATTGCTATTATCAATCCTGCTAATGGTGAAGTTGAAGCTGTTGTTAATTGTAACTCGCTACGTAAAAAAGTGACTCAGCATGCCAACCTGAATGTATTAAATGGTATCGCCTATAACCCAGACACTAATACCATTTTTGTTACTGGTAAAAATTGGGATAAACTATTTGAAATTAAACTAATTCACTAGTATGAGTTATATAAATTTAAGTGATCAAAACTCTATACTCAATACATTTCTTTCAGAAATAAGAGACGCCTCTATACAGAAAGATGCGATGCGTTTTAGAAGAAACCTAGAACGTATGGGAGAAATTTTTGCTTATGAAATTAGTAAACAACTAAACTACACAACTACTGAAGTGACTACTCCACTAGGGGTATCAAAAATTAATCTACCAACAAATGATGTTGTTTTAACAACAATTATGCGGGCAGGTCTGCCTTTTCACCAAGGTTTCCTGAATTACTTTGATAAGGCAGAAAATGGATTTATTGGCGCGTTTAGAGCTACTCAAAAAGACCATAGTTTTGATATTGAAGCCGATTATTTTACCTGTCCGAGCATTGATCATAAAACAGTCATTCTTTCAGATCCTATGTTAGCTTCTGGCGCATCAATACTAACTGCTCTAGATATTTTAAAAACTCGAGGTAATGCCAAACACATTCACATTGCGGCTTTAATTGGTAGTCAACAAGGAGTTAATCATGTTTTAAAGCATTTACCAGATAACGTCACACTATGGTTAGGCGCGGTAGACAGCGTATTAAACAACCATGCGTATATTGTACCTGGTTTAGGTGATGCTGGCGATTTAGCCTTTGGAGAAAAGTTGTAACTCACACAATAACACTTTATACCTAGGTTTTAGTCATATTAATCTTATTTTTACAATTCATCTAGTTATATACACTATGAAACATCTTACCATAATAATATCTACACTTATACTTGTCATTAGTTTAGGAGCCTGTCGTAAAGACTTTAACACTTCTGCTAGCTCTGGCGATTTAAGATTTTCAAAAGACACTGTATTTTTAGACACCATATTTACCAACATTGGTTCAAGTACTTATAACCTAAAAGTATACAATAGAGGATCTGATGATATCCATATTCCTACCATAGCTTTAGGGAGAGGAACTAATTCAAACTTCAGATTGATGGTAGATGGTATTGCTGGTCAATACTTTGAGAATGTAGAAATTAAAGCAAAAGATAGTATTTTCATTTTTGTAGAAACAACAGTTGACATCCTTGATTATTCTACAACTGCTACAGAATTTTTATATAAAGACTCTATTGTGTTTGATGCCAATGCACAAATGCAAGATGTTAAATTAGTTACTTTAGTAAAAGATGCTGAATTTATTTACCCACCTGCTTTAGAAGATGGCGAATTAAACGACTTTGAATTAACCGCTGCGCAATTGCATTGGACTAATACTAAACCTTACGTTATTTATGGTTACCCAAAAGTTCCTGATGGCGAAACCTTAACAATAGATCCTGGATCAAGAATCCACTTTCATAGAAACTCCGGACTTATTGTAGAAAATGGGGCCACTATTATTGCAGATGGTAGTTTGAGTACAGATCAAGATCTCTTAGAAAATGAAATAATTTTTGAAGGAGATCGTTTAGAGCCAATGTTTAGTGATATTCCTGGTCAATGGGGAACCATTTGGCTGCAAGAAGGAAGTACGAACAACCTATTTGATTATGTGACGATAAAAAACGGGACTATAGGTGTTAGGAGTGATTTTAGTGATGGTGACTTAACAACTACATTTACAAACACACAATTTTACAACCATTCTGTAAGCGGTTTATTTGCTATAGATGGTAATATAGTAGGGCAAAATATGATTGTTAGCAATTGCGGACAAGCTAGTGTAAATATAGCCCATGGTGGTACATATAATTTTACACACTGCACATTTACCAACTACTGGAACAGTGGGTTCCGCTCCTTCCCTACATTAGCCATTAGTGACTGGCTTGGTGATACTGCAGACCATTTATACGCTAATTTTACAAATTGTATTATATACGGAAATGAAAATATTGAACTCATATTTGACCAACAAAGTAATGGTGATTTTGAATTTAACTTTAAAAACTGCTTGATTCGTTTTAATGACTTTAATAATCAGTATGGAAACAATCCTCTATATGATTTCAATAACACTACATTTTACGATAATAGTATTTTTAATCAAGACCCTAAATTTTTAGATAAGTTTGACAACAAATTTCAAATAGAAGAACTTGAGTCGCCAGCAGACAATACTGGGTTTGAAGTAATGCCAAGTTTTTCAGATATTTTAAATACTACCCGCTCCTCTGGAAATTATGACATTGGAGCCTATCAGGCCATAGTTTTCCCTGATGAGAATTAGACAAAAAAGGCGAACTTTATAGTTCGCCTTTTTTGTTTTACTTATGATCATTATAATACAAGGTTCTAACCATACCGTCAGACAATCCAATTTTTGGCACATACATTTTTTTAGCGCCAGACCATTTCATGGCATTTAAATATATTTTTAACGCTGGAATAATTACATCTGCTCTATCAGGATTTAAACCAATTTCAGATACTCTATCTGCATAAGTCATGGCATTAAAAAAATGGTATTGCGCATTCAGAAAAATATACGATAAAGGTTTATCTACTGTTTTTCCTGAAAGTTTATGAATTTTATTAATATTACCACCAGAACCAATCATAATTACTTTTCCTAAATCGGCTGTATTGATATGTATCCATTTCTTAATGCTATCCCAAATTACAGGTTCATCAACCATATTGTTAATTAAACGAACAGTACCTACTTTAAAAGATTTAGAGTTGATGATTCTACCGTTAGAGAAAATAGTTAACTCAGTACTACCACCACCAACATCAACATATAAATAATTAGAATCGTGGTTAATAAACGTTTTTAAATCTGTAGAGGCTATAATAGCTGCCTCCTTTTTCCCATTAATTATTTCTACATCAATCTCACAAGATTCATTAATACGATTAACGACTTCTTGACCATTTGTGGCTTCCCTCAAGGCTGAAGTTGCACAAGCCATATACTTTACCACTTCATTAGATTTCATCAGCAATTTGAACGCATTCATTGTATCGGTCATTTTTACAATGTTAGCTTCAGATATTTCTCCTGTGGTGAATGCATCTTGCCCCAAGCGTATTGGCACACGCACCAATGAACTTTTTTTAAACTTTGGAGTTTTTCCTTTGTGTTCTATAACATTAGAAATCAGCATTCTTACAGCGTTAGAGCCGATATCTATGGCTGCGTATTTTTTTATTATCATTCTACTACAGTAATTTTATTCACGTAATATTCGTATGTTTTTAATTGTGACCTAATAGGTTGCTGGTTGCTAACCCTATAGGCATTATTTTGGTTTTTAGAAAACACTCGTGCTTTTATGTTATCGTTCCAGCATATTTCAAAAGTGTCTATTAATTCTTTTTTAATATCTTCATCATAAATAGGACAAGTGACTTCTACTCTATTGTCTAAATTTCTAGTCATCCAATCAGAAGAAGATATATACACTTTCTCTTCACCTTCAGCACCAAAAATTAACATTCTTGGGTGTTCTAAATATTTATCTACTACACTTATAGCCTCAATGTTATCACTCATACCTTCAATACCAGGAATTAAACAACAGATGCCTCTTATAATCATTTGTATGTTTACACCTGCCTGACTAGCTTCATAAAGCTTATCAATCATTTTATAACTGGTAATGCTATTTAGTTTTAATTTTATTTGTGCTGGTTTCCCTAATAGAGCTTTATCTATTTCTTTATCTATAAGCTTAATAAATCCGTTTTTAGCATAATGAGGTGACACCAATAAATGCTTGTATTTATTGACAATATAGTTAGTTTTTAAAAAATTAAACACCTTATTCAAGTCTTTTAAAACCTGCTGATTTGCTGTAAATAGCGTATAATCTGTATATATTTTTGCAGTTGCATTATTAAAATTACCAGTACTTATAAAACCGTACAGCTTCACTTTTTTATCTTCTAAACGCTCTACTAAACAGGCCTTACAATGTACTTTTAATCCTTTTACACCAAATATCAGTTTAACCCCTTCATCTTGCATTTTTTGTGCATACTCCATATTTGACGCTTCGTCAAAACGTGCTTGCAGCTCTATTTGTACAATAACCTCTTTACCATTTTTAGCCGCATTAATTAATGAGCTGGCTATATGCGATATTTTAGCCAAACGGTATATGGTAATTTTTATGGTTTTTACTTTAGGATCTATGGCAGCTTCACGTAAAAACTTAATGATATAAGAAAACGAATGATACGGCGCATATTGCAAAAAGTCCTTTTCGGCGACTTTTTCAAACAAATTATCACTCAAAGAAACACCGCTGATAGCTAAGGGCTTATCTTTCGCATACAATAAATCTTTTCTGCCTAAATCTGGGAAATTCATATAATCCCTTCTAAAATGGTATTTCCCCCCTGGTATAACACTATCATTAGGTTCAATAGACATTTTACGCATTAAAAAATCTAAGGTATCTGAAGCAATTGTTTTGTCGTATATAAATCTAACAGGATCACCATCTGCTCTATTTTTAACACTTTTTGAGAGCTTTTCTAAAAAACTAACACCTAAATCAGATTCAATATCCAATTCAGCATCACGAGTAATTTTAATCATATGAGCCTCAATACTCTTGTACTTAAAAATACTGAATATGGAGTCTAAATTATATCGTATTAAATCATCTAAAAGGATGATGTAGTTTTTGTCATCTATCTTAGGTAAAGTGACAAAACGATACACATTACGAGGTACTTCTAATAATGCGTATTGATTTTCTGCATCTGAAATTTGCATTTTTACAGCCAAATACGCAGCAGAATCTTTTAATCGTGGTAGTGCCGTTGCATCATTGAGTACGATAGCCATTAAAGCCGGACTAACTTTGTTTACATAAAATTCAGAAATAAATTCTTTATGAACTGTCTCTGTAATATTATGTTCATTTAAAATATAAATATTTTCTTCTTCAAGCTTGGCGTAAACTTCATCAATTATGGCTAAACTTTTAGATTGCTGAATAATAACTTCTTTTGTGATTAACTCTAATAATTCATCAGCTTTATAAACACCAAGTGCTTTTCTCCCTCCTTTTCCGGCATCAGAAATTCGCTTAACCGTTGCATAACGCACTTTAAAAAACTCATCTAAATTATTAGAAAAAATACCCACAAAACGCAAGCGTTCTAATAAAGGTACCGAAGGATCCGCTGCTTCTTGCAACACACGAGCGTTAAATTGCAACCAACTCAATTCTCTATTAATATATCTATCTTTTTGCTCTGCCATTTATTTTTTAAATTTACTTCAAGTCCTTAGGAAACACTTTATAAAAAGTTTTACCAACAGTTAAGTTTCGCCATGAATTTATTTCAAAATCAATACATATAAAACCACAAGTAGGAACTGAATCTATATCTAATGTACCAAATGTATTGACAAAGTCAGTAACCGCAAAATTATGAGCAAAAATCATGAGGATATTTACATCATCATTGCATTTCGTAATTGTTTTAATGAGCTCTTCTCCTGAAAAATCATACAATAACGGCTTGATGATTACTTTATCTGATGCAATATCCCAAAACTCTTGAAATATTTTTGCGGTGTGTTGGGTGCGTTTTGATGGTGAGCATAACACAATATCAGGATTTTCAAACAACTCTTTTGTATGTTGAGCTACTAATTTGGCATCCGAAACTCCTCGTTTTTTCAAGGGTCTGTATAAATCATCTACTTGGTGCTTCCAAGATGATTTTGCATGGCGTATGAGATATAATGTTTTCATTATTAACTAAATAAACTCAGTTACACATTTATCACTAAAAGTAGGTATTTTTACGTTTTATATATAAAAAATGTTAAAATATTATTGTTTTAATAATTATTTGATGTACATTTACACTACCTCTAAAAACGTACCCTGCGTTTTAATTAGAAAACTTACATCGTTACCCAACGAAAAAACTTCATACATAAACTTACATCGTTACCCAACGAAACTTCGACTATTTAAATTATTTGATTCCTATTATTCGGAATTGATACACATAATTTTAAAGCGTCCCAAGTTTAGCTTTGAATTCAATCTCTGCATGTTATCATTTATAACAATGAAAATATCAGAGCCATGAAGAAATTATTTTATTTATTGACATTTACGACTATCAGTTTAGTTTTTGGTCAACAAAAAGCAACTCCTTTACAAGTAACTTTACTTGAAAAAAGTAAAGCCCCGCTATCTACACCAACACACACTCATACCTACTCTATTTTAAATTCTACTGATAAGGATATTGAATACTCAGTAGTCACGCAACAAGGTAATTGTAATAAAAACACCTCAAAGGTGAGCATCAATTTACATTCCGACAAAAATGCATCGGTTTCAAAAATTGTTATTAAAGCCAATACCAGGCAAACATTCACAGTAAAAACACAACGCAACTACCAAACCAAATTAGGGACGTGGTCTTGTATAGAAATTTTTGCTGTAGACCAATATGGAACTCCGGTATCTAATACCGCAGAATTATCTCAATTAATTCCAGATCCTAACAACTTTCAATAAACTCAACTAACCCTTTAATTAAAGATAGTTATGAAAAATTTAATTACGCAACTCAACGCCATATTGACCTTCACAATCATATTGTGTTGTTCAATGACACATATGAGTGGTCAAATAAAAAAAGAATTTGAGCCAAGGTTTTCAGAAACTGTTAATGGTAATATGACCATGATTGCAAACAATGTGCTATCAAGACATGCGACTAATGATTATGATGGTACTGCAGGTAACCATGATTTTGACAATAATGTATTTGTTGATATTGATAATGACAACAGTACATTCAATTCTAGTAGAGCAACGCTTGTTGATCCTGTATCGGCAACAAAGTGTTTAACCATAAAAAAAGCATTCTTATATTGGGCCGCAGCAGACAAGGAAGAAGATAACTCTAATGATGAACCAAATTGGAACTACAATCAAGTAAAATTGATGTTGCCAAGTCAAGGTTCATATACAACAATCACTGCAGATGATGTGATTTATAGAGGACGAGATGAACATTTTGTAAATGACCCTTATATCTGTTTCAAAGACATCACTACGCAAGTTAAAAACTTAAGCGATCCATTTGGTACATATCAAATTGCTAACGTAAGAGCTAAAGAAGGTGAATTAACCGGACATGGCGGAGGAAATGTTGGTACTTCTGGTGGTTGGGAAATCGTTTTTATTTATGAAAACCCAACGTTTCCTAAAAAGAACATTACAATATTTGACGGGTATGCTCATGTAACAAGTAGTGAAAATAATTTTAATATTTTATTTGACGGTTTTCTTACTGTGCCTACTGGAGATGTAAACACAAGTGTTTTAATTGGTGGTTTAGAAGGTGACCGTGATTTAAAAAATGACAAACTACAAATTAGAAACACCAATAACAACTGGGTGAACATTTCTACAGGAAATAGGCCTAGTGACAATTTCTTTAACAGTAAAATAACTAAAGACGGTTCTGATTTCACAGATAGAAGCCCTAAAAGTTTAAACACTTTAGGGTTTGATGCTGCGGTATTCGAATTAGATAACTCTAATAATTCAATTATTGATAACAATCAAACCTCAGCAACCATGCGGTTAACATCCGATCAAGAAACCTATGGATTATTTCTACTAGGTTTAGCCGTAGATGTATGGGAACCTAACATGTCACCAATTGTGTTACAAACAAATTTTGGTACTAATACTACTGTGTCTTCAAATGACAACATCAACTTTAGTTTTGATGTAGAAAATAATGGTAATGATGATGCGGTAAATTTAGTTGTAACAACACAAATTCCTGAAGAGGTTGATTTTATTGAAGCGAATGTGCCAAATGGTGTATCCTACACCTACAATAATGGTCTATTAACCTTTACTGTTAATGACGATAGTTTAACCGAAATTAACGCAAGTGGGTTTTCTATAGCATTCAAATTAAAAGTTAAGGAGAAATGTTATTTCATAACAACAAAATGTAGTGATTCGTTTCAAATTCAATTACAAGCTAGCTATAACGGTGTAATGAACCCTGCTGAAGACACCGTAGTCAGTTCATCGGGAACAGACAATTGTGGTATCGGTAATAATTTACCAAATGTGTTCACCATAAATCAACCGGCAGAAATTGATTGGCTAACTGGACCAAATGATTTAGATAGAACTATTAGTTGTGAAGATACACAAGGTCTGGCAGACGCACAAAATTTAGCACCACAATTAGATGATTGTAACGTAACACCTATAAAAACTACTGGTCAGTTTGAACAATCTAACACTTGCCCGTCTAACGGAACTTATACCAATACATGGGTATATACCGATATTTGTGGACGAACTACAAGTACATTTACACAAACCATCACCATTCAAGATAACACCGCACCAGTACTTGCTAGTGCACCTGCAGATATCACGGTAGAATGTATTGAAGATGTACCTGCGATGATTGATTTAGCATACACTGACAATTGTGATGCGAATGGAACGGTAACTGGTGTAGACAGTACTTTAAACGGAAACGCCTGTGGTGGAACTATCACAAGAACGTGGAATGTATCAGACGCCTGTGGTAATCCAGCTGTTGAGGTAAGTCAAACTATAACCATTCAAGATAACACTGCACCAGTACTTGCTAGTGCACCTGCTGATATCACGGTAGAATGTATTGAAGATGTACCTGCGATGATTGATTTAGCATACA
>JBMYYK010000030.1:0-27712 GCA_049609325.1 Flavobacteriaceae bacterium | reverse complement strand
TCTGGTAATGGTGGAGTCGGAGAGAATCGAACTCTCGTCCAAACAAGCAATAAAAAAGCCTTTCATTTAACTTTGAAATGCTTTTTTAGTTATCGTAACTCTGCGTTTAGTTGTTTTTCAAAAGCGTTTTGGAGTTTAGACATGATTTTTTCAATTTGCTTATCTGTTAAAGTTTTGTCTTTATCTTGTAAGGCAAAACTAACTGCATAACTCTTTTTGCCTTCAGGTAGGTTTTTACCTTGGTAGACATCAAATAAACTCACGTTTTTCAATAGCTTCTTTTCACATTGCTTAGCAATCGTAAAAATTTCATTAAAAGTGGTTTTCTCATCAATTAATAATGCAAAATCACGTTTAACTTCTGGATACTTGGTAATAGGAACAAATTTAATTTTATTAAACTTGGCTACTTCAATGACGTTATTCCAATTGAATTCGGCATAAAGAACTTCTTGAGCAATACTGAAAGATTTGGTAATAGCTCTTTTAACGACACCAAATTCGACTAATTTTGTTTTGCCAAAACTTAGAGCTATTCCTTCTGATAGCATATCGGTTTTAATAGGTGACGTTTTAAGCTTTTGTATATCTAAACCTAATCGTGCAAATAGTTGTTCGATAGTTCCTTTTATATAAAAGAAATCACTCACTTTTTTTGGAGAATTCCAGTTTTCGGAAGTTCTATTACCAGTGATTAATACAGATAGATGTTTGTTTTCTGTATATCCAGATTCATACTGATGGTAAGTTTTACCAAATTCAAAGAACTTTAAATTCTGTTGTTTTCTATTGATATTGTATGCTATAGCTTCTAAACCAGAAAATAATAATGACTGACGCATTACAGCTAAATCATTACTCAAAGGGTTTAACATTTCAACATTATGTTCGTTGAGTAATTGCTCTGAAAGTTTAGTGTAATTTGCTGTTGTTAATGAGTTTGCCATCATTTCGTTAAAGCCTTGGGCGATAAGTTGATTGGCTACGACATTTTGAAGTTTATGGTCGTCAAATTTTGAAGCGTGAGACATTGTTGCGTTTAGCTTATTTGAAAACTCAATGTTATTGTAACCGTAAACTCGTAGAATTTCTTCAATAATATCAGCTTCACGTTGTACGTCTGTTCTATAGGCAGGTATTGTTAACCCTAACCCACCTTCAGTAACACTATTCACTTTAATATCTAAAGAGGTTAAAATACTTTTAATCGTTTCTTTAGGAATTTCTTGTCCTATAAGTTTCGTAGTGTTTTCAAAGGTTAAGAATACCTGAAAGTCTTCAATTTTATTCGGATATAAATCTTCAATACCTGAAGTAATTTCACCACCAGCAATTTCTTGAATTAATAACGCAGCACGCTTTAAAGCGTATTCAGTAATATTTGGATCTATACCTCTTTCAAATCTAAAAGACGCATCAGTATTTAATGCATGTCTTTTAGCTGTTTTTCTAATAGCAACAGGATTGAAATAAGCACTTTCTAAGAAAATTGAAGTGGTATGCTCTGTAACACCAGAATTCAATCCTCCTAATACTCCGGCAATACACATAGGTTCTTCCGCATTACATATCATTAAATCATCTTCATGTAATTCACGCTCAACCCCATCAAGAGTTGTGAATTTTGTTCCAGATTCTAATGTTTTAACTTCGATTTTATTGCCTTTAATTTTTATGGCATCAAACGCGTGTAGCGGTTGCCCTAATTCATGTAACACATAATTAGTAACATCTACAATATTGTTTTTTGGAGTTAGACCAATAGCTTTTAATCTGTTTTGCAACCACTCAGGAGAGTCTGTCACAGTAACACCAGATATTGACACACCACAATAGCGTGGTGCTAATTGGTTATTTTCAACTTCAAGGTCAATTTTTAAAGTTCTGTTATCAATGTGAAAGTCACTAACCGATGGTGATATCAATTCTAAATTATGACCTTGCTGTAACAATCCGGCTTTTAAGTCTCTGGCTGTACCGAAATGACTCATAGCATCAGATCTGTTTGGTGTTAAACCAATTTCAAAAACTTGGTCGTTTTCGATATTAAATACCTCTGCACAAGGCGTACCTGGTTTTAAGTTTTTATCAAGCACAAGTATGCCTTCATGCCCTTTTCCCAAGCCTAATTCGTCTTCTGCACATATCATTCCGTGAGATTCTTCTCCACGGATTTTCCCTTTTTTGATTTTGAATTCATTACCTTCTGCATCATACAATACAGTTCCGATAGTGGCAACAGGAACTTTTTGTCCTTGCGCAACATTAGGCGCTCCACAAACAATTTGAACTGGATCACCTGTCCCGATATCAACAGTAGTTACACGAAGTTTATCAGCATTTGTATGTTGTACACATGACATAACTTCACCAACAACAACTCCTTTTAATCCTCCTTTAATTGATTGGTAAGTAGTAATTCCTTCAACTTCTAACCCTAAATCAGTTAATAAGTCGCCAGTTTTTTCAGCGTCCCAATCTGTCTTAATAAACTGTTTTAACCAGTTGTATGATATCTTCATTATAATTGCAATTTTCTGAATGCAAATATAAACAACCTCCGCTTATGCTAAAGGGTTTTATTGAGTTTATTCGATGAAATATCGGGTAGGATTTATAAACTGAATTAAGGCGTATCAGCAGAGCAACATTGCTCACTCTTAATAAGTTTACAGCTTAAAACGGCTAGAAGAGCACCAAGTATAGGAGCAACTATATACAGCCATAAATGTTCTAAATGTCCTGATATTATCGCAGGACCTATAGATCGAGCAGGATTCATTGAAGCTCCAGTAATGGGTCCGGCAAACTGTGCTTCAAACCATACCACGCCACCAATAGCAATACCAGCCATTATACCGGTTTCTTTAGAACCAGTAGATACATTTATAATGACAAGCATTAGAAAAAAAGTAAGAATAGTTTCGAACAAAAATGTACGCCAAACATCAATTTTTGGTAATGTAGTTCCTAAGAGTTCATTGTCTGGGAATAAAATATAAAGCGTTATTGCTGCTAAAATTGCTCCTAGACATTGCGCTAAGATGTATTTAGGGACTTTAGTTATTGGAAACTTTTTAGCATATGTAAATGCAAGGGTTACCGCAGGATTAAAATGTGCGCCTGAAGTTTCACCAAAAGCATAAATTAAAGACATAACGACTAATCCGAAAGTCAATGCTATTCCGGAATGTGTTACGGTTCCATTAGAGAATTCATTTGTTACAATGGCACCACAACCACAAAATACCAATGTGAAGGTTCCTAGTAACTCTGCAATATACTGTTTCATTATGTTGTTTTATTAGGGTTTTTCCCTCGGTGTTTCCAACGTTTGTGAGTCCATAAATAATATTCTGGTGCCTCATGTAATTGTTTTTCCACCTCTTTAAAGAACAGGTCAGTAATCTCGTAATTTTTATGTTCTTTAGGAGTTTCTGTTAATGGCACGAATTCAGCTTGGTAATACCCTCGTTTTATTTTATTTACCTTGATGTAGCATACCGCTAAATCACATTTTTTAGAAAGCATTTCTGCTCCGGTATATGCGGGAACATTTATATTCATGAAGTCTATCCAATGTAGTGCTTTTCTTAGTTTTGGGGATTGGTCACTAATAAAACCAAACACCGCTTTTTCGCCACTTTTGTTAACACTAATTACTTTGGGAATGGTTTCTTTAGTGCTTAATAAAACGGAATTGTATTTGGCTCTGATGTTTCTAACCAATTTATCAAAATAAGGGTTTTTTAGTTTTTTATATACTCCATACGCGGTAGACTGTATGTCACGTTGTATAATGATGCCCCATTCCCAACTGGCATAATGTGATGCCATAAGCATGATGTTTTTACGTTGTTCTAATTCTTGTATGTATGCGGTGTTTGTAATAGTAAAACGTTTACGCATTTCAGATTCAGACATCGACATGGTTTTAATCATCTCCAAAAACATATCGCACATATGCTTGTAAAACTTTTTTCGTATTGTTGAGATTTCTTTTTCAGATTTATTTGGGAATACTAATGTTAGGTTGTCTGTAACTGTTTGTTTTCTATATCCAATAATGTAATAAATTAATACATAAATGGCGTCTGAAAAGAGGTAAAAAATTCTAAAAGGCAATATGGAAATTAACCATAAAACAGGAAAAACTAATATGTAAGTTATTAGATGCATTAAAATAATTTTAAGCAAATATAATGTATTTCTGAATGTGAGAACTAAAATAAAATTATGTAGATTTGAAATTAAACTTACATGTATGAACTCCTTAAATATCTACTTGCTTATTATCATTGCATTGAATGGTTTAATTTCGTATAAAGGCTTTAATGACTATGCGTTTTTTGAGAAATTTAAGTTTAATGTTGCTGCAATAAAATCGGGAGAACATTACAGAAATATTTCATCAGGGTTTTTACATGCAGACATGCAACATTTGTTGTTTAACATGGTTACCTTGTTCTTTTTTGCACCGATAGTGATAGCCTATTTAGATGCTTATCATTTTATATTGATATATATTACGAGTTTGTTATCTGGAAGTTTATTATCATTTTATTTTCATAATAATGATCCTCATTATAGTGCTATAGGTGCTAGTGGAGCAGTTACTGGAGTGTTATTTTCTGCCATACTGTTACAGCCTATGATGACCATTAATTTTTTTATACCAGGTTGGGTGTTCGGGATTGGATACTTGTTTTATTCTATTTATGGAATGAAAAACAGAGTAGGTAATATTGGTCACACTGCGCATTTTGGCGGTGCTATAGGTGGATATATATTAACGTTATTGTTGGGAGCAGATTATGTGTTTGATACGCCTATTTTAACTGGATTGATTGGAGTGCCAATTATTGTACTATTTGTACTGTTAAAATTGAAAAAAATATAACACAAAAAAAGCTTCAAGATAACTTGAAGCTTTGTGGGGAGAGCAGGATTCGAACCTGCGAAGTCGAAAGACAACGGAGTTACAGTCCGTCCCATTTGGCCGCTCTGGAATCTCCCCAGAGCATTGTTTAATGCGGTTGCAAATATAAAACTGTTTTTAATATGTGCAAACAATTTTAAAACTAAAATTTAAAAGAAATTATAACTTATTGAAAAGGAAAAGTTTATCATATAAGAAGTTATTAAAGTATTTAGGGCTAATAGTAAAAAGTAACAATAAATCATGTAAAATTACTTGTATGATGCTATTTGTGTGGTCTTATGTAAGCTTCGGACAATTGCAATATAAAGACTCGATTTGGCTACCTATTTATGTGAAGGACTCAACTCAGTTATCCTATCAGCTTTCAGAATCTGGTTATGAATCGTTATTTTATAAAAGCGTACATGTACCTGTATATGAGCCGAGTGATTCATATTCAATATCTCCCTTAGCTCAAGAGCTTTCAGATATTTTACTTCAAACAGGATTAAATGCATCATACCAAACATCAGAAGTTAAAGGAACAGAATTAGAGCAATCGTTACGAAGTATAGAGAAATTTTCATTTCCTTTTGCAAGTTGTATCACTTCAAAATTGGCAGAGCAACTAGGGTTGATTACAAACAAGCCCGTTGTGGTTGCTCATGAAGGTCAATTACAGTTGCAAACGGTTGTAGATAGTACTATAATATCCACTCGTAAAGCTTTGAATGAATTGCATAACGATTCGTCACTTGAGTTGAATAGATCATTGTATTTAAGACATCAGTTATTGAATTTAATAATAGGTAATACTAATTTGGCTTATGATGAGTATTCGTGGAAAATTGTATCAAAGCCAGGTGAAGGTAGGGAATTGGTGCCATATGTTAAATTGTATGATAATCAATTTATGCGTTATGAGGGCACATATAAGTTGCTTACAACTTTAATTCGTTCTTATAAACATTTTGAACCTTACACAACACAAATAAAAAGTTTAAAAAATATTAGTAAGAAATTTATTGGTTTTGATGTTAATGTTTTAAGTCAATTGCCTTATGAATTTTGGGAAACTGAAGTTGCCCACATTAAACATGTATTAACCTCTGCAACAGTAGAAGCAATTATTAAGCATTTGCCTAAAGGTGTAGCTTCATCAACTACAGAAGAACTACTCCATGTATTAACCTATCGTATAGCTAATTTAGATGCCATAGCCACGGCATATTATAATTTAGTGTCGCCACATAAGGTAGTTGTTGCTACACATGCAAATAATATTATTGATGTTAAACGAACAAATACTGGAGTAAACATCAATATATTTAATGAAATAGATGGGAAGGAAAGTCCAATAAAAGCATACAGTTTCTCTTCAGCTGACACAAAAAATATATGGATTTATGGTTTAAACGGTAATGATTATTTTGAAGTTTCTGGTGAAGCAAGTCACTATATACCTATAAAACTGATAGGAGGCAATCATACTGACAAGTATGAAGTATCTAACGGGAAAAAGGTTGTTGTGTATGATAGTAAAAGTCAGAGTTTTATTGTGCATAAAGATAAAGCCAAACTTAAGCTGATAGATGAAGAACGCATAACAACTTATAACGAAACAAAGTATAAACATACCACCAATAGAGTAAAGCCAAAATTTGGGGCCAATCCAGATGACGGACTGTTTATCGGTTTACAAAACGAGTATAGCGTATTTGATTTTGACCAATCGCCATTTTCTGTAAAGCATCTCATCTCTGCAAATTATTATATGGGTAATCAGGGCTTTAATGTTAGTTATTATGGTGAAAAATCTAATGTATATAAAGGTTTTAATGTGTTTACAGAACTTGCATATCAAAGCCCAAATTACAGCACAAACTTTTTTGGATTTGGAAATGACACCCCAAACTATGATGATAATTTAAAGTTAGATTATAATAGAGTTAGAATGGAACAGGCTAATTTCCGTTTAGGAGCTTTAAAACATCATGATAATTATAATGTTTTAGCAAATATATTTTTTGAAAGTAGGCAAATAGATGATACCCCAGATCGTTTCGTGTCGTCAGAAACATTATTCTTTCCTGAAGATGATTTTTTTGACAGAAAAAACTACATAGGAATTTTCGGAAGTTATCAGTATAAGAATATTACAGTTCCATTGGTTGATGAGCTTGTGTTTGTGCCAAGTGTTGAAGTTAAAGCTACTGCAAATATCAATGCTTTTGATAAGATCAATTATGCCGTAAAGCCAAGTCTGTTTTTTGAACATCCATTTTATGATCATAAAATAAGTTTAGATGCAAAACTATCTTACCATCATGTATTTGGAGATGATTTGCCGTTTTATCAAGCAGCATCCATAGGTGGTCAGTCAGGTTTACGAGGGTATAGAAATCAACGATTTACAGGGCAGGCTTCTGCTGTAATAAGTACTAATTTGAAGTGGTATGTAAAAGATTTAGAGTCAGATATTCTCCCATTACAATTCGGACTTCTTGGCGGTTTTGACGCAGGTAGAGTATGGGTTAAAAAAGATGCGTCAACAACAATTCATACAGGTTTTGGAGGCGGGTTGTGGCTGCAAACTGCAGATTTAATAAAGACACAATTACAAGCGTTTAGTGGTAATGAAGGATTACGTTTTTCATTTGCTATGACTATTGGTTTTTAACTCAAATAAAATGTTGAATATGATGTAGTGTAACTGCATACAAAATGCGTATTTTTGCATAAATTTTTTAAGTATGATAACTAATGATACTATTGTTGCTTTGGCAACACCTTCTGGCGCAGGAGCAATAGCTGTGATTCGTGTTTCTGGACAAGATGCTATTGCCATTACAGACACCTGTTTCAAATCTGTAACAGCTCAAAAAACGCTTTCAGCTCAAAAAACACATACATTGCATTTAGGGCATATAGTTGATGATGAAAAGTGTCTTGATGAAGTTTTAGTATCATTATTTAAAGGAACCACATCATACACAGGTGAGCCAACTGTAGAAATTTCTTGTCATGGTTCAGTATATATTCAGCAAGAAATTATTCAGTTGTTGTTAAAAAAGGGCTGTAGAATGGCAGATGCAGGTGAGTTTACCTTACGTGCTTTTTTGAATGGAAAGCTAGATTTAACTCAGGCTGAAGCTGTAGCAGATTTAATAGCAAGTGACTCAAAAGCATCACATCAAATTGCAATGCAGCAAATGCGTGGTGGATTTTCTAATGAACTACAAAACTTACGTCAGGAGTTGTTAAATTTTGCATCGTTAATTGAGTTAGAACTAGATTTTGCTGAGGAAGATGTAGAGTTTGCCGATAGAACACAATTTATAACATTAGTTACAAAAATAGCGCAAGTACTTAAACGATTGATTGATAGTTTTTCTGTAGGAAATGTGCTTAAAAATGGTATTCCTATAGCTATTGTTGGTGAGCCAAATGTGGGGAAATCGACCTTACTAAATGCATTGTTAAATGAAGAAAAAGCCATTGTAAGTGATATTGCAGGAACTACGCGTGATGCCATTGAAGATCAGTTAAACATAAACGGTATCATGTTCCGTTTTATTGATACTGCTGGTATTCGAGATACTAAAGATGTGGTTGAGAATATAGGTATTCAAAAAACTTATGAGAATATTGAAAAAGCACAATTGGTATTATACTTGGTAAGTGGTGTAACAATAAATGAAAAGTCTGGGCAGTTAGAAGAGTTGTTAGTAGATATTGAACGCTTACAGCGTAAATATCCTACAAAAAAAATACAGGTGATCATTAATAAAACAGATTTGCTCTCTGCAGAAACTATAGAATATATACAAGCACAAATACAGAATGTATTATTAATATCAGCAAAGCATCAGCATGGTATAGAACGATTGAAAGAGGAGTTAACCAGTTTAGCTAATTTAGGAACGATTAGTAATAATCAAATCATAGTTAGTAATTCCCGTCATTTTGAAGCATTACAGAATGCGCTTACCGCAATTAAAGATGTGCAACGGGGTATTGATAATAACATCTCCTCTGATTTATTCGCGATTGACATCAGAGAAGCATTACATCATTTAGGGCTAATTTCTGGTGAAGTGACTACTGATGATTTACTAGGTAACATCTTTGCGAACTTCTGTATCGGAAAGTAATATTAACTCAATAATTTTTTAACGAAGTAATTTAGCATAGTTTCAACTTCATTCACATCATTATTTTTTACAGTAATGTCTGTGAGTTTTGGTAAATGCTGAGCAAAGTAGATGTGATTGTTTGACATTTCAAACAAATTTGTAGCTAAGGCGTACGGATATTTAAACTCCGGATTTACAGCAGAAATGACTTTAGACACAGATTCTGCCAAGTCTTTATAACTCTTAAAAAAGCCTTTAGAGTTTTCATCATCAACCTTTTTGGTGTGATAGGCTTTTATCCCTTCAGAGATCACGATATTATGTAATTTACTTTCGTTTACATAATCTACACTAGGGTTGTCTTTTGCAGCAAAAATTAAGGAGTGAATTATTATTTGTAGTTTTTTATTAGGGTCGTCAATATTTCTAGTGTTAATGCCTATCAAATAATTTACCCATTCCCAATACCATGACACTAAATAGGTGAGCAGCATATGTTTATTCTCAAAATACCTATATATAGATGCTTCTGTAGACGATATCTCTATAGCTAGTTTTTTAAAAGTAAACGCTTCAAACCCTAAATCGTTCATTAGGAGAATACTGTTTTTTATAATGTTTCTCCCAAGTACCGAATCTTGAGGGTCCTTAATATACAACCCCTCGTTTAATAATATCTTAATCCCTACACCCATGTAAACGCAAAACTAACACAATTATATTATATAGTAAAATATTAAAGTTTAGCAGACTAACCGCTGATTTTTCTGCTACTATACTATATTAAATTTATATGCCTATATTTATATAGAACAAAACAAATATACAAAAATGGTAGTATTACTATCAATTTAAAAAGTATTTGTATCTTGTTCGTTTTATAATAACGTTAAGTTGTAAACTAATTAATATATTGAGTCGGTATGATTGAATTAGCAGGTATTATAATATTAGGGATTTTGGCGCAATGGGTTGCATGGAAATTTAAAATTCCAGCAATTTTGCCATTAATATTAATTGGTTTACTTGTTGGTCCTATTGCCGCAGAATATTTAAGTGACGATGGCTCTAAATGGATTGAACCTATCTGGAATGGTACTAATGGCTTGTTCCCTGGAGAGAGCCTGTACTATTTTGTGTCCTTAGCCATTAGTATTATTTTGTTTGAAGGCGGACTTACTCTCAAGAAAGACGAGATAAATAATGTAGGTCCTGTAATTACGAAGTTGATTACCTTAGGTTCAATGATAACGTTTTTCGGGGCAGGTATTATTGCTCATCTGATATTCAATTTAGGCTGGGAATTATCATTTTTATTTTCTGCATTAATTATTGTTACTGGGCCCACAGTAATAACTCCAATTTTAAGAAATATTCCGTTAAAAAAAGATGTGTCGGCTGTATTAAAGTGGGAAGGAATTTTAATTGATCCTATTGGTGCATTAGTAGCAGTTTTAGTATTTGAATTTATTAGTGTTGGAGGCGGAGGTGGTTTTACCAAAACGGCTTTAATTGAATTCGGAAAAATATTACTATTCGGTACAACCTTCGGATTTACTTTTGCTCATGCTTTAGCATTTGCAATTAATAAAAAGTTTGTGCCACACTATTTGCTAAATGTTGTGGTATTATCTACCGTATTGTTAGTGTTTGTTGAGTCGGAAATATTCGCTCATGAATCGGGGCTGTTAGCCGTTGTAGTTATGGGAATGGTGTTAGGAAATAGCAAACTAAAAAATATAAAAGAGCTGTTGTACTTTAAAGAATCATTAAGTGTTTTGTTGATATCGATTCTCTTTATTTTGTTATCTGCAAACATCAATATTGATGACTTAATGTTGTTGTATACATGGAAAACTGCCGCATTATTTGCTTTGGTAGTATTTGTTATCAGACCAATAGCAGTTTTGTTGAGCACAGCAAATTCCAAATTGAAATTCAAGGAGAAATTATTCATAAGCTGGGTAGGACCAAGAGGTATTGTGGCTGCAGGAATAGCATCATTATTCGGAGGTAAGTTACTTAAACAAGGCGTAGAAGGTGCAGAATACATTACCCCATTGGTTTTTATGATCGTTTTAGGTACAGTATTGTTAAATGCAACTACAGCAAGATTATTTGCGAAGTTGGTAGGTGTATTTGTTAAAAATTCTGAAGGTGTATTAATTGTTGGAGCTTCAAAATTGTCAAGAGTAATAGCAGCGTATTTACAAGAAAACGATAGGGATGTGGTTCTTATAGATTCTAATGAAGAGCATGTAAATATGTCATCTGCTGAAGGTTTAAAAGCATTAAATATTGATGTGTTTTCTAATGAATTGAATGATGATATTGAGTTGAGTGATGTTGGGTATTTGCTATCTATGACGGGAAGTTCAAGTGTTAATTCCTCTGCCATTTCTAGGTTTGAAAAACAGTTTGGAGAAAATGGAGCATTCAAGGTGAGAACTCATGATGATGTTAATCCACAAGCTAATGGTGTAGGACATTTGTTTCCTATAAGTGATGATTTTATAACCTTGTCTAACATCGCTAATAAATTTCCTTTTATCCAAGAAGTAGACGTTAGTGATATTAAAGAATTTCATGATATAATTAATCAAATAGAAGCCAATGTCAATCATGCCCCTTTATTTTTAAAAGATAGTGAAGGTGATTTAACGGTTATTTCTAATAACACGAGTGATATTGAAATTACTGGAGGTATGAAGTTGGTGTATTTAGGGGAGAAAATTTCTGAATAAGGTCTTTTTTGTGTAAAAGTTTAACATTTATTAACGATAGTAAAGCTATCATTTTAAAAAGTGTTATTATATTTGCAGGAAATCGAAATGTAAAAGTGACGTCAAAACAACGCATAGCCATATTTTTTTCAATAACGTTTTTAGCTGTTATTGTTATACCAACAATTCTTTACGTTGTTGATAATAACTTTGATACTTCTATTGTTGTTTCAATATCTGAAGAAGAACAAGAAAAGGACGGCGAAAAAATTGTTGATATTGACGTTGTGATCAATAATGAGGCACACAATTTTGTTGGAACTGATAAAGAGTTGCCAAAAACTAATTTAGTGTATTGTAAAAAGGTTTATACCAGTCCTCATTTATTTATAATATCTCCCCCGCCAGATCAGGCATAGTTATAAATTCGTTTTTTAGCCTTTGGGCGCAAATAAAATTTAAATGTTTTTAGTAATGTTCTAAAAACAATAACTAATTATATAAATATGTTTAAAAGTATTAAAAGTGACTTGCCAGCGAGTATAGTCGTATTTTTTGTAGCATTACCATTATGTTTAGGTATTGCATTAGCCAGTGGAGCGCCGTTATTTTCAGGATTAATTGCCGGTATTATTGGTGGAGTTATAGTTGGAGGTTTGAGTGGCTCTAAAATTGGAGTTAGTGGTCCAGCAGCAGGATTAGCAGCCATTGTATTAACAGCTATAGGTACTTTAGGCGGTTACGAAAACTTTTTAGTTGCCGTAGTACTAGGAGGTGTCATTCAATTGATATTCGGAATATTAAAAGCAGGAATTATAGGGTATTATTTCCCGTCTTCTGTAATTAAAGGGATGTTAACTGGTATTGGAATCATTATTATTTTAAAGCAAATACCTCATTTCTTTGGATATGATGCCGACCCTGAAGGTGATTTTGCATTTTTTCAGGTAGATGGAGAGAACACATTTTCTGAAATTTTTGTAACTCTTAACAACATCAGTTTAGGTGCTACAATTATTGGTTTAATTGGTTTGGCTATTTTATTATTATGGAGTAATGTTCTTTCTAAAAAAGGAAAAATTTTCCAATTAATTCAAGGGCCATTAGTAGCTGTAGTTGCAGGTATTGTATATTTTACACTTACAGAGTCTAACGCAAAATTTGGAATCAATCCAGCACACCTAGTAAGTGTACCAGTACCGGAAGACTTCAACTCTTTTTTAGGACAATTTAGTTTCCCGAACTTTAGTGTAATTACCAATCCAGAAGTATGGGTTGTGGCCTTTACAATAGCTCTAGTTGCAAGTTTAGAAACATTACTTTGTGTTGAAGCTACAGACAAATTAGATCCGCATAAAAATGTAACGCCAACTAATAGAGAATTATTAGCACAAGGTACAGGAAATATCATTTCAGGATTAATTGGAGGGTTGCCAATAACACAAGTAATAGTTAGAAGTTCGGCAAATATTCAGTCTGGAGGTAGAAGTAAATTATCTGCCATTATTCACGGATTCTTATTATTAATATCTGTGATATTAATTCCTACCTTATTAAATAAAATACCATTATCGGTATTAGCTGCGGTACTATTAATTGTTGGATACAAACTAGCTAAACCAGCATTATTTAAACAAATGTATGATTTAGGGTGGAAACAGTTTATTCCGTTTGTAGTAACAGTATTAGGGATTGTTTTTACTGACTTATTAATGGGAATAGGAATGGGATTAGCCGTTGGAGTAGTGGTAATCTTAATTAAAAGCTACCAAAATTCTCACTTCTTACATATTGAAGACAATAGTAATGGTGAAACTAAAATAAAAATGACTTTGGCTGAGGAAGTAACTTTTTTCAATAAAGGAGCCATATTAAAAGAATTAGATAAATTACCAGAGCATTCATACTTAGAATTAGACGTTCGAAAAACAAGATATCTTGACAATGATATCATTGAAATTTTAGATGATTTTGCATTTAAAGCACATGAACGTCATATCCATATCAAGTTAATCTCTGAGCGTGGTGTTGTTGAAAACCCAGCAAGTTATATTGAGTTTTTTAAACTTAGACCAAAATCGGCATAATAATTAACCAAAAAAAATAAAAAATGAAAGCACATACTAAAGAAACACAAGCAACAATGACACCTGAAAAATCGGTGCAATTTTTAAAAGAAGGAAATATCAGATTTCAAAATAACCTAAAGGCTAATAGAAACCTTTTAGAGCAAGTAAATGATACAAGTAAAGGGCAGTTCCCTTTTGCAACTGTATTAAGCTGTATTGACTCAAGAGTATCTTCTGAGTTGATATTTGACCAAGGTTTAGGTGATATTTTTAGCGCACGTATTGCAGGAAATTTTGTAAATGATGATATTTTAGGAAGTATGGAATTTGCCTGTAAATTGGCAGGGACAAAACTTGTTGTTGTTTTAGGTCATACGGCATGTGGAGCAGTAAAAGGCGCATGTGACGATGCTAAATTAGGAAAGTTGACAGGTATGTTAGAAAAGATTAAACCTGCTGTAAATGCGGTAGCATCTCCTGCTGAAGCAAGTGAAAGAACATCTGCTAATATTGAATTTGTAAACAATGTTGCTGAAAAAAATGTATTACTTACTATTGATAAAATTAAAGCAGATAGTGAAGTGTTAGCAGAAATGGAACAAAACGGCGAAATCAAAATTATAGGTGGTATGTATGATATTCATACAGGAGCCGTAACTTTCTTTGAATAAAAGTCATAATTTATGAAGTTTAAGTTAAGTGTAGCAGCATTAGTCTTCGGACTGATGCTGCCTTGTTTTACATATAGTCAAGAGAGTAATCTTGGTAATTGGCTGATATATATAGGGAATAAGAAGTTAAATGAAAAATGGAATTTGCACCATGAAGTGCAATATAGAAACTATAATGCTGTTGGCGATTTAGAACAACTGTTATTGCGTACGGGATTAGGGTATACATTTAATGGCGCCAAAAATAATGTGCTGTTAGGGTATGGTTATATCTTATCTGAAAATTATATTGGAGATACCGATGATAAAAATGCAGTTAATGAGCATAGAATCTTTCAGCAATTCACATCTAAACAAAATGTTGGAGTTGTGAAATTAAATCATAGATATCGTTTTGAACAACGATTTGTTGAAGATGATTTTAAGATGCGTTTCAGGTATTTCTTAGGCTTGAATATTCCGTTAGGCAATAAAGACATCTCTAAATGCTATTTATCATCATATAACGAAATATTTTTAAATACCGAGTCAGCAGTATTTGATAGAAACCGATTATACGGCGGAATAGGGTATAAGTTAAACAAATCTATACGCTTGGAAGCAGGGTATATGAACCAATTTTTTGAACATGATAACAGAGATCAAGTCAATATAATTGCGTTTGTAAACTTTTGATGTTTTCATAAAGTATTATAACAAAAAGGGCATTGATTTTATCAATGCCCTTTTTTATGATTGGTTTTAGGAGATAAATTATCTAACAATCATGAATTCAGATCGTCTGTTTTTACTGTTCTCTTCTTCAGTACATTCTGTACAGTTAATTTTCAAGTCAGATTCACCGAACCCTTTTCCGAATATTCTTGCTTCAGAAATTCCTTTAGATACCACATAAGCCACTGTAGCTTGTGCTCTTTTATTTGATAAGTCTTTGTTATACTCATCAGTACCTCTATTATCAGTATGTGATTTTACAAGAATTATCATATCCGGATTATCAGTCATTACAGTTACTAACTTATCCAATTCACTTGCGCCTTGTGGCGTAATATTACTTTTGTCAAACTCAAAGAATATTGGCTGTAATACTACTTGTGTTTCAGTAATAATTGGAGTTTTAATAGGAGCTAGAGCTATGGTAATGTTTAGTTCTCCACCATCAGTAGAAGCTTCAATTGTATGAGTGCCATCTTCATATCCTTCTTTTGAAGCTGCTAAGTTATATGCAGTTTCACATTCTAAGTTTGAAAGAATTGGCTCTTGTGTTGTTGTTAAACTTTGCTGTATTTTTGAGTCTTTTATAATGTCTAATTTAGCGTCACTAATTGCAGTACCAGTTTCTTTATCAGTTACAGTTATTGATGCTATTAAGCGGCAAATAGAGTTGATTAAGTAGATGTCATCACTTTCTCCTCTATTACTAGAAACGAACCCAGTTTTTTTATCTTCATTTAAAGTAAATGCAAAGTCATCTTTATCTGAGTTGACAGGTCTACCAATATTGATAAGCTCCGCATCGGTTTTATTAAGGTCTAATTTATAGACATCCATACCTCCAAAACCATTCTCATCGTCTGAAGAAAAATAGAGAACGTTTTTGCTTGAGATAAAAGGGAAACTTTCGTTGGCTTGTGAGTTAACAGATGCGCCTAAATTTTCTGGAGTTCCGTAAGAATTACCATCTATTGCTACTTTCCAAATATCTTCACCACCTAATCCACCAGGCATATCAGATGAAAAGTATAGTGTTTTACCATCGGCGCTAACACTTGGGTTTCTTACTGAATAGGCAATGTTATTAAACGCTAGAGGAGAGGCATTGCTCCATTCACCATCAACCTTTGTAGCCTTAAATATGTATATACGTCCTTTTTTTAAGATTTTAGCTGGCGTTTTTTCTTTTTCAAATCCTTTTTTAACATTAAAACTTTCACTAGCAAAATACATCGTGTTACCATCTGGGGTAATGGCTACGGGGCCGTCATGCCACTTTGTGTTTATCCCTTCTAAAGCTTTTGCATCACTTATAGAGTTATCAGAATTCAAAACAGCCTGGTACACATCTAGGTCCGATGAGTTTTGTTCGTCAACAGTTAAGTTGCTTTGAGCACTAGTATAATATACAATGTTATTTTGAGCCAGTATAGCAGAAAACTCTGTGTTTTCAGTACTTAACTCAGTTTTGTTTAAACTGAACAAGCTGTCAATAACCTTAATGTTTTTTTGTTGTGCTGTCATGGTACTTAGCCCAATAATGCAGCATAAAAGCAAATATGTTTTTTTCATGTGTTGGTTGGTTTAGGTTTTAGAAGAATCGAGGTGATTCAGATACTTTTTTAGCAAATTTGATATCGTATAATAAAATGAATTCATGAGATGCCGAAGTGGTCACATTTAAATCAGAAACAATATGATCATAAGCATACCCGATACGTAGCTCTGGTGTAATTGCAAAATTCACCATAGCGCCGAAGCTATCTTCAAATCTGTACGTAGCACCAAATTCTACTTTTTCTTTATATAGTGCATTTAAAGAAATGTCTACTGAAGTAGGGGCATTGAATGCAGACTTCACCATAAAGAATGGTTTCAGTTTTAAAGAGGTGTTTATGTCAAATACATACCCTGCAGTTGCAAAATAATGTGAAAACTCAGATCCGTATTCATTACCATTAAAATCTAAATGTTTTGATTTTAAAAAGTTAGGAACAGATATGGCTACATAATACTTTTTAGTGTGGTAAAATATCCCCGAACCAAAATTAAAATAGGTGTTACTGGTGTTTTCTGAAAATGCAGGGTCATCAGCATCTGGTAAGGTGTTGTATATATCATCATACAAACCAACTTTATGTAATGTTAAACCTGTTTTAACACCAAAAGAAAGTTTGTGTTCACCACCTAATTTTAATGTGTATGACACGTCTCCATAAATATTAGTTTCATTTACAGGACCAATTTTATCTGAACTTAAAGATAATCCTGCTCCTACATTTTTTCCTACCGGTAGGTGACCAAAAAATGTTGCTGTAGTAGGCGCATCTTCTATTTGTACCCATTGCTTTCTGTAAAGTAATCCTGTAGATAAGGTTTCTTTACTTCCGGCATAGGCAGGATTCATTAAACTCATGTTATACATGTATTGTGTATAATGTGGGTCTTGCTGTGCCATACTTGAATGAGCAATAAAAACGAGTAGGGCTATTGTGATTAGTTGTTTGATAGTGTTCATGTTGTTATCTGTTTATATATACCCAACCGGTTGTTGTTTTATCGTTATTGAACCAAATGACATAGTAATAAGTGGCATCTGGTAATTCATTTCCTTTATCTGACGTTCCATCCCATTCGTTAGTATAATTTTCTTTTGAGTACACTTCAGTTCCGTAACGGTTGTAAATCTTAACTTGTTTGACATCTAGATTAGATAGTTCCCAAGTATCATTTAAACCATCGCCATTCGGAGATATTCCTTTAGGTATTGAACAAAACGCATTGGTTATAGTAATATATTCTGATGTAATACAGCTAGATTGAGTAGCTTGTACTTCATAGGTGTCTGCTTGAGTTACTACAATTGAAATCCCAGTTCCAATAAGTGTACCAGACGAGTCATACCAGTTGTAGGTATAGCTACTATTCGGATCAACTACAGAAATTGTATAATCTACACCATCACATCCATCAGTCAAGTTAAAGCTTGGTATTGATGGTACTTCATTTATAGTGAGTTGTATAGAGCTTGAAATACATCCTGTACTTGTATTAGAAACGTGTAATGTGTAATCTCCTGGGCTCAAGTTAGTAAAGATACCATCTGTAGAATTGGTTTGAATAGTACCTGTAGCATCAGGGCCTTCTAATACAAATTCTTCGTTTGTGCCTAAAGTAGGAGACGTAGCTGTGATAGTTCCTGTTGTAATTGTACAAGATGGTTGTACAGATACATTAGCAACTGGTGTTCCAGAAATACCTAACATCTGATCATTGGTAAATGCTGTAGAGTCAGCTGAAGAACAACTTCCGTTATTTGCATTTACTGTATATGATGTTCCAGTAGTCATTCCTGAAATTACACCTCCAGCACTCACAGTAGGTCCTGCTGGTGTAAAAGTATAAGTTACAGAAGCGTCGTAGTTAGAGATTGTACTTGAACCATCTGCTGAACATGTTGCCGCTGTAGTAGATATAGTTGGTACAGCTGGTGTTGTAAGCATCGGGTCATTAGTAAATGCAGCCGATTCATTAGAAGTACAACTTCCGTTATTCGCATTAACTGTATATGATGTTCCAACGGTCATTCCAGAAATCGTTCCTCCAGCGCCCACAGTAGGTCCTGCTGGTGTAAACGTGTAAGTTACAGAAGGGTCGTAGTTAGAGATTGTACTTGAACCATCTGCTGAACATGTCGCCGCTGTAGTAGATATAGTTGGTACAGCTGGTGTTGTAAGCATCGGATCATTAGTAAACGCTGCCGATTCATTAGAAGTACAACTTCCGTTATTAGCGTTAACCGTATATGATGTTCCGACAGTCATTCCAGAAATCACTCCTCCAGCGCCCACAGTAGGTCCTGTTGGTGTAAACGTGTAAGTTGCAGAAGGGTCGTAGTTTGTTATAGTACTTGTTCCATCTGCAGCACAAGTTGCCGCTGTCGTATTAATAGTAGGAGTTGGTTGATTAGCTAACATCGGATTATTAGTAAATGCTGCCGATTCAGTAGAAGTACATCCACCATTAGATGCGTTAACCGTATATGATGTTCCAACGGTCATTCCAGAAATCACTCCTCCAGCACCCACAGTAGGTCCCGTTGGTGTAAACGTGTAAGTTGCAGAAGGGTCGTAGTTTGTTATAGTACTTGTTCCATCTGCAGCACAAGTTGCCGCTGTCGTATTAATAGTAGGAGTTGGTTGATTAGCTAACATCGGATCATTAGTAAATGCTGTAGAGTCAGCTGAAGAACAACTTCCGTTATTAGCGTTAACTGTATATGATGTTCCAACTGTCATTCCAGAAATCACTCCTCCAGCGCCCACAGTAGGTCCTGCTGGTGTAAATGTGTAAGTTGCAGAAGGATCGTAGTTAGAAATCGTACTTGAACCATCTGCTGAACATGTAGCAGCAGTGGTAGATATAGTTGGCACAGCTGGTGTTGTAAGCATCGGATCATTAGTAAATGCTGCCGATTCATTAGAAGTACAACTTCCGTTATTAGCATTTACTGTATATGATGTTCCAGCAGTCATTCCAGAAATTACTCCTCCAGCGCCCACAGTTGGTCCTGCTGGTGTAAAGGTGTAAGTTACAGAAGGATCATAATTAGAAATCGTACTAGAGCCATCCGCAGCACATGTTGCCGCTGTAGTAGTTACTGTAGGAACAGCAGGTGTGACTAACATAGCTAAATTTGTAAATGCTACAGAGTCATTTGAAGTACACCCTGCATTAGATGCGTTAACGGTGTATGATGTTCCAATTGTCATTCCTGAGATTACTCCTCCAGCACCCACAGTAGGTCCTGCTGGAGTAAAGGTATAAGTTGCAGAAGGGTCGTAGTTCGTGATTGTACTTGAACCGTCTGCTGCACAAGTAGGTGCAGTTGTATTTATTGTTGGTATGTCTGGTAAGGCATTAACCGTAATTGTACCTGTTGCGGTCATCTCTGGAGTACAACCAACTGTAGAAACAGTATAATTGTAAGGAGAACCTATAGATGAGGTTGGTGTACCACTAATAGTAAATACGCCACCAACATAAGTTCCTGTAACTCCTGGTGGAAGTCCGCTAATAGTTGCACTAGTTGCATCACCACCAACGGTGTATTGTATGTCTGTAATAGCTGTATTTTCACAAACAGTTTGGTTATTGTTTGCAGTATCTAAGGTTAAAATACACGAACATGATGCCGTTACTGTAACATCTTTATGGTATTCGCATCCAAATTCATCTACTACAGTAATTGTATATGTTGATGTCCCTGGCGTCATAAATGGTCCAACAGTAGGACTATTAGTTAGTTCATTTCCAGTACATGTACCCGGTGTAGGACATGCATCAGGTCCCGGATCTGTAATTCCAGTACTGGTAGTATTTTGTGCAGGTAATGCTGGTCCGCCCCCTGTCCATGTTGCAGTAGTTAAATTAGGAGTAACACTTTCTAAACTGTAACAAGATTGTGGAAAGTCTAAACTCCATGTTTTTAATACACCGTCATCATTAATTTCATGATCCGTAATTTCTAAAGTCCACATTCCATTCAAGCTAGCGCCATCTAAAGAAGCGAATGAACTGTCAGAATTGTAGGTTGTTGGTACGTAGTAATATCCGAAAAAACCAGGATTTTCACATGGTCCTGCAAAATCAGGACAAGTAGCTGTTACAGTAGTTTGTGATGCTGGGGCATCCCAATTTACTCCTGAATTGTTTCCTACAACGGTATATGGTGCGGTACACCCTGGTACGGCATCATCGTTTTCGT
The DNA here is from genome assembly GCA_049609325.1 of Flavobacteriaceae bacterium. Lineage (GTDB taxonomy): Bacteria > Bacteroidota > Bacteroidia > Flavobacteriales > Flavobacteriaceae. The sequence continues at coordinate 6,711 of JBMYYK010000030.1, read as the reverse complement.
TGGCGCAGGTACCGAAACCTGTAAATTCAACAGGATCACCACCTCGGTTATATAATACGACTTCTTCACCAGAAGGTGCTATAAGTTTAATTTCTAAATCTTGAGCCGCTGAATGCTCTAAGTCAAAAGACACTGTAGGATAACACCCTGGAGTCATTGTTGCTCCGTTAGCGAATAGTCCAGTAAAATCTAATGCTGAAGAGAAACTTACACCAGTACCATCAGGTAATGCTACTGTAGCTGGAGTTAGCATTGGTATTTCTTGTGTTTCTGTTTGTGAAGATACAACACCGGTTAGTGTAACGGAATCTCCACAGCTGATATTATAGGAGTCTGGTGTACCTGAAAAATCAGGTTCTGGCATTACTCTAATTAAACGTGATGCAGAGTTTACACTGGTACATCCTAGCGGGTCTTGCACCTAATTGTCATCTCTAACAGTTACTGAAGCCACATACATTCCTGAGTTAGAAGGGTAAGTGTGTGTTGTAGTTGGTGTTGCTGTAGTAGCAGTTGTACCATCACCAAAACTCCAAATATAACTTGTGATGTTTTGTCCAGAAGCAGCAGTAGAACTTGAGGCATCGAAGGCAACAGTTAATGACCCTGGATTATCCGCATTAGGATTACAAATATCTAGAGTACTAGAATCTGTTAATGCTGCAGTTGGCGGTGTACATGGCGTTATACAACTTATATTTGCACTCCAACCTGCTTCACGGCCACTAAAATCAGAGGTAAACCTGAAACTAACACAACCATCAGGACTTGTTGATGTTATTTCAAACGGTGTCATTGGTCCACAAAAACTGATATCTTCAGTTCCTAAAGCACCGGTTGTATTACCATTCCAAAAGTACAAGAAGTCGTAACATCCTGAAAAACCATCTTCAGTTTCAAAAGATGTAAAGCTAAGTCTAATTAAGTCTCCTGGAGTTGATGGGCAAAAGGTTATTGTACCATCACTATTATTGGTGTAAAGCACCTCCGTTATCAAGAAATGTTCCTGAGCAAGTGGTTATAGTACCGTTTGCTCCGTTGTCTAACGTGTATTGAGAAAATACAAATGATGTGCTCAATAACATTAGAAAGATAAGTAACTTATGTTTCATAGTTATATATTAGTTAGTAAAATTTTTAATAGAATTAATGTATAATTGATACATTTTTCAGATCCCCTTTAAGACAATATAAGGGTTCAGTTAAAGCCATGCAGAATGTCTTTGTAAGTGTAGTCATAACAGTTAGTTTAAGTTTTTTTAAGATAATCGTTATAGATGTTGATTTTATTTTACCCCACGTAAATACATTTAAAATCAGCGGTTTATCTATAATAATTTGAACGAAATTAACAAATGTTTAACTACTACAAAATAATATCGATAAAAAGTGTAATAATATCGATAAAAAACATCTTATCAAGCAAATGTGGTAGTATGTCTTGAATTTTGATCTGTTTGAAGAAAAAAGAGAGTGTAATCAATACTATTTGGTATAGAGTAATGATTTTACAGATATAACGAATTATTTAGAAGTTAAACTTAACAGTTGGTCAGCAGCATCAAAAGGTGATATCAACCCGTCTTCAACTTTTTTAGTTAATTCAATTAATTGAATCGCAACTATCGGATGTTTGTAAAAGTTATCTTTTAGTTGTTCTTCAATAGTTTGTAGGAGCCAAAACTTATTTTGCTCTTGACGTCTCATATTGAAACTATTATTTGATTGTGTTAATTCTAAATAATTAGTAATAATATCCCAAACGTCATCAATATTATCTTTTTTAATAGCGCTGCATGTGGTTACTTTAGGTATCCATCCGTTGTTTTTATGTGGGTATAGTTGTAAAGCGCGTTTAAATTCTGTTCGCGCTAATTGAGCAGGCTTTAAATTAGTTCCGTCTGCTTTATTAATCACAATAGAATCGGCCATTTCAATGATACCTCTTTTAATGCCTTGCAATTGATCTCCTGCACCAGCTAATTTAAGAAGTAAGAAAAAATCTACCATAGAATGCACTGCGGTTTCACTTTGCCCAACCCCAACAGTTTCAATAATAATAGTGTCAAATCCAGCCGCTTCACAGAGCATTATAGTTTCACGTGTTTTTCGGGCAACACCTCCTAAAGAATTTCCTGAGGGACTTGGGCGGATAAATGCATTGTCATCTTTTACAAGGTCTTCCATTCGGGTTTTATCACCCAATATACTTCCTTTAGTTACAGAGCTACTAGGGTCTACTGCTAATACGGCAACTTTATTTCCAATAGATGTTAAGTAGAGTCCTAAGGCTTCAATAAACGTGCTTTTCCCTACACCAGGGACCCCTGTAATCCCTACCCGAACAGATGTTTTAGGATGTTGCAAACAAGCATTTAAAATTGCGTTGGCTTTTTGTTTATGTTTAGGATTGGTACTTTCAATTAAAGTGATGGCTTTACTTAAAAACACACGATTGCCCTTTTGTATTTCTGAAACATAAGTGTCTACTGAAATCTCTTTTTTTCTAACATATGCTTTAGCGTTTACCGTTTTAGGTGGTGGAACACCGTCATTTTCTGATAAAGCAGAGGTATATGGTTTTTGTTTTTTCAAAAGGTAATCGGATTATAGTTTAGTGTAAAGATACTAATTAGGAATAATGAAATATAATTTGAGTTTAAATTTTAATGTGATATAAATAATCTTTTGAGTTGGTTATATTTGGATGAAATTATAATGATGTTTTTATGAAATCCGTTTTAATACTTTTTTTAAGTGTCACATTTTTGACCTCGGCACAATCTTTAAAAGGAACTTGGTATTTTGGCGACAAAGCTGGGATTAGCTTTAATTCAGGTACAGCAGTTCCTTTGTTAGATGGTGAAATGCAATCACATGAAGGTTGTGCTGCAATTTCTGATACACAAGGCAATATATTGTTTTATACTAACGGAGGTCCGTTTGCTAATAAAAGTTATATAGGAGGGGTGTGGAATAAAAATCATCAATTGATGCCAAATGGTGACTTGAGTGATGCTGCATCTTGTAATAGTGCTTCTCAATCTGCATTAATAGTACCCGATCCTAATGACTATGCAAAGTATTACGTCTTTACAACTGATTGCCAAGAAAATAATATGGCGGGTGGTTTACGTTACCATAAAGTAGATATGACTCTTGATTCAGGTTTGGGAGATGTTACTGATAAAAACATGGCTTTGGCGCCAAGTGTAGTAGAAGGGTTGACAGGCGCTCAACATGCTAACGGTACAGACTATTGGGTGGTTACATCTGAGTTAAATACAAATGTATTTTTTGCTTATCAAATCACATCTTCAGGAATTGAGCCGGCAGTTTCATCTGCAATCGGGAATAATACTAATAAAGTTACTGGGCAAATGACCATTTCTCCAGACGGTACCAAACTGGCCTTTGCTGCAGTATATGATACTTATTTATATGATTTTGATAAAGCTACTGGAGTCGTGTCTAATTTTATTGCATTAGGAGTACCATCATATGGGTGTTCATTTTCTCCAGATAGCCAATTATTATATGCCAATGAACTTTCAAGTCCTAGACGTTTGCATCAGTTTAATTTAAACGCTGCAGATATTCCTGCAAGTGCATTAGTTGTTGGTAATAATCAAATAGGCTCAGGTAATATGCAACTGGCACCAGATGGAAAAATATATGTAGCCACACCACGACCAACATTAGGGGTGATTAATAGCCCTAATACGTTAGGACCAAGTTGTAATTATGATAATAACGGGTTTAATTTAGGAGGTAAATGGGCTAATATGGGTTTGCCAAATTTTGTAAACCAATATGATATAGCATTAGCAGTAGAAGACGTTAATACAGTTTTTAATGCAATAGAACTCTTTCCTAATCCAACTATAGGATATTCAAGTATTAAAATACCAGAGCATCTGATGTCTAAATATATAAATGTAACAGTTACAGATGTTTTAGGGCGTGTAGTGTCTGAAAAAACATACATTGGTGAACAAAATATAACTTTAGTATTGCCAGAAGTAAAGGGTGTCTATATGGTGAGTTTAATGATAAATAACCAAACCAAAACAATTAAGTTGATAAAAAGATAAATGAATATGACAGATTTTGAGTTTTTATTGCACAATTGTAGTTTAAGTGCTATTAATATAATTGGTGAAGTATACGAACAACACACCTATGCACCGTTAGATTTATCTATAGAAAATACTGAATTGCATCATTTTGATATTACAAACGCTGTTGCTTTTGAAAATTATATTAATGGTGTTTTAAAAAAGAATAATGCCAATGTGGCCTATGGAGGGTATAATGAAACTAGAAATATTTATAGCAGAAGCAGTCACTTCTTTACGGAAAACAAGCGTGATGAACGCAACATTCATTTAGGTTTAGATTTGTGGTGTGCTGTTAACACACCAGTGTTAACAGCTTTAGATGGTACAATTCATAGTTTTAAAAACAACACCAATTTTGGCGATTATGGCCCAACAATTATTTTAGAACATCAAATAAACGGAGTGGTCTTTTATGCGTTATACGGACATTTGTCGTTAGCGTCTTTAGATGGGATTGCTGTGGGAGATAAATTAAAAAAAGGAGAGGTTGTTGGTTATTTGGGAGATGCTACTGTAAATGGCGATTATGCACCGCATTTACATTACCAACTTATAAAAGATCTGCAAGGTAATTTTGGAGACTTTAGAGGGGTAACTTCGTTGAATGATCAAGTTAAAGATTTAGCCAATTGCCCTGACCCGAATTTATTGCTCAAAATATATTAACAAAAAAGCCCCGAGATGTATCTCGGGGCTTTTTAATAAGTAGAAATCAAGGCTATGTTTTAGTTGACTAACACATATTCTCCACGTTGTAATAGCGGTTCAGCTTTTTTAAATTTCATTGTTTCTGTTTTACCAGTCATCACATTTTTTACAGTAACAGTATCATTGCGTCCAATTTTTGGAGTGTCACGAACAATGGTTTCAGTTATTTGTGGTTGTTGTTGCTGGCTTGCAGCAGCACCTGCAGCTCTGTTTTGTGCAGCACGCTCATCACTATTTAAGATTTCAGCTTTACTTTCGGTATAATTCTCTTTTTTAGCAACTTGCTTTTCTTCGCTAATTTGTGCTTGTTCTTGTACAGGTAACTCGCCTTTAAATAAGAATGAAATAATGTCTTTATTCATGTTAGACACCATGTTTCTGAACAGTCCAAAACTCTCTTCTTTATAAATTAATAAAGGGTCTTTTTGTTCATGAACAGCTAATTGTACAGACTGTTTTAGTTCATCCATTTTGCGTAAATGTGTTTTCCACGCATCATCAATAATAGCTAGTGTGATGTTCTTTTCAAAGTCAGTAACTAAAGATGTTCCTTCAGATTCATAAGCATCTTTTAAATCGGTTGACACATTTAATGTTTTTACACCATCTGAAAAAGGTACTAGAATACGTTTAAATTTATCACCTTGAGTTTCATAAACATTCTTAATAATTGGGAATGCCGTTTCAGCAGAACGTTTAGTTTTACTTTGATAGTGTTCTAAAACTGCTTTGTAAACTTTAGCAGAAATATCTTGAATACTTAATTTTTTGAATTCTTCTTCAGTGATTGGTGAACTGGTAGAGAAATATCTAATTAATTCAAACTCAAAGTTTTTATAATTATCTCCAGCTTTATTACTAGCTGTAATGACTTCTGAAGTGTCATAAATCATGTCGGCAATATCAATGTTTAAACGCTCACCGTATAAGGCATTTCTACGACGTTTATACACTACATTACGTTGCTTGTTCATAACATCATCATACTCTAATAAACGTTTACGAGTACCAAAGTTATTCTCTTCAACTTTTTTCTGAGCGCGTTCAATAGATTTTGAAATCATACCATGCTGTATCACTTCTCCTTCTTCAAGCCCCATTCTATCCATCATTTTGGCAATACGTTCACTACCAAACAGACGCATAAGGTTATCTTCTAATGATACGTAAAACTGAGAGCTACCTGGGTCTCCTTGACGCCCAGAACGTCCTCTTAGCTGACGGTCTACACGACGTGAGTCATGACGCTCTGTACCAATAATAGCTAAACCACCAGCAGTTTTTACTGCCTCAGTTAATTTAATATCTGTACCACGACCAGCCATATTTGTTGCAATAGTTACAAAACCAGCTTGCCCAGCTTCTGCAACGATATCAGCTTCTTTTTTATGCATTTTTGCATTCAGAACGTTATGAGGAATGTTTCTTATTTTAAGCATTCGACTTAATAATTCTGATATTTCTACAGAGGTAGTTCCTATTAATACCGGTCTACCTTCTTTTGATAATTTAGTAACTTCTTCAATTACCGCATTGTATTTTTCACGTTTAGTTTTATAAACTAAATCATCTCTGTCATCTCTCGCAATTGGTCTGTTTGTCGGAATTTCTACAACATCTAATTCATATATTTCCCAGAATTCACCAGCTTCTGTAACCGCAGTACCAGTCATTCCAGAAAGTTTATTAAACATTCTAAAGTAATTTTGTAGTGTTACCGTTGCAAAGGTTTGTGTTGCAGCCTCAATTTTGCACTCTTCTTTTGCTTCAATAGCTTGATGCAATCCGTCTGAGTATCGACGACCATCCATGATACGACCCGTAGATTCATCTACAATCATAACTTTATTGTCCATTACCACATACTCTACATCTTTTTCAA
>JBMYYK010000029.1:0-28838 GCA_049609325.1 Flavobacteriaceae bacterium | reverse complement strand
ATGCATGATGGTCGATTTAACACGCTAGATGAGGTCATCAATCATTATAGTGAAGGCTTACAAGATTCACCAACGATTGATCCGTTAATGAAAAAAGTTGATGAAGGTGGAGTGCATTTAACAGCGCAAGAAAAATCAGATTTAAAAGCGTTTTTATTGAGTTTATCTGACCATGAATTTATTGCCAATCCAGCTTTTCAAAACTAATTCTGAAAAACAAGTTATACTGCTAAATGCTTAGTTTAAAAAACTATAGTATATTTGCTGTGTAAACTTTAGGAGTAACTAATTAAGTTTAGTTTGAGACATATCCTTTGAACCTGTTTGGTTGATACCAGCGTAGGGAAAAGTTATAGGTATCTTTATACCAATACTTCTCATATATCTTTTATTGTTTACCTTTATAAACCACTATGATAAACGTAAAAGTAAATAATACCACTCATCAGTTAGAAAACAGTTGTTCGTTAGCACAATTACTTTCAGAATTGCATGTTGAAATTACTGGTATTGCAGTAGCAATTAATCAAAATATAGTTTCAAAATCCAATTGGGCAACCACCATGCTAAACAATAATGATGATGTGTTAATAATAAAGGCAACACAAGGCGGATAAACGTTTGAAGTTGCGTTAAAAGAGATAAACCAAACCTATTAACAGCTAGAACCAATTGGTGATAGCGATTAGTACAATAAACAATGAAGAAAAAAGACACTGCACCAAAACAGGAAGGTATTACAAGACAACCTTTTCCTAATTCAAAAAAGATTTATGTGAAAGGAAAGTTGCATCCGCAAATTAATGTGGCAATGCGTGAAATTTCTTTGAGTGATACCAAAGATTCTATGACGGGTAAATTAACAGCTAATGAATCTGTTACAGTATATGACACATCAGGACCTTATACTGACCCAGATAAAGAGATTAATGTACACAACGGAATTGAGCGTATTAGAGAGCAGTGGATTTTAGATAGAAATGATGTAGAAGAGTTGGATAATTTTACTTCTGAATATTGTAATGAACGTTTAAACGATAAGAGTTTAGATCATATGCGTTTTGATTTAAAGCATAAACCAAAGCGCGCTAAAAAAGGGAAAAACGTTACCCAGTTACACTACGCTAAAAAAGGAATAATTACTCCAGAAATGGAATACATCGCTATTCGTGAAAACCAACGAATAGACGAAATGACAGAAATAAGAAAGCAACACCCAGGAGAGCATTTTGGCGCTTCAATTCCAGCGAAAATTACGCCAGAATTTGTTCGTGAAGAAGTAGCTAGAGGTCGCGCTGTTATTCCTTCAAACATTAACCACCCAGAAGCAGAACCTATGATATTAGGTCGTAATTTCTTGGTGAAAATCAATGCAAATATTGGTAACTCGGCAACAACATCATCTATAGAAGAAGAGGTTGAAAAAGCCGTATGGGCTTGCCGTTGGGGTGCAGATAATATTATGGATTTGTCTACTGGGCAAAACATTCATGAAACACGAGAGTGGATAATACGTAACTCACCGGTACCAGTAGGAACCGTGCCAATTTACCAAGCTTTAGAAAAAGTTAATGGTGTGGCAGAAGATTTAACATGGGAGATCTTTAGAGATACATTAATTGAACAAGCAGAACAAGGGGTTGATTATTTTACTATTCACGCAGGGGTGTTATTGCGCTATGTGCCAATGACGGCTAAACGTGTTACAGGAATTGTATCTCGTGGGGGGTCAATCATGGCTAAATGGTGTTTAGCACATCATAAAGAAAGTTTCTTATACACGCATTTTGAAGAAATTTGTGAGATTTTAAAACAATACGATGTCGCTTTCTCTTTAGGAGATGGTTTACGTCCAGGTTCTGTTGCAGATGCTAATGACGAAGCACAATTTGCTGAATTAGAAACATTAGGTGAGTTAACACAAATTGCTCGTAAGCATGAAGTACAATGCTTTATTGAAGGTCCTGGTCACGTACCAATGCATATGATTAAAGAAAATATGGAAAAGCAAATAGAAGTTTGTGATGAAGCGCCGTTTTATACTTTAGGGCCTTTAACTACAGATATTGCTCCGGGATATGACCATATCACTTCAGGTATTGGTGCCGCAATGATTGGTTGGTACGGTTGTGCTATGTTATGCTATGTAACACCAAAAGAACACTTAGGGTTGCCAAATAAAGAAGATGTTCGTGTTGGAGTGGTTACCTATAAATTAGCAGCGCATGCTGCCGATTTAGCAAAAGGACACCCAGGCGCACAACACAGAGATAATGCTTTAAGTATGGCCCGTTTTGAATTCCGTTGGGAAGATCAGTTTAACTTAGGGTTAGATCCAGAACGTGCTCGTGAATATCACGATGAAACACTTCCAGCTGCAGGTGCTAAAATTGCACACTTCTGTTCTATGTGTGGACCAAAATTCTGTTCAATGAAAATCTCTCAAGAAGTACGTGATTTTGCGGCAGAAAATGACATTGATGAGAATAACGAAATCTTCCAAAAAGGAATGGAAGAAAAATCTAAAGAATTTAAAGAAAAAGGATCTGAAGTATACCTATAAGTTATGCTGATTGTTATTGCTCCCGAGCAAGATATACTAAATGAAATTGATATTCTAAACCAGTTGTTTGAGGCTGGTTTAGAATACTATCATTTAAGAAAACCTCATAAAAACTATGAGGAGTATTGCGTGTATTTGAATCAGATTGATGAAAAATACCACTCTAAAATTGTGGTGCACGATTATCATGAATTGGTTAATACGTATAATTTAAAAGGAATTCATTTTCAAGAACAGAAAAGAAGAGATCATATAGATAATCCGGGACACTATTTTAAAAGCTTGAATATGTTCGGAAAAACAATCAGCTCTTCTTTTCATGCCCCTGATGAATTAGAACATTGCGATTTTGAATTTGATTACCATTTGTTAAGTCCGGTATTTTCATCCATTTCAAAAACTGGTTATCTAGGTAGAGAATTTGATGTTAACCAAAGTGATAAATTAATAATTGGTATGGGAGGTGTTACCATTAAATCTTTACCTGATGTCCTAAAATTAGGATATAAAGGAGTAGGGGTTTTAGGAGGGATATGGAATACCGAAAACCCTATTCAGAATTTTAAACTTTTAAAAGAAGCGCTGCTTCAATAAACACTTGATAACAAGAGCAAACATATTGACCATTGCAGGTTTTGACCCATCTAATGGTGCTGGATTAACGGCTGACGTTAAAACATTTGAGACCTTAAAATGTTATGGCTTATCAGTTTGTACAGCAAATACGGTTCAGAACGACACGGATTTTGAAGCCTGCTATTGGACGCCATCATCGGTGATTATTGAACAAATCACAGTACTCTTCAGGCGGTTTCAAATAAATTATGTTAAAATTGGTATTGTAGAGGATTGGGAGGTATTATCAACAGTTATAGATAAACTATTAGAGTTAAATCCTGAAGTAAAAATAATTTTAGATCCTGTACTTCGTGCGAGTTCTAATTTTGAGTTTCATAAATCAAATACTGATGCTTTAGACAAATTGCTTTCTAAAATATATCTGATTACGCCTAACTATAAGGAAGTTGAACAGTTGTATCCTGAGCTAACTATTCAAGACACCATCAAATATCTTTCAAGTAAAACTAACTTGTTTTTAAAAGGAGGACATCATCCTGAGAAAATAGGCAAAGATGAATTGTTTACTCCAAATAACCAACAGTATACATTAAACGCAAAGTTGGGTAATTGCTCAGAAAAGCATGGGAGTGGTTGTGTGTTATCGTCAGCAATAACTAGTTATTTAGCCTTAGGCTTTCCGTTGTTAAAGGCTTGCTATAGAGGAAAACGATATACAGAAAAGTTTTTAAGTTCTAACAAAAATTTGTTAGGATTTCATTCAAAAAAATAATTATGATACCTCAATTGCACTACATATCACAAGGAGTTACTACGCAAGACCATTTGGATAATATTCAAAAGGCTTGCGGAGCTGGTACTGAATTGGTGCAATTGCGTTTGAAAAATGTATCTGAACAACAAGCTCTAGAAGCTGCAGAAAAGGCTAGGATAATTACATCTCATTATCAAACACGGTTAATTATTAATGATTATTATAAAATAGCTAAGGAGGTTAAAGCAGATGGTGTGCATTTAGGACAATCTGATACATGTCCAACTATAGCTAGAAAGCATTTGTATTCGTGGCAAATTATTGGCGGAACGGCAAACACACTAGAAGACTGTGAGCGTCTCATAACCAAAAAAGTAGATTATATTGGTTTAGGACCATACCGATTTACAGCAACCAAACATAATTTGAGTCCAGTTTTAGGGCTTAAAGGGTATGAAAGTATTCTTGATGTATTAGCCACAGATATCCCTATTTTAGCAATTGGAGGCATTACCACAAAGGATGTGGTGAGCATATTATCTACGGGTGTACATGGTATTGCAATTTCAGGTGAAATTACCCGTGATTTTAATACCATATCAAGGTTTAAACGTTTGATAAACGGAGGGACAAGCACTGAACAGGTTTGGAACCCCAAAGACATTAAAAAATAAAAGTGCGAACCACTTTATAAATATTATGACAACAACATTACAAATAGCAGATAAAGAGTTTACATCACGTTTATTTACAGGAACTGGAAAATTCAGTTCATCGCAATTAATGGAAGAGGCTTTAGTGGCATCGGAAAGCGAGCTGATAACTGTAGCCTTAAAGCGTGTTGATGTAAAAAATGAGCAAGATGATATATTAAGTCATTTAAATCATAATCGCATCAATTTATTGCCAAATACTTCTGGTGTACGCAATGCTAAAGAGGCTGTTTTTGCGGCACAATTATCACGTGAGGCTTTAGAAACTAATTGGGTGAAATTAGAAATTCATCCGGATCCAAAGTACTTATTACCAGACCCTATAGAGACACTGAAAGCGGCTGAAGAATTAGTCAAACTAGGTTTTGTTGTGATGCCATATATTCACGCAGACCCTGTTTTATGTAAGCGTTTAGAAGATGTAGGAGTGCAATGTGTGATGCCATTAGGAGCACCAATTGGAACTAATAAAGGCTTAAAAACACAAGAGTTTTTAGAGATAATTATTGACCAAAGCAACGTGCCTGTTGTAGTTGACGCCGGAATAGGCGCACCATCACATGCGGCATTTGCAATGGAATTAGGCGCAGATGCCGTGTTGGTAAACACTGCCATCGCAGTATCAGAAAATCCCGTTGCTATGGCAAAGGCTTTTAAACTAGCTGTTGAGGCTGGTAGAATGGCGTATGAAGCAAAATTAGCTCCAGTCGTACATAAAAAAGCGGAAGCGAGTAGTCCGTTAACAAGTTTTTTGAATTAGCCATCAGTTGTTAGCTTTAAGCAATTAGCTAAAATTATGAGAGATTATAAAAAATATGAAGTTTGGAAAAAGGGGCATCAACTTGCGTTAGAGTTATATGCAATATCAAGGCAATTCCCAAAGGAAGAAGTGTATGGAATAACATCTCAGTTAAGAAGAGCATCATTGTCAATCCCAACAAATATTGTTGAAGGTGCAAGTAGAAATTCAGAAAATGAATTTGCTAATTTCATAAATATAGCATCAGGATCTGCCGCGGAGGTTGAATATTTAATTGAATTTTCTAAAGAGTTGGGTTATTTAGGCAATGAAGATTTTAACAAAGTGAACAAAGAAATTGTTTCAATAAGAAAAATGCTCAACGCATTGTATACTAAACTAAAAAAATAAAGATTATGCCAATAGCTAACAGCAAGCAGCCAGGAGCTAGTTCGCAGAACTTTAAAGACATATTTGACACCTATAATTGGGATGACACGTTGCAAAGTATTTTTGCAAAAACAGAAGCAGATGTGTTACGTGCGTTGAACAGTTCTAAACGTGATTTAGAAGATTTTAAAGCGTTAATTTCTCCAGCTGCCAGACCGTATTTGGAACAAATGGCACAGTTGAGCAAGCAGTTGACTAAAAAACGTTTTGGGAATACCATACAAATGTATGCGCCAATGTATTTGAGTAACGAATGCCAGAATATATGTACTTACTGTGGGTTTAGTATGACCAATAAAATACCGCGCAGAACATTAACAGATGCAGAAATTATTAAGGAAGTAGAATACCTTAAAGCAAAAGGGTATAACCATATCTTGTTGGTTACTGGTGAAGCAAACAAGACTGTTGGAGTTGAGTATATTGATAATGCTATAAAATTAATACGATCACATTTTTCTAACATCACTATTGAAGTACAACCATTATATCAAAATGAATATGAACAATTGAAGAATAGTGGGTTGTATGCCGTGTTAGTGTATCAGGAAACCTACCATAGAGCAGAATATAAAAAGCACCATCCGAAAGGGAGAAAGTCTAATTTTGATTTTAGGTTAGATACTCCAGATCGGTTAGGAAAAGCAGGCATACATAAAATAGGATTAGGGGCTTTATTTGGTTTAGAAGACTGGCGTGCAGATAGTTTTTTTACGGCGTTGCATCTAAAGTATTTGCAAAAAACCTATTGGCAAACTAAATATTCAATTTCATTTCCTCGACTAAGACCACACACTGGTGGATTAGAACCAAAAGTAGAAATGACAGATGCCGATTTGGTACAACTAATATGTGCTTTTAGATTATTAGATGAAGACGTAGAATTGTCTTTATCTACCCGAGAAAGTGAAGTGTTTAGAAATAATGTGGTGAATTTAGGAATTACCTCTATAAGCGCAGAATCTAAAACAAACCCTGGAGGATATGCCGTTGAACCAGAATCATTAGAACAATTTGAAATTTCTGATGAGCGTAGTACAGAAGAGATTGCAAAAATGTTACAGTCGCAAGGCTTAGAAGTTGTGTGGAAAGATTGGGAAAATAATTGGGAATTATGATGTTATCAGAAGAAGAACAACAACAATATAACCGTCATTTGATATTAAATGAAATAGGAGAATCCGGTCAGCTAAAACTCAAACAAGCTAAGGTGTTAGTTATAGGTGCAGGAGGCTTAGGTTGTCCTATATTACAATATTTAACGGCTGCTGGTGTAGGGACTATAGGTATTATTGATCATGATACTATTGATCAAAGCAACTTGCAACGTCAAATACTATATTCACATGATACCATTGGGCAATTTAAAGCTGAGGTTGCGGCACAAAGCTTATCAAAATTAAATCCGTTTGTAAACTTTGAGGTTTATCTTCAAAAATTAACATCTGATATAGCGATTGAATTATTTACCAAGTATGACATTGTTGTTGATGGGAGTGATAATTTTCCAACACGTTACTTAGTAAATGATGCAGCGGTGCTTACAAATAAACCACTGGTGTTTGGATCTATCTATAAATTTGAAGGACAAGTATCTGTATTTAATTATAATGATGGACCAACGTATCGTTGTTTATATCCTCAAGCGCCAAAACCTAATGAGGTGCCTAACTGTTCTGAAATAGGCGTCTTAGGTGTGCTGCCAGGTATTATCGGTGCATTTCAAGCTAACGAGGTGTTGAAGTTAATTTGCGGGATTGGTAATGTGCTGTCTGGAAAATTATTAACATACAATGCCTTGTCTATGCAGCAGATGGTGTTGAATTTTCAAAAAAATAACACCTCACAGATAACTGGTTTAGCCGACAGTTATGAAGTGCTTTGTGGTTTACCTGAATTTATAGAAGAACTAACATTTGCCGAGTTAAAAGACAATGCAGACAACTATAATGTTTTAGATGTAAGAGAGCAGTATGAACGCGAACAATACCATATTGGCGGATTGCATATTCCATTGGACGAGTTGTCGTTAAGGTTAAATGAACTGCCTCAAAACAAAAGTTTAGTTGTGTATTGTAAAGCAGGAATACGGAGTAAAAAAGCTATCGACATTATAAAAGAGTATGGGTTTAAGCAGCAAGTATTAAATTTAAAAGGTGGTATAATTACTGCAAAATAACCCAGTAAAAAATAAATGAATACAATTTTGTAAGCTGAGTAATAGTTTAGCAACAAAATTATAACCCAAATTGATTGACGTAAATAGATATTTACTCTATATTTGCAATCTATTTAGAAATAATCTAATTTAAAATGATAAAAGTCTCAGAATCAGCAAAAAAGAAAGTCATTTCTCTAATGGAGGAAGACGGATTTAATGCAGCAAATGATTATGTAAGAGTTGGTGTGAAAAGCGGAGGGTGCTCTGGCTTATCATACGATTTGACTTTTGACAACAATAAAGAAGAAAACGATAAGGTGTTTGAAGATAACGACATCAAGGTTATCGTTGATAAAAAGAGTTTTTTATACCTAGTAGGAACAACTTTAGAATATTCAGGAGGTTTAAATGGTAAAGGGTTTGTGTTTAATAACCCAAATGCCAATAGAACTTGCGGATGTGGCGAAAGTTTTTCATTATAATTCAAGTAAATCGAGAAGATGAGCAAGTATACCGAAGACGATTTAGAAAGAGAATTAAAAGATAAAGAATACGAATACGGATTTTATACTGATATTGAGTCAGAAACTTTCCCTGTTGGTTTAAACGAAGATATTGTACGCGCAATCTCTAAAAAGAAAGATGAGCCAGAATGGATGACGGAATGGCGTTTGGAAGCTTTTAGAATTTGGCAAGAGATGGAAGAACCAGAATGGGCCAATGTCAATTATGAGAAGCCAGACTTCCAATCTATTGCATACTATTCTGCGCCAAAAGCTATAGACCCTAACAAAACGTTAGATGATGTAGATCCAGACTTGTTGGCGATGTACAAAAAGCTTGGGATTTCTATAGATGAGCAAAAACGAATGAACAATATCGCAATGGATATTGTAGTTGATTCTGTTTCTGTAGCAACCACATTTCAAGACACATTATCAGAAAAAGGAATTATATTCTGTCCTATTTCAGAAGCGATACAAGAGCACCCTGAATTGGTAAAGAAATACTTAGGAACAATAGTACCTCAAAAAGATAATTTCTATGCAGCGCTTAACTCTGCTGTATTTAGTGATGGGTCATTCTGTTATATTCCAAAAGGCGTAAAATGCCCAATGGAATTATCAACTTATTTTAGAATAAATCAAGCAGGTACCGGGCAGTTTGAACGTACACTATTAATTGCAGATGAAGGTAGTTATGTAAGTTATTTAGAAGGATGTACTGCACCTAGTAGAGATGAAAACCAATTACACGCAGCGGTTGTTGAGTTGATAGCTTTAGATGATGCAGAAATCAAATACTCTACAGTACAAAACTGGTACCCTGGTAATGCAGAAGGTAAAGGAGGGGTGTACAACTTTGTAACTAAACGAGGTTTGTGTGAAAAGAACGCCAAAATTTCTTGGACACAAGTAGAAACTGGTAGTGCGGTTACATGGAAATATCCATCGTGTATTTTAAAAGGAAACAACTCGGTTGGAGAATTTTATTCAATAGCCGTAACAAACAATTTCCAACAAGCAGATACAGGAACTAAAATGATTCACTTAGGAAAGAATACTAAGAGTACAATTATTTCTAAAGGAATATCTGCAGGGAAATCTCAAAACTCATATAGAGGATTAGTGCAAATAGGTCCTCGTGCAGAAAATGCTAGAAACTTTTCTCAATGTGATTCGTTATTAATGGGTAATGACTGTGGTGCACATACCTTCCCATACATTGAAGCAAAAAATAATACAGCGCAAATAGAACATGAGGCTACAACAAGTAAAATTGGTGAAGATCAGATTTTCTATTGCAACCAACGTGGTATTGATACAGAAAAAGCCATTGCATTAATTGTAAACGGATTCAGTAAAGATGTACTTAATAAACTGCCAATGGAATTTGCTGTTGAAGCACAGAAATTATTAGAAATCAGTTTAGAAGGTTCAGTTGGATAAAAGTATATTAATATGAAAAAAATAATTTTAATACTTTGTGTTTTAGCAATAACAGCTTGTAAGTCTGATAAAGGCAAATCTTCTCAAGAGGCTGTTGTATTAAAAGGATTGTATTTGTATTATGCTGATGCCGCAATTTTACAAACACCAACAGAAGTATATGGTGTTATTGTAGATGAAAATTCAATGAAATTAGATGAACAGGTAAAGCCATATAAAACTGTAGCAACAGATATGGTTCCTGTAGAAATAAAAGGGGAAATTATCCCAAAAGCAAAAGACGAAGAAGGTTGGCCAAATACAGTTAAAATAGTAGAAATACTTAAAGTCTCTAAGCCGAATTCAGAAAAAAAAGATATTATAACACTAGGAAAATAAGACGATGTTAGAAATTAAAAATTTACACGCTCAAATAGAAGATAAAGAAATTCTTAAAGGAATTAATTTAGAAGTCAAAGCAGGTGAGGTTCACGCGATTATGGGACCAAATGGAGCAGGAAAAAGTACGCTTTCATCAGTAATAGCAGGTAAGGAAGATTATGAAGTTACTAATGGTGCTATAGCTTTAGAAGGCGAAGATTTATTGGAGCTAGATCCAACAGAACGCGCTCATAAAGGAGTATTCATGTCATTTCAATACCCAGTAGAAATTCCAGGTGTATCTGTAACAAATTTTATTAAAACAGCTATAAACGAATCTCGTAAAGCGAATGGCAAAGAGAATATGCCAGCAAAAGAGATGTTGCAAAAAATCCGTGAAAAGTCAACGCTATTAGAAATAGACAGAAAATTTTTGTCACGTTCATTAAACGAAGGGTTTTCTGGAGGAGAAAAAAAGCGTAATGAAATTTTTCAAATGGCCATGTTAGAACCTAAATTAGCCATTTTAGATGAAACGGATTCTGGATTAGATATTGATGCGTTACGTATTGTATCTAACGGTGTAAACAAACTAAAAAGTGAAGATAATGCTGTAGTAGTTATTACACATTATCAGCGTTTATTAGACTATATAAAACCAGATTATGTACATGTTTTATTTGATGGTAAAATTGTAAAAACAGGAGATGCATCTTTAGCCTTAGAATTAGAAGAAAAAGGATACGATTGGATTAAAGAAGAGGTTAATGCATAATAAATTGCTATAGCAATAACTGGCAATTGAGATTAAAAACAATGGAGTTAAAAGAAAAAATATTATCATCATACGTAGCTTTTGAAAATGGCGTGAATATCAATTCTGATGTTCATGACATCAGAACAAAAGCCTTAAAGGAATTTGAAACACTCGGATTTCCTACTAAGAAATTAGAAGCGTGGAAATACACATCTCTAAATTCTATTTTAAAAGAAGATTTTAGTGTGTTTCCTCAGGAGGAAAATACCATTGAGTTTAAGGACGTAAAAAAGTATTTCATTCATGACATTGATTCGTATAAAGTCGTTTTTATTGATGGAAAATACAGTTCGTTCTTATCAGAAACTACTCATGATGGTATAGATGTATGTTTACTATCGTCTGCTTTAACCAATGCTAAGTATAAAGCTGTAATTGAAAACTATTTCAATAAAACAGCTAAGCAAGATAATATGACTGCTTTAAACACAGCATTTGCTAATGAAGGCGCTTTTATTCACATTCCAAAAAACACAGAAGTAGCTAAACCTATTCAAATTATCAATTTTGCCACAGGTAATTCAGCTGCAACATTATTACAACCTCGTAATTTGATTGTAGTTGGAGAAAATGCTCATGTACAAATTATTGAGCGCCACCAAAGTTTAACAGAAAATGCTGTGCTGACAAATGTTGTTACAGAAATTTCTGCAGACAAGCGAGCGAATGTAGACTACTATAAAATTCAGAATGACCATAGTAATGCGTCACTTATAGACAATACATTTGTAGCACAAGAGCGCGATACTATTTGTTCTGTGCATACATTTTCATTCGGAGGAAATATTGTTAGAAACAATTTGAATTTCTTCCAAAACGGAGAACATGTTGATTCAATCTTAAAAGGAATTACAATTTTAGAAGACAAACAACATGTAGACCATCATACCTTGGTACACCATTTAGTGCCAAATTGTGAAAGTCACCAAGATTATAAAGGTATTTATGCTGATAAATCTACTGGCGTTTTTAATGGTAAAGTTATAGTTGAGAAAGAAGCACAAAAAACCAATGCTTACCAACAAAACAATAATGTTTTAGTTAGTGAAAAAGCAACGATTAACGCAAAACCTCAGCTAGAAATATTTGCTGATGATGTAAAATGTTCTCACGGATGTACCATTGGTCAGTTAGATGAACAAGCATTATTTTACATGCAACAAAGAGGTATACCTAAAAAAGAAGCCAAAGCACTATTAATGTACGCTTTTGCAAACACAGTATTAGAAAGTGTTCGTATACCAGAAGTAAAGTCACGAATCAATAAATTAATCGCTAATAAACTGAATGTAGATTTAGGGTTTGATTTATAGTTAGATAATAGAATTAAAAATAACTATCAAACCTCAATTGTGTATTACGATTGAGGTTTTTTTTGACATAAGTAAATGCAAAACATAACACATATAAAAGCTGATTTTCCAATTCTTAAACAAGACGTAAACGGTAAACCGTTAGTGTATTTAGATAATGGGGCATCGTCACAGAAGCCACAAGTGGTTATAGATGCTATTGCACAATATTATTCTGAAATTAACGCCAACATACATCGTGGGGTACATACTTTAAGTCAGAAAGCTACAGACGCTTATGAAGCTGCGCGTAAAAAATTACAGTTGCATTTTAACGCCAAACATGAGTATGAAATCTTGTTCACTAAAGGAACTACTGACGGAATTAATTTAATTGCAAACGGATTTAGCGCATTATTAAAAGCAGGTGATGAAATTATTGTCTCTCACCTAGAACATCATTCTAACATAGTGCCTTGGCAAATGTTATGTGAGCGTGTAGGAGCCGTTTTAAAAGTCATTCCAATGAATCAAGAAGGTGAGCTAATAATGTCTGCCTATGATGAGCTATTGAATGACAACACAAAATTGGTTGCAGTAAACCATATTTCAAATGCATTAGGTACAATTAACCCTATTAAAGAAATTATTGATAAAGCGCATGCCGTAAATGCTGCAGTGGTAATTGATGGAGCGCAAGCTACACCGCATATCAAACCAGATGTGCAAGAACTGGACTGTGATTTTTACATCTGTTCTGCGCATAAAATGTGCGGTCCTACAGGTGTAGGTGTCGTGTACGGTAAAGAGCAATGGCTACAGGCTATACCTCCTTATCAAGGTGGTGGAGAAATGATTAAAGAAGTATCATTTGAAAAAACAACTTATGCAGATTTACCACACAAGTTTGAGGCCGGAACACCAAATATTGTTGGAGGAATAGGTTTTGGTGTTGCCATAGATTATTTGAATGCAATAGGCTTTGATGCTATACAACAACAAGAGCAAGAGTTGCTTCAATACGCCACGTCAGAATTATTAAAAATTGAAGGGGTAAATATTATCGGTTGCGCAAAAGAAAAAGCTTCTGTCATATCTTTTAATATTGACGGCTGTCACCCGTATGATGTAGGAACTATAGTTGATAAGTTAGGTGTAGCTGTTAGAACAGGGCACCATTGCGCACAACCAATCATGCAGTTTTATAATATTCCGGGTACTATTAGAGCATCGTTCATGTTTTATAATACAAAAGAGGATGTAGATGCCTTAATAGCAGCAGTAAAAAAAGCAAAGATGATGTTATTATAAGAGTTTGGCGTCTTTTTTGTAATATTATAGTAACCAATACGATAAAACCAATGAAAATCATAGTTATAATATTCAGCATATGTGTACTAACTTCTTGTTGTGCAAGTAAAAAAGGATTAGAATCTGAAGTGGTTGATGCTAGTACAAAAGATATGTCGGTAGCTAAATTAAATCAAGGAAAACTTCAAGAAGCACCATTAGTCATTTATGACTCACACACACGAGGGTATCATTTTACAGCTACAGTGTATAACACCTATCTAACTGTGACTAAAACATATAATGGTAAGCCAGAAACAATAGAAGTATCACCAAAAGATATAGAAGATTTGAAAACAATCATTTCAGAATTATCTTTGCAAAACATCAATAAACACGAAGCGCCAACAAAAAAAAGACATTATGACGGTGCTCCACATACAACGATTTCAGTAATTAGTAATGGTGAAAAATTCACGTCTCAAACTTTTGATGGCGGATTTCCTCCCAAAGCGTTAGAAGTATTAGTTAACAAAGTTTTATCTTTGTCGCCTGAAAAATAAACGACTTATGACTATAGATGAAATACAACGTGAACTTGTTGATGAGTTTTCGATGTTTGATGACTGGATGGACCGCTATGAATACATGATAGAATTAGGGAAATCAATGCCAGTAATTGACGACCAATATAAAAAAGATGAAAACTTGATTAAAGGTTGTCAATCTAAAGTGTGGTTACATGCAGAGTTAGATAACAACAAAGTAATATATACTGCAGATAGTGATGCAATTATTACAAAAGGGATTGTATCTATTTTAATACGTACGTTTACCAACCAAACTCCAGAGCAAATTCTGAAAGCTAATACAGATTTTGTTGATGAAATTGGACTAAAAGAACATTTATCACCAACAAGGGCAAATGGTTTGGTAAGTATGATAAAAGAAATAAAAATGTATGCAATGGCATTTCAAACACAAATAAATTAAGATGTCTGAAGAACAAACAATAGATGTAAATGAGTTAGGAGAAAAAATTGTTAGAGTAATTAAAACAATTTATGATCCAGAAATTCCGGTGGATATATACGAGTTAGGATTGATTTATGATGTGATGGTTAATGAAGATTATGATGTTAAGGTGTTAATGACATTAACCACACCTAACTGTCCGGTAGCAGAAACATTGCCTAAAGAAGTAGAAGATAAGGTTAAAACTATAGATGGCATTAATGACTGTGAGGTTGAAATTACTTTTGAACCTGCCTGGACGAAAGACTTGATGAGCGAAGAGGCAAAACTAGAATTAGGAATGCTTTAAAAAAAGACTACAATCAATTCCTGCTTTATGCAGGAATTATTTTTTAGAATAGACGCTATGGATGAAATTAGAAATAGAGTTGCCGAAAACACAAACTTAATCACTATAAA
Organism: Flavobacteriaceae bacterium; assembly: GCA_049609325.1. Classification (GTDB taxonomy): domain Bacteria; phylum Bacteroidota; class Bacteroidia; order Flavobacteriales; family Flavobacteriaceae. The sequence continues at coordinate 13,737 of JBMYYK010000029.1, read as the reverse complement.
TTTAGAAGATTATTATCAAGATGGTGCACGTATACAATTAGATATTTCACAATGGTTAGACCACGGAATAATTCTTAGAGAAAAAGAGTTTAGAGCAAGTTTAGATGTGCATAATTGGGAGCAATACACCAATTCATACGTTACAATACATTGTAGTACAGATGCCATAGTGCCGGCCTGGGCTTACATGCTTTGCGCTACTAAAATCACCCCATTTTGTAAAAAAGTAGTCATAGGTACTTTAGAAGCGTTAGAAACATCATTATACGATGCAGAACTAGCAAAACTAGACCTTTCAGAATATGAAAATAAATTTGTAATCATCAAAGGGTGTGCTCATAAACCAGTACCACAAAATGCCTACGTAACCATGGCAAGTAAATTAATTGGTGTGGCAAAATCAGTAATGTATGGTGAGGCTTGCTCTTCAGTACCATTATACAAGAAAAAATAAGGCGCTGAAAATCAATAACTTTAAACCCTTTGTGAATTTAACGGGATAGCATATATTTGCGCCCAAAATTTTAAATCAATATTAAATGAAAAAAATAGTATTACTAGCGCTTCTAACTATAATATCAGGGCAGATGTTTGCTCAAGAAGAAGCGAAGAAAGACTCAATCCAAGATGGATGGAAAAGAGCAGGAAACGTGTTAATTACGTTCAACCAATCGGCTTTTAATAACGAATGGACTGCAGGGGGTATTGGTAGTATTGCTGCTAATATTTTAGTTAATTACGATTTTAATTACACGAAAGGTAATTTAATTTGGGATAACAAATTAATTGCTGACTACGGTGTTAATAAGAATGATGGTGATGATGATTTTAAGAAGAATAATGACCGTTTAGAATTCAATTCATTGGCAGGAAGGCAAATGAGTAATAACTGGTACTATTCATTTTATTTCAATTTGAAAACTCAAATGGATAGAGGTTTTGCTTATGATGATGATGGTAATAAAGTAGGGAGTACATCGCACTTTTTCTCTCCAGCCTATATACAAGCAGGACCTGGGTTATTATGGAAAAAGTCTGACAACTTTAACGTGAATATTTCACCTGCTGCTGCAAAATTAATTATAGTACATGATGAATTTGCAGGGACTTTCGGTACAGATCCAGGAGAAACAACACGTTTTGAGTTAGGCGCAGCTATAAGAGGGTATTTGAAATTTGATATTATGAAAAACGTATCTATGGAAAATATTTTAGCACTATATTCTAACTATTTAGAAGAAGCAGAAAATGTAGATGTTGATTATACTATGAACTTAGCAATGCAGGTTAACAAGTATATATCAGCTAACTTAACATTTCAAGCCATTTATGATGATAATACGCAGCGTAATGGTTTTCAAATCAGAGAAACGTTTGGTTTAGGATTTAACTATGCATTCTAGTAATAAGTATTGCTATATAGAATACAAAAGGCTCGCATTTGCGAGCCTTTTTATATTAAGCAAAATTTTCATCATAATCAGGATATAAAAACTTGTTATAAGGAAAACGAGTAATATGTATGCGTCTAACTTCACTATAAACCCGTTTTTTAAAGTCTTCTATATTCTCTGCTGAAGTTGCAGAAATAAACAATGCATTATCACCAATATCATTCATCCAGGTGTCTTTCCAATCGTCTAAAGTGTAATGTGCTTTGGTGCGTTCTGTAACTAAATCATCTTCATCAATAGTGTCATGCTCATAAGCGTCAATTTTATTGAATACCATGATGGTTGGTTTGTCGGCACTTTTAATTTCTCCTAAAATACCATTTACTGACGCAATTTGTTCTTCAAAACTACTGTGAGAGATGTCTACAACATGTAATAAAATATCAGCTTCTCGCACTTCATCTAATGTACTTTTAAACGAATCTACCAATTGAGTGGGTAGCTTTCTTATAAACCCTACAGTATCACTTAGTAAGAAAGGAAGGTTTTTAATTACGACTTTACGAACTGTAGTGTCTAAGGTTGCAAATAGCTTATTTTCAGCAAAAACATCAGATTTTGCAATACGGTTCATAAGTGTTGACTTTCCTACATTGGTGTATCCTACCAATGCTACACGAATAAGTTCTCCTCTATTACCACGCTGGGTAGCCATTTGTTTATCAATGCTTTTCATTTTCTGTTTAAGCAACGATATTTTATCACGTACAATACGTCTATCCGTTTCAATTTCTGTTTCTCCAGGACCACGCATTCCAATACCTCCTCGTTGACGTTCTAAGTGAGTCCATAGTCCGGTTAAACGTGGTAAGAAATATTGGTATTGTGCCAATTCTACTTGTGTACGGGCATATGATGTTTGCGCACGTTGTGCAAAAATGTCCAGTATTAATAAGGTTCTGTCTAAAACTTTACAATTTAGGGTGCGTTCAATATTTTTTTGTTGAGATGGGGTTAACTCATCATCGAATATGGCTGTACCTATATCATTTTGTTCAATAAACTGGCGCACATCCTCTAATTTACCAGACCCAATAAAGGTTTTAGAGTTTGGCATATCCATGCGCTGAGTGAAACGTTTTTTTACAGACCCACCAGCGGTATAGGTTAAAAACTCTAATTCATCTAAATATTCCTTAGATTTTTCTTCGTTTTGTAGCCTTGTGATTATTCCAATGAGCACCACATTTTCATGCTCAATTTGTTTCTTTTCTATCATAATTCAAATTCAATGCTGTAAAATTACATATAAGATTCTAATTTACTACTTTAGAGATTCAAAATAACATAGCACGCCGTATGAATTCTATAGTGACTATAGCTTTTTATAACCTTGAAAATTTGTTTGACACCAAGGATGACCCACACACATTAGATCGTGACTTTCTGCCTTGGGGAAAGAAATTTTGGACTAAGAAAAAATACCATAAAAAGGTGTTGAAAATGGGTAAGGCCATTTCTAAAATTTCAAGCGATAAAACTGGAAAAGCGCCGGTTTTGGTAGGGTTGGCAGAAGTAGAAAACGCAACAGTAGTTGCAGATTTGGTAAATAGCAAGTACTTAAAAGCAGCCAACTACAGTTTTGTGCATTATGACTCACCAGATGAACGCGGTATTGATGTCGCGTTATTAGTAAACAATGATGACTTTACGGTTGAGCATTCAGAAACTATACCGATTTCTGTTTATGAGTTAGATGGGGTTAAAGATTATACAAGAGATGCCTTATATGTGCAGGGGAATTTGAACGGAGAAGAAGTGCATGTATTTGTGTGTCATTGGCCATCTCGCCGTAATGGTGCTGATGAAACTAGTCATAAACGCATTCAGGCTGCAAAGCAAATTACAGAGTATATAAGAACGAATGGAGGTATAACTGAACGCTCTAAAATTATAATTATGGGCGACTTTAATGATAACCCTGTAGATGATAGCGTGAAAAATTATTTAGTGACAGATCTGTTATACAATCCGTTTGAAAAATTATTAAACATTACCCGCGGAAGTTTAAGTCATTATAGCCAATGGCATTTGTTTGATCAGATTATTTTTTCGCACAATTTTTTTAAATCAGAGAAAGGGAAATACAGTTTTCAAGATGCTGATATTTTTGATCATATGTTTTTAAAAGAATGGCAAGGTAGAAATGAAGGCACGCCATTTAGAACATATAGCGGGAAACAGTATTTAGGCGGATATAGCGACCATTTTCCTGTATATATTAATTTGAAAAAAAGCTAGACGATAATTTATACCTCCAGTGAGGTAGATTTATGAGTTTAAACACAGATATCAAGTTAAAATAGATTTATTTTGTACTTATATTTTTTAGAGAATGAAAAAGTTATACCATTTGTCAACTTGCGATACGTGTAAACGCATTATCACTGAATTAAATTTACCAGCAGATGTGGTGTTACAAGATATTAAAACAGAACACATCACTGAAAGTCAACTAGAAGACATGTATAAATTATCTGGTAGTTATGAAGCATTGTTTAGTAAGCGTGCACGTTTATATAAAGAAAAGAATTTAAAAGAGGCTAACTTAACAGAGTTAGAGTACAAAGCGTATATATTAGAGCATTATACATTTTTAAAACGCCCGGTATTGATGTATAACGATCAGATCTTTATAGGGAATTCTAAAAAAATAGTCGCCTCAGCAAAAGACGTCATTCATGCTTAGTAAAAAACATTTTGCGTTTATAGCCGCATTTTTAGTGCAGGTATTTTACGGCGTAACATTTACGTTCGCTAATGATGTTATTGATGGTGGCTATATAAAGCCTTATGGTTTTATACTATTACGCTTATTAGGTGCAACAACATTGTTTTGGTTGTTTGGGTTTTTAGCTCCCAAAGAACGCGTGGCTAAAAAAGATTATTTAGTGTTTTGTGCGGCGGCTTTTTTTGGCGTTGCGTTAAACATGCTTACGTTTTTTAAAGGTTTGTCATACACCACACCTATACATGCTTCGGTAATTATGGTGGTTGTGCCAATTTTGGTGTTAATTATGTCGGCAATTATTTTAAAAGAAAAAGTAACCTCATTAAAAATTGTCGGCGTTGTTTTAGGGCTTTCTGGAGCTTTAATTTTAACGCTATACGGTAAGTCTGCAGTAGCAACAGATAATATATTACTAGGGAATTTTTTAGTGTTTATCAATGCAGTGTCTTATAGTATATATATCATCATCATCAAACAGTTAACAAGTAAATATCATCCGTTTACGTTTATCAAATGGTTGTTTTTGTTTGGTTTATTAATGGTTATTCCTTTCGGATATTCTGAGTTGAGCGCTGTACAATGGGGCACATTTCTGCCGTACACCTATTTTTCAGTAGCTTTCGTTATTGTTGCTGCAACTTTTGGAACGTACATTTTAAACCCTTTGGCGTTAAGACAATTAAAGGCATCAACAGTTAGTACATTTTTATATCTACAGCCGGTAATAGCAGGTATATTTGCGATATTGATGGGGAGTGACACCTTAAACGCTACAAAATTATCGGCGGCAGCATTAATATTTATAGGGGTGTATTTGGTAAGTAAGCCAGTTAAAGGTAGTAAATAGTGCAATGGCGTATACAAGTAGGATATTTAATTATGTAAATGAAATACCAGAGGATATTTGGGACGATTTTACTGAGGTGTCCAACGTGTATTTTTCAAAACCTTATTTAAAATCTTTTGAAGAGTTTAACTCCCAACGTATTCAATTTTTTTACATCGTGGTTTTGAATGGTAACCAAGCCATTTCCTTAGCTACAATACAAGTGTTTGAGTTTGATTTTGCAGGGTCTGATTTTACACCGAATTCCAATAGGTACGTTCAGAAATTAAGTGAGTTTTTAAGACGAAAATATGTGAAAATTATGATTTGCGGCTCCATATTTTTAAGCGGAGAGCATGGCATATACATCAAACCTACAGAAGATAAAAAACTAGTTTTAGAGCAAATAGTAAAAGGTATTCAAGCTATTGTTAATGCCAATAAATACTTGAAAAAATGGGTTGATATCATTTTATTGAAAGATTTTATTACGGCCTCATTACCAATTACAAATAATTTAAAGCAATACAATTACACGCCAATTCAAGTTGACCCCAATATGGTGTTGACTTTAAATCCTGAATGGGCAACTTTTGGAGATTATTTAGCAGCTTTTAAGTCAAAGTTTAGAGTTAAAGCTAAAAAAGCCTATAAAACAAGTCAGCATTTAGAAGTAAAGAACTTGACGTATAATGATATTAATACGTATAAGAAAGAACTCACCAAGCTTTATGACAATGTAAAAAAAAAGGCGAGTTTTAATCCAGAAGCCTTAAATTTATCTACCTACAGTGCCTTGAAAAAAGTACTTAATGATGATTTCATTTTCTACGCATACTTCTTAGATGATACGCTTGTTGGTTTTATGAGTGGGGTTATTAATAACTCGGTTTTAGATGCGCATTATGTGGGAATAAATTATGACTTAAATAAGCAACACGCCATCTATTCAAGAATGTTGTATGATTATGTTGCCATTGGTATTGAGCGTCAGGTGAAAGAAATTAATTTTGGTCGAACTGCTGGTGAAATTAAAAGCACACTGGGAGCTGTGCCTCAAGAACTCACCTGTTATATAAGACACAAAAAATCTATAGCGAACTTCTTATTCAAACCGTTTTTGAAAAAGGTGAAACCTACAGTTTTTGAACAGCGTTTTCCGTTTAAAAAACAGCAATAAAAAAGCCTTACAATGTAAAGCTTTTTTAATATGGTTATATGAATGTTACTTCTATGGCCAGCCGTTAATGATACCTCCCATTAATGCAAAAGCTACTACCCAGTAGCCCGTAACTACCATCATATATTTAAATGAGCGTTGTTCATATAATCCGTTAGTAACAATTACCGGTAAAACCACAAATAAGCCTAACATTGTACCATGTAAGGCACCATGTTTAAATGTCATATACGGTTCAACACCGTGCGGATGTTCAGGTGCGCCACCAGTAAATACAAGCATCATAATAAAAAAAGAGGCTAAAAATGCCAAAACAACAGATAGCCCAAAGGTTAATGCCATGTTGCTGTTTTTTGCTTTTTCCTCAGTCATTCCAATTTCATTCATCCATATTGTTCCAAAGACTTTAGGGTTATACCATATAAAGCCTACGACTAAAGTTGATAAAGAGGCAACGATTAGTGCCATCCAATTAATGTTTTCCATAAGGTTGTTGTTTAAATGTTAGTTACTTAAAGATACTATTTTTTTTCATATCACCCTTACAGAAGTGTCACACGAGAAATTTTCAGATGCTTCTAGAAGAAACAAGAATAGGAAATTTTATGAGGTATATAACCTTTTTTATTTATGTATCTTTGTTGAAATTTTTTAAACAATTATGATACAATCTATGACTGGGTATGGAAAAAGCGTAGTGCAGCTTCCAACCAAAAAAATTACTATTGAGTTAAAATCTTTAAATAGTAAAAACCTTGATATGAATGTAAGAATGCCGTCTTTTTATAAAGAAAAGGAATTGCCGTTAAGACAATTGGTAGCTAAAGCATTGGTTAGAGGAAAAGTAGAAGTGTCATTATTTGTTGAAGTTACAGGAGAAGAAACATCTACAAAAATTAATGCGGCAGTTGTTAAAGCATACATGCAACAATTGCAACAAATAGCTCCAGATACGTCTGATGCAAAATGTTTAGAAATGGCCATGCGTTTGCCAGATACTGCTAGAGCAGAACGCGCAGAAATTGATGAAAAGGAATGGTCAGCAATTGAAACACATTTGAATGAAGCCATTACAAATATTGTGACCTATAGAGCGGATGAAGGAAAAGTTTTAGAAGCTGAATTTTTACAACGTAATGCAAATATTACAACATTGTTACAAGAAGTTATTTCAATTGATCCTGAACGTGTATCTGGTGTAAAAGAACGCTTACAGAAAGGTATTGCTGAGCTGAAAGAAAAAGTAGATGAAAATCGTTTTGAGCAAGAGTTAGTGTATTATATTGAAAAGTATGACATTACTGAAGAAAAAGTACGCTTGCAAAACCATTTAGACTATTTTATAGATTCGATAAATTCTGCTGATTCTAATGGAAAGAAATTAGGGTTTATAGCTCAAGAAATGGGTAGAGAAATAAATACTATAGGGTCTAAATCTAACTACGCGCCAATGCAAAAATTGGTGGTTCAAATGAAAGATGAGTTAGAGAAAATAAAAGAACAATTATTAAATGTACTGTAATGATTAAAGGGAAATTAATCGTTTTTTCAGCGCCATCGGGCTCTGGTAAAACTACAATAGTAAGGCATTTATTAGGTATAGAAAAACTCAACTTAGAGTTTTCAATTTCAGCAACATCAAGAGCACCTCGAGGAGAAGAAGTAGATGGGAAAGACTATTACTTTTTGTCATTAGAAGAGTTTAAAAGCAAAATTAAAGCCGATGAGTTTTTAGAATGGGAAGAGGTGTATCGTGATAATTTTTATGGTACATTAAAATCTGAAGTAGAACGAATTTGGGCAAAAGGCAAACATGTTATTTTTGATATTGATGTTGTTGGAGGTATAGATATTAAACGTATTTACCCTGAGCGCACCTTATCAGTATTTGTAAAACCACCAAGTATTGAGGAGCTAAAAATTAGATTGAAAAAACGCTCTACAGAAAGTGAAGATAAAATTAATATGCGTGTGGCTAAAGCGTCAATAGAGTTGGCTACAGCACCACAATTTGATTTCATTATTGAAAATAATGAGTTAGACGTGGCCTTAAAAGAGGCTGAGGAATTAGCGCATAATTTTTTAAAGAAGCGCATATAGGTATGAAAATAGGTTTGTACTTCGGAACATTTAATCCTATTCATGTTGGCCATTTGGCCATAGCTAACCATATGGTTGAACATTCTGATTTAGATCAGGTGTGGTTGGTGGTTACTCCATTAAGTCCGTTTAAAAAGAAAAGCAGTTTGTTAGCTAATCATCATCGTTTAGAAATGGTGTATTTGGCCACGGAAACGTATGATAAGCTGCAACCCTGTGATATTGAGTTTGGCTTGCCAGAGCCGAATTATACAGTTTACACTTTAGCGCATTTGGAAGAGAAATATCCTAAGCACGAGTTTTCGTTATTAATGGGAGAAGACAATTTGAAGGGTTTCCATAAATGGAAAAACTATCAGGCTATTATTGATAATTATAACTTGTATGTGTATCCAAGAATTTCTAAAGGGCACATAGAACACCAGTTTGCAAACCACCCAAAAGTGAATTATATTGATGCGCCAATTATGGAATTATCATCTACAATGATTCGTAAAAGTATAGCCGCGCAAAAAAACATCCGTCCGTTATTAGATGCTAAAGTGTGGCAATATATTGATGAAATGAATTTTTACAGGTAGTTTCTATTTAACGTTACTTTCTTTTGGCTCAGTTTTTTTTAAGTTGATGAGTCTGTATACATGCAAAGCAACAGCTACAGAACATCCTATGGCAATAGGCATAGCGCCAATAAGTACACCATAAATAATGTAAATAAAGTTAGCAATAGCCGAAAATAAACGGAGTTTATATTCGCCTTTGGTGTACATTGAAAACAAGTTCAATAGTAGAGCTGTGTAACCTATTAGATCGTAGTTAAATTCCATGTGTTTTGAGTTACGGGTTAACTTTCCATATTTTATCAGAATCATCTAAATACGCAGCTAAAGCAGCAGAACCGTACCAATTGTAAAGTTCAGGTTCAAGATATTTGGCTTTAATTGCAGGGTCGGTTTGAAGTAATGTTTGTGCTTCATCAAGTGTGGCAACGTCAAGAATAAAAATCCCTCTGTAGTTGTTATCATTTGTTCCTATAGGTCCTGCTACAATCAATTTATTATCAGCAACCAATTTATTGATGTTGTTCATATGTCCTCTAAAGGCTTTATTTTTTGTTGAGGCATCAGTGTCTGTATTTGTACCAGATTTTAATATGACTAACACATAGGGTTTCATACCGTAGTCATCAGCATTATATTTTTCAGCTAAAGCTTTATCATAATTAGGATTTGTTTGTTGAGCGTAACCTATTGTTGTAAATAGTAATACGGCAAATGTATATATAAGTTTCATGGCTATGTTTTATTAATATGTTACAAAGTTATAGTTTTTAACTAAAGGTTGGCAAATAAAAAGAGCGTTGTACTTATGGCTGTATACAACGCTCTTTATCTAACCAACTCAACTTGTGTTTATTTTCGTTTACTCGATTCTACTCTAAAATCTTTTAAAATTGTTTTTGTACGTTTCTTTTCTTTTGTAGCCTGTTTGCCTTCAGCTGTTTTTAGATACTGAATAAAATGACGTCCTACAAACTCATAAGCAGTTCCTGAAGCGGGATGATACAATTCTATTCTTGCATCATTAATAACACTTACTTCAAAGTATTCATCGCCAAAATAGTCGTAATCTAATGTCAATGCTTTTACATAATTAGTGTCTCTAAAGTTAGCTACTTCATATTGTCCGCTATAATCCCAATATAAATTGTGTATTGCAGTACCCTGTGCATCTTGTGAACTTCTGTAGTCACTATTATGACCTCCGGCTAAGAATTGTAAGAAGTTTTCATGGTCAAATTCATTTGCACTACCGCCAATTGTAGCTACTTTTTCCCAAGCTTCATATTCTTGTAAAAAATAGTGTATGTTGTCATAAAACACTAAATCATAATCAAACGTGCTTCTTTGGTAACCGTATAAAACGTATGACGTGTTTGATGGGCGGTGATAAATTTCAATTTTATTATGATTGATTTTAAACACCTCTAAATCCCAATACCCATTTATATCATGACTCACCTCTAAGTTGTTGTCATAAGTATTATAGTACCCTACATCAATTCCGAATCCGTTTCCGGTACTACCAATACCCACTAAATTATTGTTAGCATACAGCGTGCCACCTCTAAACGATACTGTAAAGGCTTTTTGTAAAAAAGGCACCTCGCCATAACCTCTAGTTTCGTTAATGTCTACATACCACAATTCATATGCTTCTAAAGTTTTTCTAATATGTCTAGGGTTATTATGATGAGTTTCTATAACCTCAACACTACAAGAGTTTAATGCAATGCTTACTATAAATAAGCTTAAAAAGAGTTTAAGATGTTTCATAATATTTATTTTATACTTGTGATGAAATCAACTTTTGTGCCAAAGGTTTTGATTGCTGATTTTTTTCGTATTTTTGAGCGCTATACGCAAATGAAATTGAAGAATATGAGTCAGAATAAATATGCAGTTATCGGAGGAGGAAGTTGGGCTACAGCAATAGTTAAAATGCTGAGCGAAAACTGTGATCAAATAGGCTGGTATATGCGTAATGAAGCTGCAATTGAACATTTACTTACCGAATATCATAATCCAAATTATTTGAGTTCAGTAGAGTTTGACATTAATAAGTTAAACGTTAGTTCAAATATAAATGATGTAGTATCATCTGCTGATGTAGTTATTTTTGCTATACCCTCTGCGTTTATTGCTACAGAGATGGAAGCATTATCTGTACCTTTACACGATAAAATTGTGTTCTCAGCAATAAAAGGGATAGTACCAGAAAGTAACATGATTGTTGGTGAGCATTTTCATAAGCATTACAATATTCCTTTTGAGAACATTGGAGTGATTACAGGGCCATGTCATGCCGAAGAAGTTGCTCTTGAGCGACTGTCATATTTAACTATTGCAAGTGCTAATGAAGCTAATGCAACCTTAGTTGCAAATGCCTTATCAAGTTGGTATATCAAGTGTAAAATATCGGATGATATTATTGGTACGGAGTATGCTGCAATGCTTAAAAATATTTATGCCATTGCCGCAGGAATTGCTCATGGTTTAGGTTATGGAGATAATTTTCAAAGCGTATTAATGAGTAATGGTATTAGAGAGATGAAGCGTTTTATAAAAAAGCGTCACAAAATGAAGCGCAATATTAATAACTCAGCCTATTTAGGTGATTTGTTGGTTACTGGGTATTCTGTGTTTAGTAGAAACAGAATGTTTGGTAACATGATTGGTAAAGGATATACGGTAAAATCTGCACAGATGGAAATGAGTATGGTGGCTGAGGGGTATTATGCTACCAACTGCGCGCATAAACTTAATATGTCAAGTGAAAAGGTAGCACGTACACCAATAATTGAAGCGGTTTACGACATACTTTACAACGATAAAAATCCTAAGACAATTTTTAAGAAACTAACGGAAAAGTTAGATTAGTTTTTTATGAATTTCATTGTTTTTTGATGTTTCCCTTCAATAACCGTAATAAAATAGATTCCATTATCTAAATCACTAAGATTTATTGAAGCATAATTGATGCTATTTTTAAATGTTCTGTTTTTTAACACTTTACCAATAGTATTAGTGATAATTATTTTTACTGTGTTCATTTTGTTAAGATGAACCGTTAATGTTCCTTTTGTTGGATTAGGGTATATGAATAGTTCATTATCCAAATAAGGGTTGTTGGTAGATAATACTTGCGAAGTGTTATTGTAAAAGTTTACAGCTGCTCCACTACCATTATTTCCAATCATGCAAACATCATTAAGCTCATCATTATTGTTGTCATTAAATCCAATCCATGAATTGTACAAACCTTCAAAAGGTGTACCGTTAACTAAAGTGAAATTTCCTGTGCCATCATTTTCATATAGTTTAGCTACAGATTGGTAGCTTGAATTTTGCCCAGAAATTAACAGGTCATTGTCGTTATCATTATCTATATCGCTAAAACTTACAGCACTCATCCATATATCCTCGATAGTTGTATCTGTCTTTTCTGTAAAGTTTCCACTTCCATCATTGATGTATAACTTAGTTATGGGCATTGCAGCTTGATTTCGTCCTGAAATTAATATGTCAAGATCATCATCACCATCTACATCATTAAAAGCTTGAGAGCTACCCCAAACGCCCTCAAAAGGTGTGCCGTTTACTAAAGTGAAATTACCACTACCATCATTATTATATAATCTGGCAATAGGGCTTGAGTTGTCATATCCAGTAAGTAAAAGGTCCTGGTCATCATCATCATCAATATCACTAAAACCTATTGAAGGAGAGGAGATGCCAGGAAAGTTATTATTGGTGTCTAAAGTGAAATTTCCATCTCCGTCATTGAGGTATAATTTTGTTCTTTTTTGATTAGAGCCTGTAATACCTGCAATAATTACATCTTGATCGTCATCATTATCTACGTCTGCGAATGCTAAGTTGTCATTGTTTACGCCTTCGAATGGTGTTCCGTTTACTAAAGTGAAGTTTCCATCTCCGTCATTTTTATATAATATAGCTACAGATGTAAATTGGCCAGTAATTGGATCAGGGCCCGTGAAACCTGTAGTAAGTAGATCTAAATCTAAATCTCCATCTATATCTGCAAAACTAGCACCTTTCCCAGTTCCTGTAAAGTTGTTTGCGGATAAATTGAAGCCTCCATTTCCGTTATTTAAGTATAGTTTGGTAAAGTATTCGTTTTCAGTTTTTCCGGTAATTAACAAGTCATTATCATTATCGCTATCAATGTCTTCAAACAATATAGTACCATACCTAGATTTTGTTACCGCACCAATACTTGTAGCTTCTGTATTTGCTACAAATGATATAGTTTGTGATACCACTTTAGTAAATGATAAAAGTATAGATATAGAAATGATTTTTACTAGCATAATTTGATGTTATTGTTAATTGTTTTTTTAAAAAATGCTCCCAGTTTTAGTGATGATTAATTACAGTTATAATTAAACTAATGAATTTGAAGATAGTAATTACTACTTCATCAATACACCTTTATAGTCCATATGAGGTATATCTCTCAAAGCGTTTTTATTGATGGAGTTTTTCGGAAAAGTAAACGTTTTGTCGTAAAGTTTCCCTTCTGCAAAGTAACTCACACTAAATTTATTATTCAGCTTAAACACATCTTCCATCATGAGCTCTACTTTTGCATATGATTTTTTAGGAATTACAGGCATTGCATGACGCATTTTGGAAGTACGTCTTTCAGTATCATAACCTTCAGTAACCACAAACACCATTTCTAAATCGGTATCTAAGTCGTTGATTAAATAAGCATTCCAATCATCAAATTCATATTCAGGATTGTACTCAAGTACTATGGCGATGTATACCCCTTCAGATTTAGGGATTTCTATATCTTTTCTCATATGTTACTACACTAATAAGTAAGTTTATTTGTTGGCAAAATTACATAAAAAAAG
>JBMYYK010000028.1:0-29156 GCA_049609325.1 Flavobacteriaceae bacterium | reverse complement strand
GTTATGTGGGAGAGTAGGTCGCCGCCTTCTTTACAAATCCTCAATATCATATGATGTTGGGGATTTTTTTTTACACTAAATTCAATATAATATTTTGTAATGGATATATATTTGTAAGCGGTAATTTAATACCTTTACGTGCTTAATAGCAACAACACAATTCCGTTATGGAAACTAACCAAAAAAGAACTTATGTTTTTGACTTCGATAGCACTTTAACACGTGTAGAAGCCTTAGACATCCTTGCCGAAATTACTTTGGCAAATCACCCTGAAAAAGAAGAAATTATCGCACAAATTCAAACCATCACAAATCAGGGGATTGATGGTGATATATCATTTACGACATCTTTAGAACGTCGGATACAACTTTTAGGCGCTAAAAAAAGTGATTTATCAGAATTGATAAGACGTTTAAAGCATCAAGTGTCAAAATCTATTGAAGACAATAAAGATTTTTTTGAACGTTATGCTGATGATATTTATGTGATTTCCTGTGGCTTCAAAGAGTTTATTGATCCTATTGTTAAAAATTATAACATTCCGTCTGAGCGTGTTTATGCGAATACATTTGTATTTGATAGTTCGGATACTATAATTGGTTTTGACACGCAGAATGTATTGTCACAGCACAATGGTAAAATAAGCTGTTTAAAAGACTTAGATCTCCCCGGAGAAGTGCAAGTCATAGGTGATGGTTATAGTGATTATATTATGCGTGGTGCGGGTATAGCCGATAAGTTTTTTGCTTATACAGAGAACGTATCGAGAGATAAAGCCATTCATTATGCCGATCATGTAACTCCTAATTTAGACGAATTTTTATACCTTAATAAATTGCCAAGAAAAATTTCATTTCCGAAACATCGTATTAAAATATTGTTATTAGAAAACGTACATCCAGATGCTTTTGAGCGTTTAACAGGTGATGGGTTTTCTGTAGAAACGGTGTCAAGAAGTTTGTCTGAAGATGAACTTATAGAAAAAATAAAAGATGTTCATGTATTAGGAATTCGTTCTAAAACTCAAGTCACTCCAAAGGTTATTGCTGCAGCAAATAAATTAATGGCTATAGGTGCATTTTGTATTGGTACAAAACAAATTGATTTAAACGCATGTAAAAAGCAGGGGATTGTAGTATTTAACGCTCCATATAGTAATACCCGTTCTGTAGTTGAACTGGCTATAGGAGAAATCATTATGTTAATGCGTTCGGTGTTTGCACGTAGTACAGAGTTGCATAATGGTCAATGGAATAAAACGGCTAAAGGATCTAGAGAAGTCCGAGGTAAGAAATTAGGAATTATTGGTTATGGTAATATTGGTAAGCAGTTGTCAGTATTAGCAGAATCAATGGGGATGCAGGTGTATTACTATGATATTGAAGATAGGTTAGCTTTAGGGAATGCTAAAAAATGCCATACTTTAGAAGAGTTATTAGCAATTTCAGATGCCATTTCATTACATATAGATGATAATGCTAATAACAAAAACTTTATAGGTGCATCAGAAATCGCTCATATGAAAGACGGCGCTGTTTTTGTAAATTTATCACGAGGTTTTGTTGTAGACCTCCCAGCATTAAAAGTAGCTTTAGAATCAGGAAAGATATCAGGAGCAGCAGTAGACGTATTTCCGGTAGAACCAAGAGCAAATGGCGACTTTGCGACGGAATTGCAAAATGTGTCTAATGTTATTTTAACGCCTCATGTAGGTGGGAGTACAGAAGAAGCGCAACGTGATATTGCCGATTTTGTGCCTAATAAAATTATGGGCTACATCAATTCAGGAAATACGGTGGATGCAGTTAATTTCCCTAACATACGGTTACCACGTCAAGATAATAGTCATCGTTTTTTGCATATTCACGCAAATGTGCCTGGGATTATGGCTAATATCAATAAAGTTTTAGCAAAGTATGATTTAAACCTAACAGGTCAATATTTAGCAACAGATGCTTCTGTAGGGTATGTTATTGTAGATGTTGATAAAGAGTATAATAACGAGGTTTTACAAGCGTTAAAAGATATAGAGCATACCATTAAGTTTAGGGTGTTGTACTAATTAAACATTACTGAATAACTATAAAAGCCACAATTATACATATGTAATCGTGGCTTTTTATATTATAAAATTCTATAAAAAATGTGCTTACATTTCTTCTGGTGCCAAAGTTACTTCTAAACCATCTAATTCTGAAGTAATGTTTAACTGACATCCTAAACGAGAATTGTCTTCTACATGAAAAGCTTCTGCAAGCATGGCTTCTTCATCATATTCCATTTCTGGTAAATCATGATTTGAAGTGACATAGCATTGACATGATGCACACATAGCCATACCGCCACAAGTACCTATGGTACCTTCAGGAGCCAATTCAAACCCTTTAATGACTTCCATTAAATTCATAGCCATATCAGTAGGAGCGCTCACTTCATGTAGCACACCATCACGGTCAGTAATTTTTATTGAAATGTCAGACATCTGTTATAAGTCTTTTATGTTTAATACTTGTTCTTTTTTAGCCACTTTCATTGACCCGTCAAAACCTGCTACTCCACCTACAGTAGTATATTTCATCACATATTTTTTTCCTGGATTAATACGTTTGTATGCGCTTTGACACATTAAAGTAGCTTCATGAAATCCGCATAAAATTAATTTTAATTTTCCTGGGTAGGTATTCACATCACCAATGGCATAAATACCTTCAATGTTAGTTTGGTAATCTAAGGCGTTGTTAACCTTGATGGCGTTTTTTTCTATCTCTAAGCCCCAATTTGCAATGGGCCCTAATTTAGGTAATAACCCAAAAAGAGGGATGAAACAATCTGTGTCCTTAACAAACTCACCATCAGTTTTATGCTTGATAGTCACATTTTTTAAGCTGTCATCATCGCCGTCTAAAGCTTTAACTTCAGCTTCAGTAATTAAATTGATTTTCCCTTGTTTAGCTAATTCAGCAACTTTTTCAACTGAATCTAAAGCTCCTCTAAAATCATTTCGTCTATGTACTAATGTCACTTCAGAGGCTACATCTGCTAAAAATATAGACCAGTCTAAAGCAGAGTCTCCCCCACCAGCGATAACCACTTTTTTGTTTCTATATATTTCTGGGTCTCTAATGATATAAGCTACGCCTTTGTCTTCAAAATCAGCAATGTTAGGGATAGGTGGTTTTCTAGGTTCAAATGACCCTAATCCACCAGCAATGGCTACAACCGGAGCTTTGTGTTGCGTGCCTTTATTGGTAGTCACAATAAAAGTACCGTCATCAAGTTTGTCAATAGTATCTGCACGTTCACCTAACGTAAATCCAGGTTCAAATGCTTTGATTTGCTCCATAAGATTATCAACCAAATCACCTGCTAATACTTCAGGAAATGCCGGAATATCATAGATGGGTTTTTTGGGATAAATTTCAGCACATTGTCCACCAGCTTGTGGCAAGGCATCAATTAAGTGGCATTTAAGTTTAAGTAAACCCGCTTCAAATACTGTAAATAATCCGGTAGGTCCTGCACCAATAATGATGATATCTGTGGTAATCATGTAACTCTTTTTTAGCTATTGCAAAAATCTTAAATTTTATAATACTTTCTACTGATTTTTATCATAAATATCTAATTTTTAAAGGTAATACTGTTCGCATCGTTATTTAAGATGTTATTTATTAGTTAAATAGTTGTTTGTAATAACTAATTATGTAATTTTGCAGTCGATAATTTTATCGGAGGACAGATTTGACTGATTGCTACCTCATAAAAAAAAGCTAAAGCAGTGTACACTTCTTTAGACGCACACGTCAAATTTATCCAATAAATTTAAAATACAAATCAGCTTCAAAATATTGAAGTTAAACCTCTCTTGGAGAGACATAATTTTTTTATATGGCATATTTATTTACATCTGAATCCGTTTCAGAAGGACATCCAGACAAGGTTGCAGACCAAATTAGTGATGCGTTAATTGACAACTTTTTAGCATTTGATAAGAATTCTAAAGTTGCTTGTGAAACTTTAGTTACTACCGGACAAGTGGTTTTGGCTGGTGAAGTTAAATCAAAAACGTATTTAGATGTACAGAAAATAGCTAGGGAAACCATTAATAAAATAGGATATACCAAAAGCGAGTATATGTTTGATGGGAATTCATGTGGTGTGTTTTCAGCAATACATGAACAGTCTGATGATATTAATAGAGGTGTAGATAGAGCTACAAAAGAAGAGCAAGGAGCTGGAGACCAAGGTATGATGTTTGGTTATGCTACTCGTGAAACAGATAGCTATATGCCGTTGGCATTAGATTTATCACATAGAATATTAAAAGAGTTAGCCGCAGTAAGAAGAGAAAACACTGATATCACATACTTACGTCCAGATTCTAAAAGTCAAGTTACCATTGAGTATGCTGATGATAATACGCCTCAACGTATTGATGCTATAGTTGTGTCTACCCAACATGATGAGTTTGGTGAAGACGAAGCTATGTTAGCGCAAATTAGAAAAGATATTATAGAAATTGTAATTCCTAGAGTTGTTGCCACATTGCCAGCACATATACAAGCATTGTTTACTGATGAAATCACCTATCATATCAATCCAACTGGAAAGTTTGTGATTGGTGGGCCTCATGGTGATACGGGGTTAACTGGACGAAAAATAATTGTTGATACATACGGAGGAAAAGGCGCACACGGTGGTGGGGCTTTTTCAGGAAAAGATCCTAGTAAAGTAGATAGAAGTGCAGCATATGCCACACGTCATATCGCGAAAAACCTTGTAGCTGCTGGTGTTTGTGATGAAATTTTAGTGCAAGTTTCTTACGCTATCGGTGTTGTTGAACCTATGGGAATATTTGTAGATACTTATGGTACTTGTCCGTTTAATATGACAGATGGAGAAATTGCAGAAAAAATTTCTGAAGTATTTGATATGCGCCCTGCTGCAATTGAAGAACGTTTAAAATTACGTCAACCAATGTATAGTGAAACAGCTGCATATGGTCATATGGGACGTGAAAATGAAACTGTAACAAAAACATTTACACAACCAAACGGAGAGTCTGTTACTGTAGATGTAGAGTTGTTTACTTGGGAAAAATTAGACTATGTTGAAAAGGTAAAAACGGCCTTTGAACTATAATCAGATAATACTGAATGTAAAAAGCCTCTTTGAATTTCAAAGAGGCTTTTTTTGTTAGAGTAGTAATTTACTCTTATAAGTTGTAAATAATTCTGAATGTCACAAAACGTGGTTGAATGTAGTATTCTGAAGTGCTTAGAGAATAGTCTCCTTGATTGGTGTTAATTTGTGAATTCGTGTTTAATAAATTACTTGCTTTAAGTTCAAGTTCCCATTGGCTATCTTTATCTTTTCTATAAGCCAAAGACGCATTTAAAAACTCATAAGTATTTTCTGCACCTAGATCATTACTAAAGCTGGTAAAGGTGTAATCTGTCCTAAAGGTTAATACATTCCATATTAAAGCATCAAAGTCAATAGATGGCGCTTTAGTGTATGACTTTGTTCTTGAGCGTCCTAAATCAGTGTCTTGAATTGTATGCCTGTAACTTAACTCTACATTAGGCGCTTTTCTGAAGTTGGTTCTGAACTGTGCTCTATAGGATTGGGTGTAATTCTCATTTGCAGTTTGTCGTGTTCCAATAAAATTGTTAAACTTTGAAAAACTGAAATTACCACTAGCGGTTGCTCGTAATTTTCCAAAGGTGCGTTGAAAGCGCCCGTTTGCATTTACACTTTCGTCTGCAAAGTTTGAATTTAAAGGCGTATTCATTCTAATAATACCTGGTTCTGAAAAGTTACGGATGCCATCTATATTTTTATTATAGCTCACATTTGCAAACACATTGGTGTAATTAAACATGTTAAAGCTAAAATACGTTAGATTTACATTATGAGATAAAGCACTTTCTAATTCAGGGTTACCAGTAAAAAATGAGTTGTAATTATTCATGACAATACCTCGTGCTAATTTAGAGACATCAGTAAATGCAGTACTCATACGATAATTCAAGTTGATGTTTTCAGATTTTTTCAACTGAATTCTTGTATTGAAATCTGGTAATACTCTAAAAAAGTTATCGTTATAAGTAGTTCCGAATTGTGTGTTTTTAGCGCTATAGGCATGCCCTGAAAGACCAGGGGTAATTGTGAACTTGCCTAATTTTAAACGGTAATGCACACCCACATATGCATCATTAAATGTGTAATTGGTAGCATTGTCATCCAAGCCATTGTTGATAGTTGGTGTAGGGTCAAATTCATCACCATTGTCTAAAAATTGGAATAAATCTGTATCAAACTTCTGGTTGCTAAATAAATTACCTAAAGTGATGTTAATGTTACTTTTGTCATTTAAAATATTCCAATAATCAACTTTTACATCTGCTTGATTTGACTTTACACGTTTATCTTGTGCTATGTTATAATTAGATTGTAAGTTGTCTAAACCTAACTCAGATGCAGTAGCGCTATAGCTTGCCTTTTCTTCTAAAATAGCGTTGTAGAACGGATCTTCATCTTCAAGTAAATATTGCGCTTCTAATGAAAATATATTAGTGTCATTTAAAGTGTAATAGTAATTTAAACTTTGATTGATACTGTAAGGATTAGAAGTTTCTTCTTGATCAATACCACCTAATAGAGACGAGTGGTAGTTTTGAAATTGTGATTCTTTAGATGTTCGTCCTAAAATATCATAATCTAATTGGTTATTACTGTTTGGCTTATATTTAGCACTTAATTTTAACATGGCTAAATCACTTTTTTGATGCGTTTTATTTTCTGTAAACTCATCAGGAATTGGTAAGTTTAAGTCACTATTATAAGTTACAGAGTTGTTTTCTTGTAAGTTAATACGACTGCTTGAAAATATTCCGAATCCGCTAATGTCTAATGTTTTGCTCGGTGAAAAGCTGAAGTTGGTTGCACCAAACTTTGTATTGATATCCTTAGCTTTATTGTTTTGTAAGGTTAGAAACCCTAAGTCATTATTTCCTAAACTGATATTAGTTCCGCTTTGTCTACTTGGATTTCTGAACCCACCAGTAAAGTTGAAATAATCCCGACGTGTAAAGGCAACTTCACCAATATTATTGATGTCACCAATGATGTTTACACTGTATTCCGGACTGTAATAAAATAATTTAGGTTGTATGATGTATAGTCCGTCATTATCTGAGAAGCCTCCTCCGGTAGTTACGGTTCCAAACCAAAAACTTTTTTTACCTTCTTTAAGTTTGATGTTTAGCGCAATATTATCTTGATTGTTTTGTACACCACTTAATTGTCCGACATCGGCATGGTTTTTTAAGACCTCAATTTTATCAACGGCGTTTGCAGGAATGTTTTTTGTTGCCAACTTTGAGTCGCCATCAAAAAATTCTTTGCCTTCAACCATAACTTTTCCAACAACTTTTCCTTCTACTTCAACTTGGCCGTCATCATTAATCTCTACACCAGGGAGCTTTTCAAGAACGTCTTCTAGTTTACGCTCCGTACCATTTTTAAACGAATCGGCATTGTAAACCATTGTATCACCTTTAATGGTTACTGGCATGTCATAAGTTAACTCAACAGCATCTAGTGTGTTATCTTCTACTAAATTGAAGTTTTTAGTTATTGATACTTCTTTAGTAGTGATAATTTCTTCATGGTTCTTCATACCAATATAACTGACCTGAAGTTTATAAGTGGCATTTTTGTTTAACGTTAGTTTATACCGTCCTTGATCATTACTAATTCCATAAGAGTCTAAATTTTGTGTGTCTTGATTTATGGCAATGACATTGGCTAAATCTAACGGATTGCCGATACTATCTTTAACTACACCTTCTACTTTTATTTGGGCAAAGGTATAGCTAGTTACTATTAAAAGTAACGCGGTTAATACGTGTTTCATTATTGTTTTTAGATTTTTTTTGATCTGTTGTTGTGATTAAAAAATGAAATTATCTTCGACCGTGACCTCTTCCGCCGCGGCGACCTCCGTACATTTCTCTCATTTCTTCCATTTTCTTTTTCACAATATCATTGTATTCTTTTTTAGTAACTACCTTCCCTTTTGTAGGTGCTTTGATAATTGCTTTTTCACTAGGGTTTAACACTATTTTTGAACATAAAATTGTAGTTCTGTCAGCATTAACTTCTAAGATTAATCCTGGTAAACCATTGTATTCAGATGGCCCATGGCTCACAGGAATTTGCATGGTGTACCAAGCAGTAATTTCAATTTCTTTTGGCGTCTCTACATCATTCATTGAAGTAACTGTAGTGCTGGTAGAGTCTTTAGCTTTGTCCTCTTTTTTAGGGCGTCTTCTACGCATACTACGCCAATCTAATTCATCTACTTTTTTCATAGCCGTAGCTTTAAAGCACATGTACTGCCCAATTTGTTTGGTTTCATTAACCATTTTCCAAGCAAGTTTTGGTAATGAATCTTTAATTAAAAATTGCTTACCAAAAAATTCTTGATCTTGTAATAATTCTTGGTTTTTGATGTTTTTATATTGTGGCCCAGCAGTAAAGCTACTCATCATACCTCCCCATCTGCTACCTCTTTGTCCTGGTGCTTCAAGTTTTTCTTCTTCTTTATAAGTAGATTCTGTTTTATTGAAGGTGAGTTCGTATGTTTTTTCAAACATACTTTTCATACGTTCCTGAATCATCTTTTTTCGCTCAGGTGACATGTTTCCACCACCCCACTGATCTAAATTAACTGTGGTTTTTGATTGGTAGATGGCTTTTCCTTGAAAGTCTTGTGCAAAAAGTATAGTACTAAAAAGTGCTAAGAATGTAGATGTAATAAATTTCATGTTCAATATTTTAAAATATGATTACCACATAAGACGATGGATTACGCTTAGTGTTACATTCTTAGACATTCTTTTTTAGAAAAGGTTTAATAGGTGTTTTATCCGCCTATTCGTATTTCGATATTCTGTCCTTCTCTTGTATTGAAACTACGCTGCTCATTCATTTGTTTCATTTTCTTCTCAACAATAGCTTCATAAGTTTTTTGGTCAACTTTTTTCCCGTTTGTAGGCTCTTTAATTGCTAGTTTGTGTTTAGGGTTGAGTACTATTTTACTGCAAATAACAGTTTCTGTACCATCATTTACTTCTAAAATTAAACCTGGTAAGCCATGGTAGTTTCCTGGTCCGTTATTTACTGGTATAGCAGGTGCATACCAAGCAGTAATGGTAATTTCTTTTGTTTCTGAAGTTTCTTCTTCTTCCGCATCTAAGTCTTTATCATTGTTAATACTAATATTGCTTTCAACCACTTCAATTTCTCTTGTGAGTGTTGCCTTGTGGCAAGTGTACTCACCTATATTTTTAGTTTCTTTGCCAAGTTTCCAATCTAATGCTTCTAAATCATCTTTGATGAGGAAAATTTTTCCAAACACATCGTTTTGATTGGTAAATCTATTGTCTTTTGTATTCTTATATAAAATATCAGCGCCACCGGTATTAACCACCATGACTTGCACGTTACTTGGGCCTTGAGGTTTACTTAGTTTTTCATCTTCTTTATATAGCGATTCATTTTTGTTAAAACTTAACACAAATGTTTTTTCAAATTGTTTTTTCAGCATGTCCATCATTTTCTGATGCATTTCAGATCCCATTTGAGTACTGTCTAATTTGATGTCTATTTTTCGTTTTGACTTATAAATGGCCTTTCCTTGAAAATCTTGCGCGTATGCCATGCTTGAAAATAGTAACATAGCAATAAGTGTAAATGTGTATTTCATTTTGTATAATTTTAATTAATGCTAATGCAAATATGAGATGATAAAATGAATTGTAACGTTAATGAATGTTAACGAGTGTTAAGCGATTGGTTTTTAAATGTTTTATGGGTTACTTTTGACCTATGAACGATTCTAAATATAAATTTTCACTCTATATCATCACAGCTGTTATACTGGTAACTATCAGTATTCAGACCTATTGGAATTACAAGAATTACCTCACAAATAAACAGCAACTTATTATTGATGTGCAAGTAAGTTTGGATAATGCAGTATCGGACTATTACTCAAATTTAGCAGAGAAGAGCACCTATAAATTCAGTTTTAAAGAAGGCGAAGCAAACGAAAAAATAATTGTAAATAATGATACCATTTATGATAGGGTTTTAGGAGATATCGATTTTGTAGACTATGATACTATACTTGATTCCATTCAACCCAATGATATAGAACATATAAAAATTCTTAAAAATGTAAAGGCCGATACTATAATTAAATTGGATGTTAAAGGAGGTGTTGCCTCAGAAGAGTGGATTGGTGATCATAAGATGCTTAAAGCTATTAAAACTGTTGGGTTTGATTCTCTCAAGAAGAAAGATTTTGAGCTGTTGACGGCTCAAGTGATGTTGAAAATTTCAAATGATACAATTAACATCAAAAGAATAAATGAATTATTACGCGATGAGTTAAAAAGGAAAAATATAGATATTTCGTATGAATTACTATCGGAACATGATACAAGTATTACACCACAAAAGTCCCGATTGTCTAATGAGAAATTAACCGTTGAGTCACATTCTGCATTCTTGCCGCCTAACACCGTTTTACAACTGCAATTTTCTAATGAAACCTTAACTGTTTTAAAACGAATTTATGTAGGCATATTAATTTCATTTGTACTTATAGCTGCGGTGATTTCGTGTTTGTTTTACTTGTTAAGAATCATCAAAAACCAAAAACAATTGGCAGAAATAAAAAATGATTTCATCAGCAATATTACACACGAATTTAAAACGCCCATAGCAACAATCGGTGCTGCTTTAGAAGGGGTCAAGAATTTTAATAGAAATGATGACAAAGAAAAAACTGCGCAATATGTTGATATTTCTAGCCAACAATTGTCTAAGCTAAATGTTATGGTTGAAAAATTATTAGAAACCGCTACGTTAGATTCTGATAGTTTGCAGTTAAATACTGAGCAATGTCATTTCAATACCTTGCTTCATACACTTGTAGAAAAACACCAATTACAAGCTCAGGACAAAGTTATTGGTATTACAACGTCCGCTAAAAATATCTATGCAGATGTTGATGTTTTTCATATCGAAAATGCTCTAAATAATATCATCGATAACGCTATTAAATACGGTGGAAATACGATTGAGTTAAGTTTAGATGACAATGAAACATCAGTTTTAATTTCGATTTCAGATGATGGTACATCGTTAACAAAAACTGAACAAAATAAAATATTTGAAAAATTTTATAGAGTGCCACAAGGCAATCAACATGATGTTAAAGGGTATGGTATAGGATTGTACTATACTAAAACTATTATTGAAAAACATCAAGGCTCTATAGCGTTAACATTGAGTTCAACAGCAACTGTATTTAATATAATTCTTCCAAAATGAGTACAACCATTTCTATATTATTAGCTGAAGATGAACCGTCATTAGGGCAAATCATTAAAGAAAGTTTAGAAACTAGAAACTTTCGTGTGTTTTTAGCATCAAACGGAGAAGAGGCTTTAAAGTTGTACCAAAACGAAGTTGTAGAGGTGTTGGTATTAGATGTTATGATGCCGAAAAAAGATGGATTAACCTTAGCAAAAGAAGTTAGGCAAGATAATGCAGATATCCCTATTTTGTTTTTAACGGCTAAATCACAAACTAAAGATGTTCTTGAAGGATTTCAGGTAGGTGGTAATGACTATTTAAAGAAACCATTTAGTATGGAAGAATTAA
The DNA here is from genome assembly GCA_049609325.1 of Flavobacteriaceae bacterium. Taxonomy (GTDB): domain Bacteria; phylum Bacteroidota; class Bacteroidia; order Flavobacteriales; family Flavobacteriaceae. The sequence goes on along the minus strand of JBMYYK010000028.1, from coordinate 17,413 downwards.
TAGTTAGAATTCATAATTTATTACGCAGGTCTAGTAGTCAAAAATCAATGACCATACAATCTATAGGGGAATATCAATTTGATGTTCAAAAGCAAACCCTTCAATTTAAAACTGAAGATGTTATGAGCTTAACGCATCGAGAAGCACAATTGCTAGACCATTTGTTGCAACATAAAAATACGGTTTTAGACAGGTCATTTGTATTAAAGACACTATGGGGAAATGATGATTTTTTTAATGCCAGAAGCATGGATGTGTTCATTACCAAGTTGCGTAAAAAATTAAAATTAGATACCTCAATACAAATTGTTAATATAAGAGGTTATGGCTATAAGCTAATTTGTGATTAAAATAGAGTATCTTGGCTATTATTCTACAAGATTATGATAGATAAACTTCAGCCAAAAATTAAAATTAGTTCAGATAAACAGTTTGTGGGCATGTCAAAAGTAATGTCTTTAACAAACGATACTACTGGTGAACTTTTCAGAACTTTCATGCCTCGAAAGAAAGAAATTCAGAATGTAAAAAATGACAAGGTGTTGGATTTGAGAGTTTATAATGAGTCCTATTTTTTAGAGTTTAATCCATCTTCAGAATTTGAGAAGTATGTTTTGGTAGAGTGTCATCCAATAACGGAAATCCCAAATGGGATGATGGTATATAATTTTATAGGAGGCGAATACGCGGTTTTTGAGTATAAAGGCTTGTCTACAGATAAACGTATTTATGATTATATCTTTAGAAAATGGTTACCTCAATCAAAATACACACTTGATCAGAGGCCACATTTTGAAGTTTTAGGACCAAAAACAAAACTAAATGATCCAAATTCTGAAGAAGAAATATGGGTGCCTATCAAATTAAAAAGTGATGAGAATGTTTAAAAGTTATCTTGTTCTATTTTTACTTATAATAAATACCCTGGTATTTTCGCAAGAGAATACAACTATTGAACTCAAAAATATAGTAGAGTTAGATGCAGATGAGTTTATAGGAATCAATATGTTTGATGAACTGTTTTTTGTTAAAAACAACACATTGCATAAACACACCTCAAATGAAAACTATGCTTACAAAAATATTCAGTTAGGAGACCTAGATAATGTAAGTATCATCAATTCATTACAAAGCTCAGTTTTTTATAAAAACTTTAATACACTTGTACAACTTGATAAAAAATTTGGAGAACTAAGAGTAATCAATTTTAACCAATCTATTAATTTAAGTTCTGTTGGATATGCCGCAACGACCAATGATAAACACTTGTGGATTTTTAATTCTGACACACAACAGTTACAAATATATAACCCTAGAAATGACACTATAGAGGTCTCTACTGTTCCAGTACAAGAGCCCATAATTAAATTCTATAGCAACTATAATTTTTGCTGGGTGTTAACAGCAACTAAATTGTTGCAGTTTAATGTGTATGGTAATTTATTAAATGAGTATGCTTTAGAAGCTTATGATGATTTTACCTATTACAATGATTTTTTTGTGCTAAAAAAGGAGAATACGTTATCAATATTACCTACTGAAGCTACAGAAACCCAAAATTTAGACTTACCAGAAATACCTGTAAAAGAGTTTTCAGTAACAAATGAAACCTTGTATATTTACACAGGAAAAAAACTGTATTCGTTTACACTTAACTTGAAATAATAGAATAGATATGCATATAGCAATTGCAGGAAATATTGGCGCAGGAAAAACAACATTAACACGCTTATTAGCAAAGCATTTCAACTGGGAACCTCAGTATGAAGATGTTGTTGACAATCCCTATTTAGATGATTTCTATACCAAAATGGAGCGTTGGTCATTCAACTTGCAAGTCTATTTTTTAAACTCAAGATTTCGTCAAGTATTAGAAATTAGAGAAAGTGGCCAAGATACCATTCAAGATAGAACCATTTATGAAGATGCTCATATATTTGCCCCTAACTTGCATTCAATGGGCTTAATGACTAATAGAGATTTTGAAAACTATAAGTCATTATTTGAATTGATGGAGTCAATTGTTAAAGGCCCAGATTTATTAATTTACTTACGCAGTTCAATCCCTAATTTAGTAGCGCAAATTCATAAACGTGGTAGAGATTATGAAAATTCAATTAGTATTGAGTATCTGAGTCGTTTGAATGAACGCTATGAAGCTTGGATTCATGATTACAAAGGAAAGTTACTCGTTATTGATGTTGATGATTTGAATTTTGTTGACAATCCAGAAGATTTAGGAAGTATTATAAACAAGATAGATGCCGAACTAAACGGTTTGTTTTAAAATAAATACATAAAAAAGCCCTTTTGAAAAAAAGGGCTTTTTTATGTGATTAGATGTTAGTTTTCTTTTTTCGGATTCAATTCTATAGAGAACTCAACTTTAACCTCATCGCCTAATAATCCGCCGGATTCACCCACGTTAAAGTCAGAACGATTTATTGTGATTTCACCTTCAAAAGCAGCAGAAGGGTAGCCCCAAGGGGTAGCTTGTTGTCCTAAGTATTTCATAGATAAAAGTACATCTTTGGTAATGCCTTTTACGGTTAATTGCCCTTGTGCTAATATCTCGTGTGGTGTTTCGGTAATTTTATGTGATACAAACGTTAATGTAGGAAATTGCGTAACATCAAAATACTCCGCTTCTTTCAAATGAGCATCTCTTTTATCGTTAGAAGTGTTTATTGAGTTTGCATCAATGGTCACGTTTATGTTTTGTTGGCCTTCAGTAAAATTAAACTCTCCAGTAATGGTTTTGAAACTCCCTTTTGATGTTGCTACAATATGTCTGATTGAAAAATCGACATAAGAATGCGAGTCATCTAATGACCAAATTCCTTGCAGTTCAGAAATTTTAGGTGATTTCTTTTCATCAGGTTTATGCTGTAATGCTTCAATTTGTGCTTTGACCTCTTCTTCTGAACCTGAAAAGATCTCTTCTGTAACTCGAGTTTTTCCATTTTCTGTGAAAGTACTACTAACTGTAGCTTCAACAGTACCATCACTATTTTTCTTCATTCTAACCTCTACTTGTTTGTCAAGCGTATGTTCGTCTTCCGAAAATTTTAATTCAGTGTCTGAATCTAAAACATGTTTTTTTCCGTCTTCATCAATCCAGATCTTAACTTCTTTTTTTACTTGATGCGTATTAGAATGTCCTCCTAATATTGGAGCAACAACTAAACCAATTAAACAGGTGAGTTTAATTAAAATGTTCATTGATGGCCCTGAGGTGTCTTTAAACGGATCACCAACCGTATCACCAGTAACTGCAGCTTTATGAGCGTCAGAGCCTTTGTAGGTCATTTCTCCGTTAATTTCAACGCCAGCTTCAAATGACTTTTTAGCATTGTCCCAAGCACCACCAGCATTGTTCTGAAAGATGGCCCATAATACTCCCGAAACTGTCACTCCGGCCATATAACCTCCAAGCATTTCTGCGATAGCTAATTTGTCCATACCGAATAGCAAAGGCACAAAAGCTATAACAAGCGGACACCCTATGGTTAATAACCCTGGTAACATCATTTCTCTTAGCGATGCTTTTGTAGAGATGTCAACACATTTATCATATTCAGGTTTTCCTGTGCCTTCCATGATTCCTGGAATATCTCTAAATTGACGACGTACTTCATGTACCATTTCCATAGCTGCTTTACCTACAGCATTCATAGCAAGGGCTGAAAATACAACTGGTATCATAGCTCCTATAAATAGCATGGCTAATACTGGAGCTTTAAAAATATTGATACCATCAATGCCTGTAAAGGTGACATAGGCTGCAAATAATGCTAATGATGTTAAGGCTGCTGACGCAATGGCAAAGCCTTTTCCAGTAGCAGCAGTTGTATTTCCTACGGCGTCTAAAATATCTGTGCGTTCTCTAACAATAGGGTCTTGTTCACTCATTTCTGCAATACCTCCAGCGTTATCTGCAATTGGCCCAAAGGCGTCAATGGCCAATTGCATAGCAGTAGTTGCCATCATTGCAGAAGCGGCCAAGGCTACACCGTAAAAACCAGCTAAGGCATACGATGCCCATATTGCTACTGCAAACAGAATCACCGAAGGAAACGTGGAAGTCATTCCTGTAGCTAGTCCAGCTATGATATTGGTTCCGGCACCTGTACTTGATTTTTCAACAATTTGTAAAACTGGTTTTTTGCCTAATCCAGTATAATATTCTGTGATGTATGAAATTAATCCACCTACTACTAAGCCTACTAATGTGGCATAAAACACTCGCATAGAAGAAATGTCTTGTATTCCTTCTCCGAAGAAATTCATTTGCATGTGTTCTGGTAACATCCATTGACATAAACCAAAACAAGATATGGCTACTAAAACGATGGCTGTAATATTCCCTTTATTTAAGGCGCTCATTACTTGAGCTTCTTTGGCATCATTAGATGATATATTTACTAACATTGTACCTATAATAGAAATTATAATTCCTGCGCCAGCAATAGCAATAGGCAACACTATAGGACCTATACCACCAAAGGCATCAGTAATACTTCCTCCCATATCTTTAATAACATAATTTCCTAATACCATTGCAGCTAATACGGTGGCGACATAAGAGCCAAATAAATCTGCCCCCATACCGGCAACATCCCCTACGTTGTCTCCTACATTGTCAGCAATTGTTGCAGGGTTTCTAGGGTCATCTTCAGGGATGCCTGCTTCAACTTTACCAACTAAATCTGCTCCAACATCAGCGGCTTTGGTATATATACCACCACCAACACGGGCAAATAAGGCAATTGATTCTGCACCTAAGGAAAAACCTGCTAAGGTTTCTAAAACTATGGTCATATCATCTATAGAGCTCCATTCACCACCCATATATAATTGATAAAAGATGATAAAGAAACTGGTTAACCCAAGCACAGCCAATCCGGCTACACCTAGTCCCATTACGGTACCACCACCAAAAGAGATTTTTAGCGCTTTTGGTAAGCTTGTTTTTGCAGCTACTGTAGTTCTAACGTTTGTTTTTGTGGCAATTTTCATTCCCATGTTACCCGCTAGAGCGGAGAAAAATGCCCCGAATATAAAAGCAATTACAATTAGCCAATCTGTTGTTGGTATGGCAAAAGCAACAATAGCAAGCAATATACTTACAATTAATACGAATAGTGAAAGCAATTTATATTCGGCATTAAGAAAAGCAAGCGCGCCGGTGTAAATGTGGTCAGAAATTTCGGTCATTTTCCCATCACCGTGGTCTTGTTTCATCACCCAGGCTTTTTTTGTAAACATAAAAAGTAAGCCAATTATTGCTGCAATAATTGGTGCATAGAGCATCATTGATTCCATAAGTTAGTTTGTGATTTAAAGATTAGTTGTTTTAAATGTACTAAAAATCAATGAGATATAAAAAAAGGCGATACTCAAATGAATATCGCCTTTTGCTATAGGTTAGGACACGTATTAGATTGTAAAGTCTCCTTTTGTTTTATGTTCGCTAGTTTCGTAACGCTCAATACATTTGTCTAAAATGTCATATGCTTCTTGTGCATCACCCCATCCACCAACATCTACTTTTTTCTTTTCTAAGTCTTTATATACTTGAAAAAAGTGTGTGATTTCTTTTATTCTATGTGGATTTAAATCTGTTAAGTCATTATAGCTGTTCCAGATTGGATCTGTAACTGGTACACAAACAATTTTTTCGTCTGGTCCTTTTTCATCAGCCATATGGAATACACCAATAGGTTTTACTTCCATAACACACATTGGAAATGTTGGCTCAGTTCCTAATACTAACACGTCTAATGGGTCACCATCTAATGCTAAAGTTTCTGGTATGAATCCGTAATCTGCAGGGTACATCATTGACGAAAATAACATTCTGTCAAATCTGATTTTTCCTAATTCAAAATCGTATTCGTATTTATTTCTACTTCCTTTAGGAATTTCTATTAAAACATCAAATGTTCTTTTTATTGCTGCGCTCATAGCTCTTAGTTTATTTTTTTAATCAGTGCGCGAAAATACATAAAATTATAGGCAAAACCACGAATATGTGTTATTTTTAAGTTAAGTGCATTGTTTAGTAAGGTCATCATGAGTGTTTTATGTAAAGTGTGTGGTAAGGTTGCTATATTTAATTCCTTATATTTGCGGCCTTATGAAGAAAAAAATAATTCTTTTTATATACCTATTTATTGGGGTAGTTGGGTTTTCTCAAGACGAAGACAAGTTAAACTCCTCTACAATTGATGCCAATTACTTGTATGGTGTTATTGCTAATCATAATTCTGATATCTTACATTTAATTACTGGGCATCCAGAGGGAGTATTGTTAAGTTGGAACAAGAAGACTTTTGGTGCTCAAGCTTGGCAAGAACGATTTAATTACCCAGATGTTGGTGTGTCGTTTTTATATCAAAACCTTAAAAATGAATATTTAGGTGAAAATTACTCATTGTATGCGCATTACAATTTTTATTTTTTGAAGCGTAACCTGATGTTTCGTATAGGACAGGGAATTGCTTATGCCTCGAATCCTTATGATAGCGACACAAATCACAGAAATGTAGCATTCGGCACACGGTTGTTGAGTAGTACGTATATGATGTTGAATTATAAAAAAGAGCGCTTGTTTAAATCAAGATTTGATCTGCAAACTGGTTTGACCTTAACTCATTATTCTAACGCGAATATAAAAGCGCCAAATACTAGTGTTAATACAATTTCTGTAAATGCTGGGTTGACGTATAATTTAGATAAGAATGATGAAGTAACGTATATACAACGAGAAAAAGATTCTACAGCAATTAACAAGAAAATCAGATATAACATCGCGTTTAGAGGAGGAATAAATCAAGGAGATGTCATAGGAACAAAGCAATACCCGTTTTATATTGCATCGTTTTATGCAGATAAACGTTTAGGGCAAGTTAGTGCTTTGCAGCTAGGAGCTGATGCCTTTTTCTCGATGTTTTTAAAAGAAGAAATACGCTATAATACTATCGCATATCCTGAAAATAACATAGACCCAGATACAGACTATAAACGAATTGGTGTATTTTTAGGTCATGAGTTGTTCATCAATAAATTATCTTTTATAACACAATTAGGGTATTATGTGTACTATCCATATGAATTTGAAACTCGAGTGTATGAGCGCATTGGGTTAAAACGTTATTTTGGAGATAAAGTATTTGGGGCTGTCACGTTAAAAGCACATGGCGCTGCTGCAGAAGCTTTAGAATTTGGAATAGGTGTGCGACTGTAATTTAAAAATGATGAAGAAAATTATATATATATGGGTGTGCGTATTGCTGTTTGCTTGTGATAGTGAAAACGCAAACGATTGTTTTCAAGCTTCAGGAGATATCATTACTGAAGAGGTAGCTGTACCAGAATTTACTAAATTGAAAGTGAATAGAGATGTGGAGCTCGTTATTACTGAAGGGGCAACTCAAGAAGTGCTTGTTGAAACGGGTAAAAATTTATTAAATGATGTTGAGTTTAATGTTACCAATGATCGTTTAGAAATTACAAATCATAACAGATGTAATTTTGTGAGAGATTACAATATCACTAAAGTGTATATAACGACTCCTAATCTTACAGAAATCATCAGTTCTACTCAGTTTAAAATTCGATCAAATGGTGTGCTGAATTATCCAAATTTAGACGTGCATTCAGAAAATTTTCATAATTCAGCAATAATTGCGGTAGGAGATATTGAACTGACAGTTAATTCTCAAAATTTAAAAGTAGTAGCAAACAATTTAACCACCTTTAAATTTAATGGTGCAACAGAAAATCTAGACATTACATTTGCAGCCGGCGACGGGAAATTTAAAGGCGCAAATTTAAACGCTAACAAGGTGTCGGTTTATCATAGAGGGAGCAATGCTATTAGTGTAAATCCACAAGTTGAATTAAAAGGTAAGCTGGTTAGTACGGGTAATCTGATTTCTAAAAATAGACCATCAGTTGTTGAGGTGGAAGAATTATACACAGGTCGACTAATTTTTGAATAACTAAAAACAACTGCCGAGACTAATTTTGGTTTAGTGAATTCTTACTACTTTTGCAAAAGCTATGGGAACTACAAAAAAGGACATCAGAAAATTAACTAAAGAAGAGCTGAGAACATTTTTTACAGAAAATGGAGATAAAGCTTTTCGAGGAAATCAAGTGTATGAATGGTTATGGGGAAAAGGAGCGCATGTTTTTGATGATATGACAAACCTGTCTAAAGCTACAAGAGAAATGCTTTCTGAACATTTTGTAATTAACCATATTTCTGTTGATCAGATGCAGCGTAGTGCAGATGGTACAATTAAAAATGCCGTAAAATTACATGATGGTTTAGTTGTAGAATCGGTGTTGATTCCTACAGCAACTAGAACTACAGCATGTGTATCAAGCCAAGTAGGATGTAGTTTAGATTGTCAGTTTTGTGCCACAGCACGTTTAAAACGCATGCGTAACTTGAATCCGGATGAAATTTATGATCAGGTAGTTGCAATCGATAAAGAAAGTAGATTATATCATAACAGGCCTTTATCAAATATTGTATTCATGGGAATGGGTGAACCTTTAATGAATTACAATAATGTTATTAAAGCTATTGATAAAATTACTTCCCCAGAAGGATTAGCGATGTCACCTAAGCGAATTATAGTATCTACTTCTGGTATCCCAAAGATGATTAAGAAAATGGCCGATGACGAGGTTAAGTTTAAATTGGCCGTGTCATTACACTCGGCAATAGATGAGGTGAGAACTAAGATTATGCCTTTTAACGAAACATTTCCGTTAACAGAATTACGAGAAGCCTTAGCATATTGGTATTCAAAAACTAAAAGTCGTGTGTCTTATGAATATATTGTTTGGAAAGGAATTAATGACAATCAAGAAGCTATAGATGCCTTACTAAAGTTTTGTAGCTATGTGCCGTGTAAAGTGAATATTATAGAATACAACCCTATTGACGATGGTATTTTTCAACAAGCAGATAGAAATTTAGTCGATGAATATTTACGCCAGTTAGAGAAACATCATATTCCAGCAACGGTGCGTCGTTCAAGAGGAAAAGATATTGATGCTGCATGTGGACAATTGGCAAATAAGTCGTAGTCTTTTTGCAATTATTTTTTCACTAAGTTTGTAGTGTAGATTTAACGCACAGAACACTTGAAAATTGTTGAGCAAATAAAACAACCTATCCGCGAAGAGATGGAACTTTTTGAACAGAAGTTTTCCAACTCAATGACTTCAAGAGTAGCACTTTTAAACAAAATCACCCATTACATTGTTAACCGTAAAGGAAAGCAAATGCGACCAATGTTTGTGTTTTTGGTAGCGAAAATGGTGTCTGGTGAATCTGTAAATGAACGCACTTATCGTGGTGCATCAGTAATCGAGTTAATTCATACCGCTACCTTAGTTCATGATGATGTCGTAGATGACTCAGATAAACGTCGCGGCTTTTTTTCAATTAATGCTTTATGGAAAAACAAGATTGCCGTTTTGGTTGGCGATTATTTGCTGTCTAAAGGTTTATTGCTCTCAATTGATAATGGTGATTTTGATTTGTTAAAGATCATTTCGGTAGCAGTAAGAGAAATGAGTGAAGGTGAGTTGTTACAGATTGAAAAGGCTCGAAAGCTTGATATTACTGAAGACGTGTATTATGAAATCATTCGCCAAAAAACGGCTACGTTAATAGCCGCATGTTGTAGTTTAGGAGCTTGTGCTGTTAATGGCTCAGAAGAGGAAGTGGAAAACATGCGTAAATTTGGAGAACTGATTGGTATGGCGTTTCAAATAAAAGATGATTTATTTGACTATGGTTCTGCAAAAATAGGAAAGCCAACAGGTATTGATATCAAAGAACAAAAGATGACTTTACCGTTGATTTACGCATTAAATAATTCTAATGCTAAAGAAAAAGCATGGTTGATTAATTCTATAAAAAAGCACAACAAAAACTCAAAACGCGTTAAAGAGGTCATTGCTTATGTGAAAGAAAAGGGTGGGTTATCTTATGCTGTTGAGAAAATGATAGCTTATCAGAAAGAAGCTTTAGAGTTGTTAGAAAGCTACCCAGAATCTCCATATAAAACATCACTAACTGCAATGGTGAATTACGTTATAGAACGTAAAAAATAATTTTTTTCAACCTGAGGCAACCTTTTGTATCATTTTTGCGTCTTTATAAATAGAACGGAAAACTAACACTGTTGAAAATTATTTCATTACATAAATCTGAACAGCAATGCATAGCAAAAGCTATTGCAAATTCACGCTCAGCACAAAAAGAGTTGTATGAACTACACGCGCCCAAGATGCTAAGTGTTTGTAGGTATTATGTAAAAGATGTTCAGGAAGCAGAAGATATTATGTTAACCGCTTTTTTTAAAGCGTTTCAAAACTTAAAATCATTTTCAAATGGAGGTAATTTTGAAGGTTGGTTAAGACGAATTATGGTGAATGAATGCATCTCTTATTATCGGAAAAAGAAAGAGCTGTTACTCACAGATAATATAGAAACTGTGTCTGAACATACTGAGAACACAATAGTGTCTTCTTATGATGTCGCTGAAATTCAGGCGTTAATTGATGAGTTGCCAAAAGGATATAAAATGGTTTTTATTCTGTATGCAGTTGAAGGTTATAAGCACCAAGAAATCGCAAAAATGTTAGAGATATCAGAAAGCACATCTAAATCACAATTGTTTAAAGCGCGTAAATTACTACAACAAAAAGTAGCGCATTTAAAAATAAAGGAATATGGAACAACACGATGAACATATAAAAAAGATACTTGAAAAAAGATCTATTCAGCCGAGTTCAACTTCATGGGATAGATTGGAAGGTATGTTAGATGCTAACGAAGAAATTTCACCTGTCAACAAATATGTCTATTATAGTATAGCAGCAAGTATAATGGTGTTGTTGGGGAGTGTAATGTTTTTTATAAATTCAAATTCGTCAACAATAGATGAGGTTCAAACAGTTGTTGAAACTGACAATAATGTTATTATAAAGTCATCTGACTTTATAAAGACTACTACAGATGAAGATTCACAAGCTTCTACAAACGAGTTTATAATAGTAGAAAATTCATTATCCAATATTAATAACATAGAAAATAGAAATACTGAGGGGTCTATAAAAAAGTTGTCGCCTGTAAAAATAGCACAGAATCAATTTGCACCTAAATTAAATAACAAACCATTGAAAAGTATAGAGCAAAAGACACTTGTTGCTCATGAAGATACAGTTAGAAATGAAAGTTCTATAGTAGAGACATTAGCGGATACCGGTAATAATGATCTAGATAATGAAGTAGATATGTTATTAGCGTTAGCAACTCAAGAGCTTCGTCAAGAAACTACTAAAGAAATTTCAAATAAGTCTGCTATTACTGTTGATCCGGATGCTTTATTAGCCGATGTTGAACAGGAGCTTGATTTGTCTTTCAAAGCAAATGTTTTTAATAAACTTAAGCGCGGGTTTCAGAAAACTAAAACCGCTGTGGTAAAGCGAAATGAGAATTAATTACCAAGAATCATCATCAATCAATTTTAATTTAAAAAACGAACAGTTATGTTAATTTGTACAAGAAAGCTCATTGTAATAATGATGCTATGTTTAGCTGCGCCTATAGTTGCGCAAGAAGAAGTAAAAAAAGATTCAATAACACTCGAAATGCAACAACGAATAGATAAAGTTGTTATGAAGCAGAAAGAGTTAATGAAAAGAGACATTGAAGAAATAAATGTAAAATTAGATAACGAAGAAATTTCTTTAGAAGAAGCGAGTGAATTAAAAAAAGAAGTCGCAACTAAATATGCTTACGTAATTCAAAGAAAAGTTACTGATATAAAAAATGGCACAGAAGGAATAGACGGGAAACTTTCAATTACAATAGGAGGAAAAGGAATAATTAATATCAATCCAGATAAAAAAAGAAAACGCGATAAAAGAACCTATACTGATATTGTTGTGGCAGTGGGGTTTAATAACGCAATTCAAGAAGGTAAATCATTAAATGATTCGGAATATAAAGCAGCAGGATCTCGTTTTTTTGAATTAGGTTTTGCATGGCGAACTCGTGTGTTTGAAGAGTCCAATTGGTTGCGTTTTAAATATGGAGTGTCATTACAATATAATAGTTTAAAGCCTAAGAATAATCAGTATTTTGTTAGGAATGGCGATGTTACAACCTTAGAAACGTTTCCACATGAATTAAGAAAATCTAAAATTCGTTTTACAAATTTGGTGCTTCCTATACATTTTGAGTTTGGACCATCAAAGAAAATTGAAAGAGAGCATTATTTTCGTTATTCTACGCGAAAAAAGTTTAAAGTTGGTATAGGGGGGTATGCAGGTTTACGAATAGGTACACGTCAGAAATTAAAGTATAGTATTGATGGCGATAAGGAAAGAGATAAACAAAAAGATGATTTTAACGCTAACGACTTTGTGTATGGTTTAAGTGGTTATGTGTCATGGGGTGCAGTTGGACTGTATACAAAATATGATTTGAATCCATTGTTTTCAAGTCCTAATGCTAAGCAAAATAACATCTCATTAGGAATTAGATTTGATATGGATTAACTTTATTGAACAAGCCTAGGAAGTTTAGTTAATAAAAAAGACCGCTAATTAGCGGTCTTTTTTATGCTTATATGTAATTAAAAGTTTAGCCTTTTATCACACCTCTTGAAATAACAATTTTCTGAATTTCTGAAGTTCCTTCGTAAATTTGAGTGATTTTTGCATCACGCATTAAACGCTCAACGTGGTATTCTTTTACAAAACCATTACCACCGTGAATTTGTACAGCTTCTACAGTTTGTTCCATCGCCACTTTACTAGCGTATAATTTTGCCATAGCACTACTCATATCGTAGTTATTACCTTGGTCTTTATCCCAAGCAGCTTTCATAACTAATAAACGTGCAGCTTCAATTTCTGTAGCCATGTCTGCTAATTTGAATGCAATAGCTTGATGGTTGCAAATTTCAGTTCCAAACGCTTTACGTTCTTTTGAATATTTTAATGCTAACTCATAAGCACCAGATGCAATTCCTAAAGCTTGAGAGGCGATTCCGATACGCCCACCAGATAAAGTTTTCATCGCAAATTTGAATCCAAATCCGTCATCACCAATTCTATTTTCTTTAGGGACTTTTACGTCGTTAAATTGTAAAGTATGCGTGTCAGAACCTCTAATTCCTAATTTATCTTCTTTAGGACCAATATCAAATCCTTCCATGCCTTTTTCTACAATAAATGCATTGATTCCTCTGTGTCCTTTTTCTCTGTCTGTTTGAGCGATAACTAAATAGACTTCTGCACGACCACCGTTTGTAATCCAGTTTTTAGTTCCGTTAAGCACATAGTGATCACCTTTGTCAATAGCAGTTGTGCTTTGAGAAGTAGCATCAGAACCCGCTTCTGGTTCACTTAAACAAAACGCACCAATACATTCACCAGTAGCTAATTTGGTTAAATATTTTTCTTTTTGAGCTTCAGTTCCAAATGCTTCTAAACCGTAGCATACTAATGAGTTGTTTACAGAAACCATTACAGAAGCAGAAGCGTCAATTTTTGATAACTCTTCCATGATTAATACATAAGAAGTGGCATCCATTCCACTTCCTCCATATTTTGGGTCAACCATGATTCCCATGAATCCTAAATCCCCCATTTTTTTAACAAGTTCCTGTGGGAATTCTTGTTTGTCATCTCTTTCAATTACTCCTGGCAATAATTCAGTCTGCGCAAAATCTCTTGCGGCATCACGAATCATAATATGTTCTTCTGTAAGATTAAAATCCATTTTTATATGTTTTTGTATGTGTTTTTTATAAGAAAGTCACAAATATAAGAGATTTCTCTTGATTTTTATAAGTATTCAGCTAATATCCTTAGGCTTAGGAAATCAGTTCGAAAATGTTGAGTAATGAAGGGTAAATTTAATGCTCTAGAATATCTATATTTGTTGTAAATCGTATATGATAGTGTTATGGTTAAAGATGAGTATTATGTAATTGGAGTGATGTCTGGCACATCGTTGGATGGTGTTGATGTGGCCTATCTTCATTTTAAATATGCTAATACATGGACCTATGATATTATTTACGGCGAAACGATTGCTTATTCACCAGCTTGGGAACAGAAATTACGAGAAGCAATCAATTATAAAACATCGGAACTAGAAACTTTAGATGTTAATTATACGGTGTTTTTAGCTGAGGTTATACAAGATTTTATAGCGAAATTCAAGTTAGAGAAAATTGATGCGGTTTGTTCTCATGGGCATACAATTTTACATCAGCCAGAACATGGCATAACATTTCAAATGGGTAATTTGAAGAAATTATCAGAAGTGTTACAGCAAACGGTTGTGTGTGATTTTAGAGTTCAAGATGTAGAGCTAGGCGGACAAGGAGCGCCATTAGTGCCTATAGGAGATGAGCTGCTGTTTTCTGAATTTACCTATTGTTTGAATTTAGGTGGATTTTCAAATATTTCAACAAATGATGGTAATAAACGCATTGCTTATGATGTGTGTCCGGTAAATATTGTTCTTAATCATTACATGCAACAACTAGGAAAATCTTATGATGATGGCGGACAAATTGCGTCTTCAGGTCAGGTAGATGTTAATCTTTTGAAAGAGTTAAATGCTTTAGAGTTTTATCAAATGAATTTTCCTAAATCATTGGGGTTGGAGTGGGTTAAAGCAACTATTTTTCCTTTAATTGATAAGAGTAAGTTACCTGTTGCGGATATTTTAAGAACATTTGTAGAGCATTGTGCTATTCAGATAAGTAAACAATTTGTTAGTAAAGGAAAGGTGTTAATTACCGGAGGCGGAATGTATAATTCATTTTTGATCGATAGAATACAATCGTTATCAGAGCATACTATTCATATGCCAGATTCTAAGTTGATAGAATTTAAAGAAGCATTGATATTTGGATTCCTAGGGGTGTTAAAATTAAGAGGAGACGTAAATGTTTTGGCCTCTGTTACCGGAGCGCAAAAAAACCACTCATCTGGAGTGGTATATTTTGCAAATAATAGCAATTAGTTTGTTATCTTTGGCTACTTATAAATTATAACCACAATACATGGAACAGCTTTAACGCCCTTTAGGGGGTTATTAATACATACTAAATCAATTTTTTGCCGTGAATATCAGGCAGTTTAATTCATTCAAACTATAGTTAAAGCAAAATAAATCATGAAAGATTTACTAAAACAATATGAAGAAAAGCAACCAGAAATTGTTTTTCATTGGAAAGATCAAGAAACAGAAGCCGAAGGGTGGACAGTTATAAATTCGCTACGTGGCGGTGCCGCAGGTGGTGGTACTCGTATGCGTAAAGGTTTAAATAAAAACGAGGTATTGTCATTAGCCAAAACAATGGAGGTGAAATTTACCGTTTCAGGACCAGCTATTGGAGGAGCTAAATCAGGGATAAACTTCGATCCGAATGACCCAAGAAAACGCGGTGTTTTAGAGCGTTGGTATAAAGCCGTTACGCCATTATTAAAGCATTATTATGGAACTGGTGGTGATTTGAACGTTGATGCTGACAAAGATGTAATTCCAATTACAGAAAGTTGTGGAGTATGGCACCCTCAAGAAGGTATTTTTAATGGCCATTTTAAGCCAACCGAAGCTGATAAAATCAACAGAATTGGTCAGTTAAGACAAGGGGTAATTAAAGTAATAGAAGATGCTAATTTTTCTCCAGACCTCAATAGAAAATATACTGTAGCAGATATGCTAACAGGGTATGGTGTAGCAGAAGCGGTAAAGCATTACTATACTATTTATGGCGGGAATATTTCTGGAAAACGTGCCATAGTGCAAGGGTTCGGAAATGTAGGCTCTGCAGCAGCGTATTACTTAACACAATTAGGAGCAAAGGTTGTTGGTATAATTGATAAAGATGGAGGCTTGATAAATGAATCTGGGTTTTCTATGGAAGAGATGAGGAGCTTGTTTTTAAATAAAGATGGTAATAAGCTTGCATCAGAACAGATGATTCCTTTTGCAGAGATTAATGATAAAATATGGAGTCTGCCAGCTGAAATATTTGTACCAGCCGCAGCTTCAAGATTAGTGTCTCAAGAGCAAGTACAACAGATGATTGATACAGGTTTAGAAGTCATTTCTCCAGGAGCAAACGTGCCTTTTGCAGATAAAGAAATTTTCTTCGGTCCTATCATGGAATATACTGACAATCATTTGAGCTTGTTGCCAGACTTCGTCTCAAATTGTGGTATTGCACGTGTGTTTGCATATTTAATGGAAGGAAGAGTAGAACAGCCAATGCAGGATAAAGCAATTTTTGATGACACATCAAATATTATTAAAAATGCCTTGCTAAAAACTTACGATAAAAATAATAGCAAAACTGAAATATGTAAAACAGCATTTGAAATTGCATTAAAACAGTTGTTGTAAATTAACCCAAAGAAACAGAATTAATTATGTTAAAATATTTTTTAGGTAACAGTCCAAAATGGTTTAAATACGTGATGATTACGTTTTTAATCATAAATATTCCAATATATTTTATTAATCCTACGGTTAGTGCGTGGTTATTTATAGGTGAATTTATATTCACTTTAGCTATGGCATTAAAATGTTATCCGCTGCAATCAGGAGGGTTGTTAGCTATACAAATTGTAGCCTTAGGTTTAACGAGTGCTAAAAATGCGTATCATGAAGTAGATCAAAATTTAGAGGTTGTGCTCCTGCTGGTATTTATGGTGGCAGGAATTTACTTTATGAAGCCACTATTAATGTATATTTTTAGTAAAATATTTACCAAAGTAAAATCTAAACTTATACTGTCCTTATTGTTTTTGGTGCTGTCAGCTGTATTATCGGCGTTTTTAGATGCGCTAACAGTAACTGCCGTATTAATTAGTGTAGCGGTCGGGTTTTATGGGGTGTATCATAAAATCCACTCAAGTTCATCAGATTATGACCACGATGGAATATTAGATAAAGATGAGTTAAGCGGAGAAACTTTAGAGCAGTTTAGAAGCTTTTTGCGTAGTTTGATTATGCATGGTGTTGTAGGTACCGCTTTAGGTGGAGTGTGTACGCTGGTAGGAGAACCACAAAATTTATTGATTGGTGAACGTATGGGATGGAACTTTGTTGAGTTCTTTAACCAAATGAAAATTATTACACTACCAGTATTTGTTTCTGGAGTATTAACAGCAATTGTGTTAGAATTAACAGGAGCCTTTGGTTTCGGTGCTAAATTGCCAGAAATAGCGTCAAGAATAATTGAAAACTATACTGTTGAAGAAGATGCTAAGCGTTCTGATAAAGAAAAATTTGGATTAATTGTTCAAGGGGTATCGGCATTACTGTTAGTAGCAGGATTGGCGTTAC